>JBAWFG010000396.1:0-4132 GCA_049591655.1 Solirubrobacteraceae bacterium
TCGACGAGTAGTGCCGCCTCGCCACATGTCTCCGGAAGCGCCGCGCGGTCGGCGGCGACGACCGGGGTGCCGCACGCCATCGCCTCCAGGCAGGTCAGGCCAAAGCCCTCATAGCGGGAGGGCAGCACGAACGCCCGGGCGCCGCGATAGAGGTCGGGCAGGTCCGCGTCCGGGACGTAGCCGAGCATCCGCAGCCCGGGCGGCGCGGCGGTCGCGCTGAAGTACGGGCGCGAGTCCCCGGCCCACACCACCTCAATGCCGTGGTGGGCGAGCGCCGCGGCGACCGGGACGAGCGCCGACAGGTTCTTGCGGGCGTCGGCGGTGGCGATCGTCAGCACGTAGGGGCGCTCGAGCCCCAGCCGGCGAGCCCCAGCCTGGGGGTCAGCCGCCGGCGCCGTGAAGCGCTCGCTCACGCCGCCCGGGATGACGACGACACGCTCGGGAGCCAGGCCGGCCAGCTCGATGAGCTCGCGCCGTGAGAACTCCGAGACGGTGACGACGGCCAGTGCCCGCCGGGCGCAGGTGAGCCCGACGGCGGCATGCCAGGCCCGGTAGGCGGCCGAGTAGGCCGCCGGCTCACGCAGCACCGCGGCGTCGTGCATGACGAGGACGTTGCGCGGCCACGCCAGCGGGGCCAGGTTGGCTGGTGAGAACACCAGCCGGGCCCCCAGGCGGCCGGCGCGGACCGGGAGGGCGACCTGCTCCCAGCCCTGTGCCAGCAGCCGGCGACGGGCCCGTGGCGGTGGCTGGGCGACGACGTAGCGGTCAGGCGCGAGGGCCAGCAGCCGATCGATGACCTCGGCTGTCCAACGCTCGACACCCGTGATCGTCGGGCGGGTTGCCGCCCGACGATTGAGGACGATCAGCGGCCCAGGGCCTCGCGTACTAGGCGGAGACGACCGCCGCCGGCTCGGCGGCGTCCGGGCTGCTCTGGATCCACTTCGAGCTGCACGGGATCTTGGTCCGGTCACAGCGCGAGGCGTAGGCCCGGGCGATCTCGGTGACCTCGGCGAGGAGGTCGTCCTTGAGCGTGATCGGGTTCAGGCCGAGTTCGAGCAGGTGGTCGTTGGCGACGAACAGGTCGTTCTCGGCCGCCTCCTTGCGGGGGTTGTCGACGTAGTCGATCTCCGCGCCGGTGAGTTCGGCAACGAGCTTGGCCAGGTCACGCACCCGGTGGGTCTCAGTCATCTGGTTGAACACCTGGACGCGTTCGCCGCGCTCGGGCGGGTTCTCGATCGCCAGCTGGATGCAGCGCACCGTGTCCTGGATGTGGATGAAGGCACGCGTCTGGCCACCGGTGCCGTGCACGGTCAGCGGGTACCCGACGGCCGCCTGCATCAGGAACCGGTTGAGCACCGTGCCGTAATCGCCGTCGTAGTCAAAGCGGTTGATCAGCCGCGGGTCCAGCCGCGTCTCGGCGGTCTGGGTGCCCCAGACGATGCCCTGGTGCAGATCGGTGACCCGGGTCCCGTCGTTCTTGTTGTAGAACGCGAACAGCAGCTGATCCTGGGTCTTGGTCATGTGGTAGACGCTGCCCGGGTTGACCGGATACAGGATCTCCTGCTCGATCTCTGACCCCTCGTCGGTGTCGATCTTGACCCGCAGGTAGCCCTCGGGGATCTTGATGCCGGCGGTTCCATAGCCATAGACACCCATCGTGCCGAGATGGACCACGTGGGCATCGGAGCCGGCCTCGACGAGCGCCGCCAGCAGGTTGTGCGTGGCGTTGACGTTGTTGAACACCGTGTAGCGCTTGTGCCACGAGCTCTTCATCGAGTACGGAGCGGCGCGCTGCTCGGCGAAGTGCACGATCGCGTCAGGCTGGTACTCAAGGATCAGGTCGAGCATCACCCGGTAGTTCTCGGCGACGTTGAAACGATGGAAGGCGATCTCCCGGCCGGTCAGCTCGCGCCAGGCGGCGAGCCGGGTACCGATCGGCGTGATCGGCGTCAGCGAGTCGGCCTCGAGCTCGATGTCGGCGTTACGACGCGCAAGGTTGTCCACGATCGCGACGTCGTGGCCGGAAGCCGAGAGGTGCAGCGAAGTCGGCCAACCACAAAAGCCGTCACCACCGAGAATCAGAATGCGCAAGGTGTCTCCCTTGTCCGAAGCGAATGGGCTCGCGCTCGCTGGGCGGCGCTGCGAAAGGTTAGGCTCGGCTTAAGATCCAGGAGCCGATCATCGAGATTAGCGCACCCGCAGGCGGCAGCATCGCGCGCGCACGGCTCGCAGACGTAGACCTTACACATCATCGCGAGGCAAGGTCAGACCGGAATGCCCCACAGGGCAAACCAGCGCGACAGCTCGGTCTCGACCGGCAGCTCGGTACCGGCCTGGGCGCGGAGCACGAGCTCGTGCTCGTTGTCACGGGAGTGCTCGCCACTGGCGGGGACGAACGGATAGAACGAGCCACGCTTGTAGTTGTAGATCCAGTACAGCGACCGGCCGCGGCCGTCGCGGAACGCGAACACCGCACAGAGCACCCGGTCCCCGTAACCGCCCTCGGCGAGCGCGGTCGACACGGCGTTGATGCCGGCGACGAGGCCGTCGAAGTCGATCCCCGCGTCGCTCGGGCCGCCGGCGGTCGCCCCGGCGCCTGCGGTCGCCCCGGCGCCGGCCCCCTGGCGCAGGATCAGCCAGCTGAATCCGTACTCGTCGACCGAGGTGTCGACGGTGGTGGCGCTGTCGGATGCGGTCGCCCGGACGACCTCCTCCATGTCACGGACGATCTGGGTGAAGTCGGCGGTGTCGAGGGACTGGAAGACGATTGCCGCCGTCCCGCGGCTGACGATCTCCAGCTGCGTCTCGAAGGTCACGTAGGCCGTGGTGATGGCGAACAGCCGGTCGGGCGCGGGCTGGGCCAGCTTGCGCTTGCCGGTGATGATCTCCATCAGGCCCATCAGCGGGCGCCCTGCAGCTGGGCCTCGAGCTTGGCGAGTGCGTCGAGGCGGGCCTCGAGCGGCGGGTGGGTGGAGAACAGCGTGGCGACCGCCTGCTTGGCCTTGGGCGGGAAGATGTAGAAGGCGGCCATCTCTCCGGAGGCGGCACGGAGGTCACGCTGGGGGATCTGGTCCATCTGCCCGCTGATCTTCAGCAGGGCGGAGCTGAGGGCGCTCGGCCGGCCGGTGATGATCGCCGAGCCGCGGTCGGCGGCGAACTCGCGGTAGCGCGACAGCGCCTGCAGCAGCACGAACGAGATCACATAGACGATCCCGGAGACGATGAACACGACGATGAAGCCCGCGCCCTCGCCGTCGTTGTCGTCGCCGCCGAACGCGCCGCCGAAGAAGAAGCCGAACTGAACGATGAACGCCGCCACCGAGGCGAAGAAGCTGGCGATCGTCATCACCGCCACGTCGCGGTTGGCCACGTGGGTGAGCTCATGGCCGAGCACGCCCTCCAACTCGGCCGGGTTGAGCAGCCGCAGCAGGCCGGTGGTGACGCACACGGTGGCGGTGCTGGGGGAGCGCCCGACCGCGAACGCGTTGGGCATCGGCGTGTCGGCGATCGCCACGCGCGGCATCGGCAGGTTGGCCTGGATGCACAGCCGCTCGATCGTGGCGTGCAGGTCGGGGGCCTCCTGGGCGGTGACCTCGTGGGCGCCCATCGATGCCAGCGCCAGCTTGTCGGAGGTGAAGTACTGGATCACGAACAGCACCCCGGCGATGACCGCCACGGTGACGGCGCCGGCGCCGGCGGCGATCAGCACCGCGATCAGGATCACGTAGACGAGCCCCAGCAGGAACAACGTTCCGAGCATTCGGGTCTGGAGTCCGCGGTCGCGGCCAAATGATGCGGGGGCTGGCACGGTCCTCCAGATCTTGTCAGACCGGATAAGCCCTGCTTGAAGCGCACCGATGACTTTGACACGATGTCGCTCCGGTAAAGGGCGCACTGGGCGCGGCCGATGACAACCTCGTGAAGACGACCCGGGCATATCTCGCAGGTCTCGGTACCGCGTCGTCGCTCGTCCTCGGCGCCGCCGTCCTGTTCGTGCTCGGCAGCGCCGTCGTTGGCTTCAACGGCTGGCCGCGCCTCGGTGCGGGTGGCGGTCCCGCCACCCAGGTCGTCAATGTCCGGGCAGCGCACACCGTCCGCGGCCAGGATGTGGCGGCGCTCGCGGTGGTCACGG
>JBAWFG010000397.1:0-1956 GCA_049591655.1 Solirubrobacteraceae bacterium
CTCGAAGATCGGCGCGTTGGCGTCCTTGTTGATGGCGACGATGTTCTCCGAGGACTGCATCCCGACCTTGTGCTGGATCGCCCCGGAGATGCCGGCGGCGAGATACAGCTTCGGCGAGACCGTCTTGCCGGTCTGACCGATCTGCGCGGCGTACGGGTACCACCCGGCGTCGACCACGGCCCGGGTGGCGGCGACCGCGGCGTTGCCGCCGAACGCCTTGGCCAGCTCCTCGGCCAGCTCGAAGCCCTCGGCCTTGCCGAGGCCACGACCACCGGCGACGAGGATGTCGGCGCCCTCGATGTCGACATCGGCGCCACGCTGCTCGCCGCGGTTGACCATCTTGGCCTGGTTGGACCACGCCGAGTACTCGACGTCGACGTCGACGACCTCGGCGGTCTTGCCCTGGCCGGACTTCACCTCGAACGCGTTGATGCGCCCGATGATGATCCCGAGGTCACCGCGATACTGGGAAACCGAGATCTTGGAGTCCTGCAGGATCGGGCGCTCGGCCACGAGCTTGCCGTCATTGGCCTTGACCGCCGTGACCTCCATGGTCACACCGGCCTGCTTACGGGCAGCCAGACCGGCACCGATCTCGAAGCCGAGCAGGCCGCCGCCGAACAGCGCGTAGCCGTGCCCGCCGTCATCGATGACCTTGGCCATCACATCGACGACCGGCTGGGCCAGGCCCTCGGGGCCCTTGCCGCGAAACACCTTGGTCGCGCCGTAGTCGCCAAGCGTCTGGCACAGGTCGTCGGTGAGGTCATCTCCGCCGACGACCACCGCGTGGCACTCCCCGCCGGTCTCGGCGGCACGAGCGGCTCCCTCGGAGACCGCGCCGAGGGAGTTCTTGTTGAACTCGCCCTCGTAGTGCAGGACGTAGGTCAGTACATCGGCCATCAGATCAGCTTCCTTTCGTCGAGCCAGGCGACGATCTTCTCGACGGTCTCGTCGGTGTCCTCGTCCTCGATGATCTCCCCGGCAGCCTTGGCCGGCGGGTCGTGGAACTCGCCGCACTGCACGCGGGAGCCGTCCCCGCCGACGAGCCCGGTATCGATGCCGACATCGCCGGCGCCGACCGTCTCAAGCGGCTTCTTCTTGGCGCCCATGATCGCCTTCAGCGACGGGTAGCGCGGCTCGTTGATGGCGTCGCCGACCGAGATGACGGCCGGGAGCGACACCTCGACGGTGTCGTAGCCGTACTCGGCCTGGCGCTCACAGGTGAGCGCGTTGTCGGCGAGATCCATCTTGATCACCTGGGTCAGCGACGGCATCTTCAGGTGGTCGGCGACGACCGCGCCGATCGTGTAGCACTCGCCGTCGTCGGACTGCTGTCCGAGCAGGACGAGGTCGGGGGACTCCTTCTCCAGCGCCTTGGACAGCGCATATCCGGTCGCCGCAACATCAGATCCGGCGAGCGCGTCGTCGGACAGGTGCAGCGAACGATCGGCGCCGAGCGAGACGGCCTTCTGCAGCGCTCGCGTTGCCGTCGACGGCCCCATGGTCACGGCAACGATCTCGTCGACCTCGACGGCTCCGCCTTCCCGGATCTGCATCGCCGCTTCGATGGCGTGGGTGTCGTATGGGTTGAGGTTCCGCTCTCCCGACCGATCCATCCGCCCCGTCGAGGGGTTGATGCGCTTCTCGACGGCGGCGTCCGGAACCTCTTTCACCAGGACGCAAATCTTCAAGTGTGGCCTCCTATCGCGTGTCCTGAACGGGTCATCCGACCCGCGTGCTCACGGTTTGTGCTCTGAAAAGGTGCCGTGACTATACCCGGTTGACTGACGAGTCAATCGGTCGCTGTCGCCCGTCGACCGGACGCCCGCACGCCACGTTAGGCGCATCTGGACCTCAGGCGCGGACGGCGCCGCGGATGAAGTCGATGGCCTGCTGCGTCGAAGCGCCGGGGGTGAAGACCTCGGCCACGCCGAGTGATTTCAGCTCCTCGACGTC
>JBAWFG010000398.1:0-5079 GCA_049591655.1 Solirubrobacteraceae bacterium
GAGCGCGACCGCACGGTCGAGGCCCAGACCGCAGCGCGCAGGGCACTGGCGGAGCGCACCGGAGCGCTGGAGTCAGCGCGTGACGCGCTCGCCGAGGAACGGGCCGAGGCGGGGCGGCTGCGCAACCGTCTGTCCCGCATACAGGAGACACGGCCCACCGCGGCCGCCTCCAAGGCGGCCCCGGCGCAGGCCCAGGAGCCGGCACCGGCACGGCCCCGCCGGGCCGAGACCTCCAACGACACCGGTCCGGCTCGCCGCGAGGATGCCGCCCAGGCGACCCGGTCCTTTTCAGCTGCCGAGGCCGCATCGCTGTTGGGGCCCGAGTCCCCCGAGCCGCCTCGACCCACCCGCGCCGCCCCCGCCGCGGCGCCCGAGGCGTGGGCGGAGCTGGCCAGCGTCCGGCATGGATCCCAGGGCCCCGATCCGGCGGACTTCCGCCAACCGGCGGCCGTGCATAGCGAACGCCCGCTCAATCCATCGCTGCGCTCTCGCAGCGCCTGGGCCGCCCGCGCGCTCGCGGTGCTCGTGCTCGCCATCGTCGTGGTGGCGGTCATCCTGGTGATCCAGTCGGCGGGCTCCCACTAGGCCACGGCGCCCCCCGACTGGACCTCGGCGACCGGCGCCGCAGGGGCCGGGCCCACGCTCAGTCGTCCGAAATCGTCTCTCCGGTGATCCGCCCGAACGCCACCAGCGCCGCGGTGTCCTCGGTCGCCCCACCTGAGGCCCCGCCCCGGGAGGCGAGCTCCAGGTCGGCGATCTCCCACGTGGCGCGCGCCAGCTGCTCGGAACCGGCCCGGCGCGCGTCGGCGATGAGCCGGTCGGCGGCCTTGGACGGCATCCGCATCCCACGTTTGATCTGAGCCGGCGGCTCGCCCACATCGAGCGCCACCGCCACCTCATGCGCGGCCCGGACTCTCTGTGAGATCCAGTAGAGCAGGCCGGGCAGCCGCTCGCCCTGCGCGCGGAGCTTGAGATAGAGCGAGACCGCAGCCCGAGCATCACCGGCCACGAGCGCGTCGGCAACGATCCAGGCCCGGCGCTCGGCCGAGGACGCGGTCAGCTCCTCCACCTCGGCCGCGTCGAGGGCCGCGCCCTCAGGCCCGGCGCCGAGAGCCAGCTTCTCCAGCTCGCGCAGCAGGCGCTGCTGGCGGTCCCCGACGTGGCGCACGAGTGCCCGGGCACCCTCGGTGTCGAGCTCGATCCCCAGCGCGGCGGCCTGGGCGACAACCCACTTGGGGAGCTCCCACGACTTGACGCTGACCTCGGCGCTGATGTCGCCCTTGGCCTTGCGGACCGCCTTGTGCAGCCGCTCGGGCGCCGTGGCGCGCCCCTCCTCACGGGCGAAGAACGTGATCGTCGTCTCCGGCGGCATCGCCGCCAGCGACGCGACGAGCGCGTCGAGATCCTTGTCCTTCCATTGCTCGGCGCCGTCGACGATGATGAACCGGCGCCCGAGCGCCAGCGTCATGGCGTCCAGGGCCGCTGCGGCGCGGTCCGGGGTGGCCTCCTCCCCTTCGATCAGCTCGAGTCCCTCGGGGCCGCTGATCGACTCCGCCAGCGACCGCAACCGCGCGCGGCGCTCGGCGATCCGGCCATGATCATCGCCGTGGATGAGGTACGCGGGCTTGAACGTCGGCGGCACCCGGGCGAGTCTACGCGGGGTCCGCGACGGCTCAGCCCGCGGCCAGCTCCAGCGCCCGCCGGGCCGCGCCGTCGGGCGTCTGCGCGGCCTCCATCCCCTCGATCGGCCAGCTGTCCAGTCCGACCACCCCGCGCCCAGCGGTCAGAGCCAGGGCGATCTCCGACAGGGTCCCATAGGCGCCGCCGACGGCGACGACGGCGTCCGCGCAGCGGATGATGAGGCCGTTTCGCAGCTCACCGAGACCGGTCGGGACGGCAACGGTCACCCACCGATTGGCCGCGTCACGGTCAAGGCCGGGCAGGATCCCGACGACCGTCGCCCCCGCGGTGCGTGCGCCGCGGCTCGCGGCCGCCATCACCCCGCCGCCACCGCCGTTGACCACGATCGCCCCGGCCTCGCCGAGCGCCCGGCCGACCGCTTCGGCGGCCTGCTCCTGGGATGCGGTCGGAGACGAGGCCCCGATCACCGCGATGTAGGGGGGCGAGGCCACGGGCTGCGCCGCCCGATCGTCTACCGGACGACGATGTTGACGAGCTTGTCGGGCACGACGATGACCTTGACGGTCTCGTGGCCGTCGACGTGCGCCTGCACGCCCCGGGCGCCTCGGGCCAGGCGCTCGAGCTCGTCACGCGCAGCGCCGGTGGGGGCGCTGACGCGGTCACGGACACGTCCGTTGACCTGGCAGACGAGCTGGAAGGTGTCGGCCGACAGCATCGCCGGGTCGGCCTGCGGCCACGGCTGCACCCAGACGCGGGCGCCGGTGAGCCGCTCATACACCTCGCTACCGAGATGCGGCGCGAACGGGAACACGAGCGATGCGGCGGTGGCGACCGCGAAGCGGCGGGCGGCGAGGTCGGCATCGAGGTGCAGATAGACCTCGTTGACGAGCTCCATGATTGCGGAGATGGCGGTGTTGAACGACCACCGTTCGCCGACGTCGGTCGTGACCTTGTCGATCGCCCAGTTGGCCTTGCGCACGAGCGTCAGGGCGTCGCCCTGGGGCCCGTCGGGCTGGCCGGCGGGGCCCGCCTCGGCCTCGTCGGCGAGACGGTCGCCGAGCCGCCACAGGCGGGTCAGGAACTTGTGCACGCCCTGGACCCCGGTGTCGGCCCAGGCCGCGTCCTGTTCAAGCGGCCCCATGAACAGCACGTAGCAGCGGGCGGCGTCGGCACCGAAGCGCTCCACGATCTCGCTCGGGGCCACGACGTTGCCCTTCGAGCTCGACATCTTGTTGCCGTCAGGGCCGAGGATCATCCCCTGCGTGAACAGCGTCCGGAACGGTTCCTGGACGCCGACCAGGCCCATGTCGGCCAGCGCCTTGACGAAGAAGCGGCTGTACATGAGGTGCAGGATCGCGTGCTCGATCCCGCCGATGTAGGTGTCGACGGGCATCCAGCGATCGAGCACCTCGCGGTCCCAGGCCGCCTGATCGTTGCGGGCGTCGCAGTAGCGCAGGTAGTACCAGCTGGAATCGACGAACGTGTCCATCGTGTCGGTCTCCCGCCGGGCGGGGCCGCCGCAGCGCGGGCACGTGGTGTTGACCCAGTCCTCGGCGGCGGCCAGCGGCGAGCGCCCTCGGGGCTGGTAGTCCTCGATGTCGGGCAGCCGGACCGGCAGCTGGTCCTCGGGGACCGGGACCAGCCCGCAGTCGGAGCAGTAGAGCATCGGGATCGGGCAGCCCCAGTACCGCTGGCGGCTGATCAGCCAGTCGCGCAGCCGGAAGTTGACCGACGCATGACCGAGACCGCGCTCCGCCAACCACGCGACGATCGCGTCACGGCCGGCGTTGGCGTCCATCCCGCTGAACTCACCGGAGTTGATCAACCGCTCGTCGTCGGAGTGGGCGGTGAACGCCTGCTCGGCGACATCGGGCTCCTCATCGCCGGGCGGGGCGACGACCGGGCGGATCGGCAGCCCGAACGCCGTGGCGAACTCGTAATCACGCTGATCGTGGGCGGGCACGCCCATGACCGCGCCGGTGCCGTACTCCATCAGCACGTAGTCGGCGACGTACATGGGCACCGCCTCGCCGTTGACCGGGTTGATCACGCTGCGACCGAGCGGCACGCCGGTCTTGGGCTTGTCGGCGGCGCCGCGGGTCTCGGTGGACTCGTTGAGCGCCCGGTTGACGTAGTCCTGGACGGCCTGCTCGTTGCCGGTTCCGGCGGTCAGGCGCAGCAGGTCGGGATGCTCGGGGGCCATCACGAAGAAGCTCACCCCGAACAGGGTGTCCGGTCGTGTGGTGAACACCTGGTAGTCGATCGGGTGGGCGGGATCGAGGTCCTCGCAGCGGAAGGTCACCTCCGCGCCCTCGCTGCGCCCAATCCAGTTGCGCTGCATCGCCTTGACGTTCTCCGGCCAGTCGATGGAGTCGAGATCGTCGAGCAGCCGGTCTGCGTAGTCGGTGATGCGGAAGAACCACTGCTCGAGCTGACGCAGCTCCACCTCGTTGCCGCACCGCTCGCAGCGGCCGTCGATCACCTGCTCGTTGGCGAGCACCGTCTGGTCAAACGGGCACCACTTGACCGCCGCATCCTTGCGGTAGGCGAGCCCGCGCTCATAGAGCTTGAGGAAGATCCACTGGGTCCAGCGGTAGTACTCGGGCTGGTGGGTGCTCAGCTCCCGGGACCAGTCGATCGAGATACCCCAGCGGTGAAACCAATGGCGATAGGAGGCGATCGACCTGTCGGTCGCCACCCGGGGATGGACCCCGGTCTTGATGGCGTTGTTCTCGGCGGGCAGCCCGAACGCGTCATACCCCATCGGGTGCAGGACCCGGTGTCCGGTTCGGCGATGAAAGTGGGCGATCGCATCGCCGAGGGCATAGTTCTTGAGGTGCCCGACGTGGGGCTCGCCGCTGGGGTACGGGAGCATCTCCAGCACGTAGGAGGTGGCGGAGGCGTCCTGCGGGTCGTTGGAGACCTCCCAGGTGCCCTCACGTTCCCAGAGCTCCTGCCACTTGGGCTCGATCTTCGTGGGGTCATAGCGCTGCTGCGACATGTCTGGGGCGTGAGGTTACTTCGCGAGCGCCGTGGGCATGTACTAACCTCTGCGGTCGACCTCGCGGGGCTATAGCTCAGCTGGGAGAGCGCCTGCATGGCATGCAGGAGGTCGCCGGTTCGAGCCCGGCTAGCTCCATGGACTCAAGTTGAAAGCCCCGCTCCGGCGGGGTTTTTCTCTGTCTGGATGCGGCGCCGGGGCGCCGGTCACCTCGCGGGGGCGGGTGGGGCGCTACGGTGAGGCGATGTCGCGCACCGCGACACTCATGGCCGCCCTCGGCGACGAACCGGTCACAACGTCGGAGCTGTATGCCCGCGTCGGCTACCTGGAGCTCACGCGGGTGGGCCTCATCCCCTACCCGGCGTTCCGGGCCGAGCTTGACCGGCTGGCGGCCGCGGGCCTGGTCCAGACCGGGAGCGCCGCGGACGGGTCGAGCC
>JBAWFG010000399.1:0-2969 GCA_049591655.1 Solirubrobacteraceae bacterium
GGGGGACGCTGCAGCGACTCGCGGCGCGGCGCCGCGCCCGGACGGCCCGCCGCGAGCGTCCCGCGCGGACCACCCACCGCTCAGCGCCGCGCACCAAACAGCGCGCGCAAGCGCGCCATCACTAGCATCGACCCGCGATGAACTACGAGCTTCCCGACGGGACGATCCTCGACCTGTCCGAGGGCGCGACGGGGGCCGATGCGGCCGCCGCGATCGGCGCCGGACTGGCCCGCGCGGCGCTGGCCATCCGGGTCGACGGCGAGCTGCGTGACCTCGCCCGCCCGCTGCCGCCGGGCAACGGCACCGCCCCCAAGCTCGAGATCCTGACCGAGCGCAGCGGCGCCGATGCGCTGGCGCTGGTGCGTCACGACGCCGCCCACGTGCTCGCCGCGGCGATGCTCGAGCTCTATCCGGGGGTCAAGATCTCGATCGGCCCGGCGATCGACAACGGCTTCTACTACGACTTCGACTTCCCCGACGGCGTCACGATCAACGACGAGGATTTCCCGCGGATCGAGGCGGCGATGAAGGGCCACATCCGCGCCGACGAGCCGTTCGTGCGTGAGGACGTCACCGTGCAGGAGGCGCTTGAACGCTTCCGCGCCGAGGATCAGCCCTACAAGGTCGAACTGATCGAGGACCTGATCACCAACGAGCAGGCCGAGACGGTGTCGCTGTACACCAACGGCCCGTTCACCGACCTGTGCCGCGGGCCGCATGCGCCGAGCACCAAGCGCATCAAGGCGTTCAAGCTGCAGTCGGTGGCGGGCTCCTACTGGCGCGGCGACGCCGCCCGGCAGATGCTCACGCGCGTGTATGGGACGGCGTTCTTTTCCGACAAGGATCTGCAGGAGTACCTGGAGTTGCTCGAGCGGGCCCGGGCCAACGATCACCGGCGGCTCGGCCCTCAGCTCGGCCTGTTCGGCTTCTCCGACGTCGCTCCAGGCATGGCGTTCTGGCACCCCGGCGGGACGCTCGTGTTCAACGAGCTGGTGGCGCTCAGCCGTGAGATGGGCAAGCCGCGCGGATACACCGAGGTCAAGACGCCGCAGCTCTACGACAGCTCGCTGTGGAAGACGTCCGGTCACTGGGACAAGTACCAGGACGACATGTTCATCACCGAGTCGGCGGGCATGCCGTTCGGTCTCAAACCGATGAACTGCCCGGGCCACGCCCAGCTGTACGCGCTGACACCGCATTCCTACCGGGATCTCCCGGTGCGCTACTCCGAGCCGGGGCTGCTGCACCGCAACGAGCCGAGCGGCACGCTGCACGGGCTGCTGCGCACCCGCAACTTCGTCCAGGACGATGCCCACATCTTCTGCACCGAGGAACAGATCCAGGACGAGGTGGCCGGCTGCCTGGAGTTCGCGTTCGCCACGATGAAGGTGTTCGGGCTCGAGGTAACCCTCGAGCTCTCGACTCGGCCGGACAAGCGGCTGGGCACCGACGCGCAGTGGGACCACGCCGAGCAGGCGCTCGTCAACGCCCTGGAGAGCCAGGGGCTCGCCTACGAACTGCGGCCCGGCGACGGCGCCTTCTACGGGCCCAAGATCGACATGCACATGACCGACTCGCTCGGACGCTCCTGGCAGCTCGGCACGGTGCAGCTTGACTATCTGCAGCCGGAGCGGTTCGGCCTGACCTACACCGGCGCCGACAACATCGAGCACCAGCCGGTGATGATCCATCGCGCGCTGATGGGCTCCTATGAGCGCTTCATCGGGATCCTGCTCGAGCACGTGGGCGGGGAGCTGCCGGTGTGGCTGACGCCGGTTCAGGCGATCGTGTTGCCGATCTCCGACCGCCATCTCGACTACGCCGCCGGCGTGCGCGACGGCCTGGCCGAGGCGGGAGTCCGGGTCGAGCTCGATGACCGCACCGAGTCGGTGGGACGCAAGATCCGCGATGCCGAGCTGCGCAAGATCCCCTACATGCTCGTCGTCGGCGACCGTGAGGCCGACGCCGGCGAGGTCAGCGTCCGCGAGCACCGCGGGGGGGATACCGGCAGCACCACGGTGGCGGCATTCGCCCAGCGTGTGCGGGAGCAGACGCGCAATCGCTCCAGCGGCTGATTTGCCCGCTATACTTGCCCACGTTGATTCACCTTCACCACCCACGGCGCGGCCCCGCTTGAATCAGGTCGCCGTCGCACGAAGCTAGTGCCGGTCCCCCGCAGATTTGACCGGCGCCCGCCCGAGCGGGACTCCACTCGGATCAACGACCGCATTCGCGTGCCCGAAGTTCGGCTCGTGGGTGAGGACGGGAAGCAGATCGGCGTCCTCAAGACGGCCGATGCGCTCGACTACGCCCAGGAACGTGATCTCGACCTCGTCGAGGTCGCTCCCGACGCGCGCCCGCCGGTGTGCCGCGTGCTCGACTACTCCAAGTACAAGTACGAGCAGGCCCAGAAGCAGAAGGCCGCCCGCAAGCACCAGCAGCAGATCACGATCCGGGAGATCAAGTTCCGCCCGAAGATCGCGCAGAACGATTACGACACCAAGAAGGGCCACGTCAAGCGCTTCCTGCTCGGCAAGGACCGCGTCAAGGTGACGATCATGTTCCGCGGCCGTGAGGTCACCCACCCTGAGCGCGGCACCGCGCTGCTGGAGAAGCTGGCCGGCGAGCTGTCCGAGCTGGCCATCGTCGAGCAGCGTCCGATTCAGGACGGGCGCAACATGACGATGATGCTGGCGCCCTCCAAGGCGATCCTCGCCACCGAGGACAGCCACGAGGAGGCGCATGCTCACCCGCACGCTGAGACCGGCGAGAAGAAGCTCCGCCGCCAGCAGCGCGAGGAAGCCGCCACGCACATGGACGGCAAGGACTTCAAGGTCGATCCCGAGCCGGAGCAGGAGGCCGCCGCGCCCGTGCCGAGCGAGGTCAGCGACGCCGACAGCTCCGAGCATGAGGTGGCCGCCGCTGCGGCACCGCGGTCACGCGCCAAGAAGGCGGCCGAGCCGGTCGCC
>JBAWFG010000400.1:0-26345 GCA_049591655.1 Solirubrobacteraceae bacterium
CAGCTCCGTGCGCAGGGAAGCGGCGAGGGTGGGCAGAAGTTCGTAGGTGGAGGAACCGGTGAAACCGATCGCCAGGCTTCCGTACTCGCCTCGGGCCGCGCGTCGCGCGTCCTCCAGCGCCGCGTCGACCAGTGCGAGGATTTCGCGCCCGCGCTCAAGCATCACCTCGCCGGCTGGGGCGAGCTCGACGCTGCGGGTGGTTCGGTACAGCAGCGGCTCACCGAGTTCCGCCTCGAAGCGCTGGATCTGCTGTGAGAGCGGCGGTTGGGCGATATGAAGCCGTTCGGCGGCCCGACCGAAATGTCGCTCCTCGGCGACGGCGATGAAGTACCGCAGGTGTCTCAGCTCCACGAGTCGCTCCGGCCTAGATTCATATCTCAAACGTATCTAATCAACACTCCATTGGTCTTGTCCATGCGATCTGTCCCGCGTAGGCTGACTCTCGTCCCGCCACGTGGCGGGACGGTTGAGAGGAGACTTCACAGATGCGGTTGAGCACTGAACTGCGGACGACCGAACCGCTGGGGGTTGCCGGCGTTGCGGTGCGGATTACCGCGGTCGAGGCGATCCCGTTCAGGGTGCCGTACCGCGTCGCGCCGCGGTTCGCTTCGGGCAGCGTCGAAGCGGCGGACAACGTGCTCGTCCGGGTGCATACCGATGCCGGTCTTGTCGGTCAGGCCGAGGCGCAGCCGCGCCCGTACACCTACGGCGAGACCCAGGCGTCGATCGTCGAGACCGTCAGCGGAGAGCTCAACACAGCGCTCACCGGATTCGACCCGCTGCGGGTCGAGCTGATCGCCTCCCGCTGCGCCGCCGTCGCCGGAAACTACGTGGCGCGCGGTGCTGTGGACCTGGCGGTCTGGGATCTCGTCGGGCAGCTGCTGGGGTGCCCATGTCACATGTTGCTCGGTGGGTTCGCGGACGATGTCGCCGCTGCGCACATGGTTTCGTTCGATGAGCCGGCCGCGATGGCCGATGAGGCGACGGCGATGAGGGAGCGGCTCGGCGTCAAGACTTTCAAGGTCAAGGTCGGGCGCGCTCCGTCGCTGGACGTCGCGGCGGTGCGAGCGATCCGCGAGGCGCTGCCCGACGCCGATCTGTACGTCGACGCCAACCGGGGCTGGAGCTATGAGGACGCCGTGCGGGCCGGCGATGAGCTTGCCGAGCTCGGGGTGCGGACGATCGAGGAACCGATCGCGATCAAGGATCAAGCGGGTCGCCTGCGGCTCGCCGAGCGATGGACGGTGCCGCTGGCCGGTGATGAGAGCTGCATCAGCCTCGCGCATGTCGACCGCGCGATCGACGAGGGGGCCATCGGTGTCGTCAGCGTCAAGACCGCGCGGACCGGGTTCACCGAGTCGCGCAGGATCCTCGATCTCTGCCTCGCTCGCAATGTCCGGGTCGTCATGGGAAGCCAGTACGAGGGGGCGATCGGCGCAACGGCGACGATCGCGTTCGCCGCCGCGTTTGCTGCGACCGCTGACCAGCCGGCCGAGATCACGAACTTTCTCGACCTCGCCGACGACTTGGTCATCACCGTGCCGGCGATCCGCGACGGCCGCGCAGCACCGTCGACCGTGCCGGGACTCGGTCTCGAGGTCGACGAGGAGCGTCTTGATCGCTACCGGCTGGATCGCTGATGCTGTTCCTGGCCGAAATGGAGGTCCGCCTGCCGCCCGATATGCCGGCTGAGCGGGCAAACGAGCTCAAGGCACGCGAGCGGGAGTACTCGCAGAGGCTCCAGCAAGACGGGCGCTGGCCGCATCTGTGGCGGGTCGCCGGGCGCTACGCCAACGTCAGCGTGCTTGATGTCGGCTCGATCGACGAGCTGCACGAGCTCCTGTCAGGGCTGCCGCTGTTCCCCTATCTCGATATTCGCGTCACCCCGCTGACGCGCCACCCCAACGCCATCAACTAAGAGGAGAGAGCGATGTCTGATCGCGCCAACCAACTCATCACCGACATTCTGCGCCGGATCCATGAGGCGATCGTCGAGAACGACATCACCTACGAGGAGTACCAGATCGCCAAGCAGTGGTTCATCGATGTCGGCGAAGCCGGCGAGTGGCCGCTCTTCGGCGACGTCTACATCGAGCACGTCGTTGAGGAGCAGGCGTTTAGCAACCGGGCCGGCTCTCAGGGCACCATTCTCGGCCCGTTCCACGTCCCCGACGCCCCGCTGCTCGACGCCCCGTTCGAATTGCCCCACCGACCCGATGAGCAGGGGGACCGCACCCGGGTCAGCGGTCGTGTGACCGACGCGGGCGGAGCGCCGCTGGTCGGCGCCAACCTCGATATCTGGCAGGCTGACGCCGACGGTCGGTACTCGAGCTTCATGCCGGGCCCGCCCGAGGGCAACCTTCGCGGCCAGGTCCGGACCGACGCCGAGGGCCGCTACGAGTTCACCACTGTCATTCCGGGCCCGTACACGATCCCGCTCGACGGGCCGACGGGCAAGATGACCGCCACCGCCGGCTGGAGCCCGTGGCGCCCGGCGCACATTCACCTGATCGTCGGTGCTGAGGGCCACGAGCCACTCGTCACCCAGCTGTTCATCGCCACCAGTGACTATCTCGACAGCGACGTGGCCAGCGCGGTCAAGCCGGATCTGATCGTGCACCCGGAGCCCGCCGGTGATGGCTCCTACGCGATCTCCTACGACTTCGCCCTGGCGCCCGCCCGCACGCCAGCGGTCGCCTGAGCGTCATGTCCCAGCTGAAGGCTGTCATCGTCGGGGGCGGGATCGGCGGATTGACGCTCGCGCTCGCCCTGCGAGAGCGCGGCGTCCACTGCGAGGTCTACGAGCAGGCCGGCGAGTTGCGGGAGGTCGGTGCGGCGGTGGCCCTGTCGGCCAACGGCACGCGCGAACTGCGGCGGCTCGGCCTTGGCGAGCAGGTCGAGGCGGTCTCAGTCGTGCCGTCGGCACTGGTCGTCCGACGCTGGGACAGCGGCGAGATCATCGCTGAGCACGCGATGGGCCGTGACGGAGCCTACGAGGCTGCGTTCGGTGCGCCGTACTACGGCGTGCACCGCGTCGCGCTGCTGCAGGCCCTCGGTGACCGCCTCTCCGGCGCGGGGTTGCACCTCGGCCGTCGCTGTGTGGGCATCGAGGAAGGCCCGGCCGGGATCGAGCTGAGATTCGCCGACGGCGGGACCAAAGGCAGCGGATGTGGTTGTCGGTGCCGATGGTGTGCATTCGGTGATTCGTCGGCACGTCGCAGGGGACCGCCGAGGGCGGTATTCCGGGACGGTCGGCTACCGGGGGCTTGTGCCGGCCGAGCTGATGCCATCGCTCCCGGATCCAACGCCGCTGCAGTTCTGGGCGGGTCCGGGACGGCATTTGCTGCATTACGCGATCGATGGCGGCCGGACGGTCAACTTCCTGGCCGTGGTCAGAGTCCCGGAGTGGACGAACCCGGAGTGGATGGAACCGTGTGCGGTCGCCGACGCCGTCGAGGCCTTCGACGGGTGGCACCCGGCGGTCATCGAGATGGTCGGCGGGACCAACGACGGCGCCCGCTGGGCTCTGCACGATCTCGCGCCCCTCGACCGCTGGCACACCGGACGATCTGTCCTGATGGGTGATGCGGCGCACGCAATGGTGCCCCATCACGGGCAGGGCGCCAACCAGACGATCGAGGACGCGATCGTCCTCGCTGACTGCCTCGCCGACCTTGGGACCTCGCGCGCTCCCGAGCCCGCGCTCGCGCGTTACGCCGAGCGCCGCCGAGACCGGACCGCCGCTGTCCAACGTCTCTCCCGGCAGACGGCCGACCTGCTGCACCTCCCCGATGGCCCGGAGATCGCAAGCCGGGACGCGCAGCTCCAGGACCTGTACACCGACCTGGCCTGGATCCACGGTCACGACGCACACGAACACCGCGTCAAGTCCCCGCCGGCCGCCCGCACATCCGCTCCGGCCTGAACCACCGACGAACCGACGCAGAGGATCGACATGCCTACAGCGATCGCGGCTGTGCTCGCCGCCCATCATGAGCCCTTTTTGCTTCGGGAGGTGGAGATTGAGCATCCGCGACCAGGTGAAGTCCTGATCAGGACCGTGGCCACCGGCCTGTGTCACACCGACCTGAGCGCCCGCGAGGGACTCATCCCATTCCCGCTCCCTGGCGTTCTTGGGCACGAGGGCGCCGGGATTATCGAGGAGGTGGGCGAAGGAGTCAGCGACCTCGTGGTCGGTGACCACGTCGTGATGTCGTTCACCTTCTGCGGGCGCTGCCGCCCGTGCCGCACGGGCCACCCGGTCTACTGCGAGACATGGGCCGCGCTGAACCTGTTCGGCGGAGCCCGAGCCGATGGAACGCCCACCCTGCACCAGCACGGCGCGGCGCTGCACGGCCACTTCTTCGGTCAGTCATCGTTCGCCACCCGGGCGCTCGCCTCGGCCGGCAGTGTGATCAAGGTCCCAACCGAAGCGCCGCTGGAGCTGTTGGGACCACTCGCGTGCGGCGTTCAGACGGGCGCGCAGGCCGTCCTCAACGTCCTCCAACCGGAACCCGGAACGACGCTGGCCGTGTTCGGCGCCGGCGGCGTCGGCCTCAGCGCGGTCATTGCCGCCACCCACCTGACCGGTGCGACGGTCGCGGTGGTCGACGTGAACGCTGCCCGCCTTGAGCTCGCCACCAAACTCGGCGCGAGCCACGCCATCGACCCGCGCGAGCACGATCCCGTCAAGGCGCTGCGTGAGATCACGGGCGGCCGCGGAATCGACCGCACACTTGAGGCAACCGGGATCCCGGCCGTGCTCCGGCAGGCCATCGACGTGCTCGCACCCCTCGGAAAGTGCGGCATTGTCGGAGCCCCCGCGGCCGACGCCGAGGTGTCCACCAACATCCTCGGCGCGATCGTCACCGGCAGCAGCGTGATCGGGATCAACCAGGGCGATCCCGTGCCCCGCAACTCGATCCCCGCCCTCGTCGAGCTGCACCGACAGGGCCGGTTCCCGTTCGACGAGCTCGTTCAGGTCTACCCCTTTGAGGAGATCGAGCAAGCAGCCACCGACGCCGCCGCCGGAACCGTCATCAAACCCGTACTGCGGATGCCGCATGCGGCACTCTGACCGGCGCACGACAGAACCGACCCGGAGCCCGGCAACGAGGAGATCACTGACGCTCGCGCCAACGCGGCAACGACGAGCAGAGCGCCCGGGCCACGCCGGGCAGATCGAGCTTATGCTCCGGATGGGGGTAGACGCTGACTTTGCGCTGGATGAGGCGCTGCCCTGCTGGGGCCGCATTTGTGTGTTATTCGGTGTCTGAGGCGTCTTAGGCCGGTGGATCGGCCGCTTCGGCATCGTGCAGCCGTTTTGTGGACGTGCGGGGTACCAGTCGAGTCGGCACGATGACGTGCAGCGACGGTGGCGTACGTTCCTCGACGAGGTCGATTAGGAGCTCCGCTGCTCGAGCACCGATTTGATCGGGGTGGAGGCTGAGACCGGTGAGCGACGGACGGGTCGGCTCCCCGCCACTGCCGGTGGCCGTAACCGCCAGCAGGAGCTCGTTTGGGACTGCGATGCCGGCGGCGCGCGCTGCGAGCAGGGCCCCGACGCCGACCCGATCGTACGTGGCATAGATCGCGTCCGGCGGCTGCTTGAGGGAAAGCAGCTTACGCGCGGCGGCGTAGCCGGCGCTCTCGGTCAGGTCGGCGCCGACCGGCCTGACGAGCGGTGTCATCGACTGCTCGAGGCACCATGCACGGTAGGCCGCCTCCACGTCGGCGGTGTAGGACATCACTGCCGGGTTGCTCAGCAGTGCGATGCGGCGCGCTCCGCGCCGGGAGAGGTGGGTGAGCACGGAGCGGACCCCGGCGGCATGATCGTTGTCGACCCATGGGCGGTCAGCATGGTCACCAAGAATGCGGCCGGTCGTCACGATGGGCGTCTCGGAACGGATCAGCTCGGCCACCAGTGCGTCATCGCCGACGGGGTCAATAATGAGGGCGCCGTCCAGCGGGATCGGCAGGCTGGCGCCGAGAGCGTGCTCGGCGGTGGTGAGCACGAGTGCGTACCCAGCCTTCATCGCCGTGGTGCTTGCGGCCATCATCAACTCGGTGAAGTAGGCGAAATCCGAAAAGCGCACTGACGAGCCGGGCGGCTGTGAGATGAGAAGGCCGAGCAGCCCGGTCTTCCGGCCACCGAGGTTCCGGGCGGCGGGACTCGGGCGGTAGGCCAGCTGCTCGGCGACCCTGCGAACGTGCTGACGCGTCTCTTCGGGAAGGCGCCCCTTGCCGTTGAGGGCGTGCGAGACGGTCGTGACCGAGACGCCGGCCGCCGCCGCGACCTCCTTGATTCCGATCCTGCCAGTCGTACTCACGGCACGAAGCTTACGGCAACAGCCTTGACATGCAAAAGCGCTTTGCCTACGCTTCTCCCAGTTCGCTGCAAAAGCGTCTTTGCAAAACCAGGAGGAGGACTTATATGTCGACCACCCCCCAGGTCGATCCGACCATGTGGAGCAGCCTGCTGCATGCGGGTCTGGTCAGTTCGTTCATGCGCTTGCCGCATGTCCGACCCGACGCCGAGGAGCTGCGCGCCGCCGAGGCTCGCGCCGCGATCTACGGGATCCCGTTCGACGCCACCAACATCAGCCGCACCGGCGCAAACTACGGCCCGCGGGGGATCCGCGAGGTGTCCTGCCAGTTTCTCCCGTACAACGCCACGTTTGACTTCGATCTGGGCGAGGCGCTCAACCCGGTCGATTGCGGCGATTGTGACATCGCCTTGGGCAACACGGAGAAGACCTTCGCCCGCGCTCAGAGCGACATCAGCGCCATCTTGGAAGCAGGGGCGCTGCCGGTGACGTTCGGTGGCGATCATTCGATCACGATTCCTGCGGTGCGCGCAGTGCGCGATCGAATCGCCGACCCGGGGCTGGTGCTTGTGGACATGCATCTCGACACCGCGCAGGACGTCGGCGGCGAGGAGCTCAACCACTGCTGCCCGATCACGCGCGCCGTCGACGCGGGCTTTGACCCAGCCAAGATCGCGCTCGTCGGCATCTCAGGCTGGATGAACCCCCGCTCTGAGCTCGCCTACTGTCGGGATCGGGGAATCACCGTCATCTGGCTCGAGGAGATTTGGGAGCACGGCACCGCGTGGGCGGTCGAGCGGGCGCTCGAGGTCGCCGGCGCCGGTGATGGGACGTACCTGTCGTTCGACGTTGACTCGCTCGATGCCGCGCACGCTCCAGGGACGTGCTGCCCGTCGCCCGGTGGTCTGACGTCGCGGGAGGCGATCGAACTCGTTCGCGGCGTATCGGGGAATGGACTGATCGGTGTCGACGTCGTGGAGGCTGCTCCGAGCCTGGACGGGACACCATCGACCTCCCTCATCGCCGGCCGCATAGCGATCGAGGCCATGGCCTTTCACGCCGGGGCTGGCCGGTAGCCGGTGCGAGCTCTGCTGGCCCAACTCGCGCCGGAGCCGAACGATCCGGCGGCGAATGTCGCGACGGTCGTGCGCGTGTTGCAGGATCACCCAGCTGCCGATCTCGCGGTCTTTCCCGAGCTCTTCATCTCGGGATATGACCCGCAAGCGGCGGACGCGCTGGCGGTCCCCGCCGGTGATGCGGTGCTCGCACCGATTGCCGACGCAGCGCGCGCACACCGCACCTCGGTGCTCGTCGGGTTCGCCGAGCAATACGGCGGCCAGGTGGCGAACTCCGTCATGTGCATCGCGCCGGACGGATCTTGGGCCGGCTGCTACCGCAAGACCCACTTGTTTGGCGCCGATGAGCACGAATGCTTTCAGGCTGGCACCGAACTGATCGTCGCTGATCTTGGTGGCGTCGACGTCGGCCCGCTCGTCTGCTTCGACATGGAGTTTCCCGAGCCGGCGCGCGCGCTGGCGCGCGCCGGGGCGTCGCTGCTGGTAACGGTGGCGGCGAATATGGAGCCGTACGGCGCCGATCACGCGCTCGCCGCGCGAGCGCGCGCATTAGACAACCGCTGTCCTCACATCTACGTCAACCGTGTCGGCGAACAGGCCGGGCACAACTTCGTCGGCGGCAGCCTTGTCGCCGGTAGCTCGGGGGAGTTGGTCACGAGACTCGGACGCGACGCGCAGCTGCGTTGTGTCGCGTTTGAGCCGCGCTCTGATGTCCCCGGTGAAGTCGACTACTTGCTCCAGGGGCGCCCCGATCTCGTTGTGCGCTCGCATGCGTTCGCTCACAGTCAAGGAGGCTTATAAATGAGTACACGAGCACCTCAGGTAGGCACGGCCCCGTCGGCCGCTCCGGCGCCGGGACTGTTCACGCGCAAGGCCACGGGACTCGTCCGCGAGGGACGGACCCGAGACGCGCTCTTCTACAACCTGTTGTGGTCAAGCGTGGCTCTCACCTTCGCCTTCTATTGGCTTTTCGCCGCGTTCTATCCCGGATCCAACGCGCTCATCACGTTCCTCATCGCCGCCTGCCTTGGCCTGCCGGGAGCGTTTCTGTACGCAATGCTCAGCCAGCTCATGCCCCGCACGGGCGGAGATTACGTGTTCAACAGCAGGTCGCTGCATCCGGCCGTGGGCTTCGCCGGCAACTTCTCCTATTCGTTCTGGCTCGCCGTGGTCATCGGCGTCTACACGACGTACATCGCTTCCTACGGCTTCGGCGCGTTCGGGCGGATGATGGCCGGCTTCGGCGCCGGTGCAGGCTGGATGAGCTTCGGCAACTGGTTTTCCACCCACTGGGGGCTGTTCATCACCGGGAGCGTCGTGCTCATCCTGTCGGCGGGCATGTTCGCAATTGGGGGCGTGCGGCTGTTCTTCCGCATCCAGGCAACGTGCTTTGCGCTGTTTTTGATCGGCGCCGTGCTCGTGCCGGCGGCCGTCGGTGTCTTCCAAGACCACGCTGGCTTTCTCGCCAATTTCAACCAGTACGGGCATCACCTCGGCGCCGCAACCCCGGTCGCCTCGCTGGTGGCGTCGGCGAAGAAGGCTGGTTTCGCTCACACGGGGTTCAGCTGGACGATGACGCTGCGCGCCGTCTCGGTGTTCTGGTTCATTTTCGGCTTCATCTTCTCCAGCAACTATTTCGCTGGCGAGATCCGCCTTCAGAAGCGCACCCACATCTACTCGATGCCGGGGGCGGTTTTGCTCGCCGTGATCGTGCTGCTCGTGATGGTGCCGACCTTCAGTCATATTGTCGGCTATGACTTCAGCGCGCGACTCGGTCTCGCAGATCCAGCGGCCTACGGGTTTGCTTCGGGCGCGCCAGCGTACCCGGAGCTAATCGGGATCGCTGCCGGAAGCCCCGTCATTGGGGGAATCGCGATCCTCGGGTTCACGATCGGCCTCGTCGTCTGGCTGCCGCAGACGTTGCTGCTTGTCAGCCGCAACATGTTCGCGTGGTCCTTTGACCGAGTGATGCCCGACCGCCTGTCGGCGGTCGACTCCCGCTCTAGCTCCCCGCTGTGGGCGATCGGGGTGATGCTCGGTCTCAGCATCATCAGCACGGCCATCTACTCGTTCACCACTTGGTTTAGCTCGCTCTCGGCGCTGCTCGGGCTCACTCTGCCACTGCTCATCACAGCTGTGGCCGGCATTCTGTTGCCGTTCCGCCGTCGCGAGCTGGTCGCCAACTCTCCGTATAACCGGCGGGTGGCGGGCATCCCACTGCTGACGCTTGTCGGTGGGTTGGCACTGCTCGGGTTCGGGGGCGCCGTGGCCGTCCTGCTCTGGGACCCGGGCTCGGGTGCCAGCCTCAGTCAGAATCCAGGCAAGCTCGAGCTCGCCGTTGGCGTGTACGTCGTCGGATTGATCGTCTGGTACATCGCCAGGGCCATCCGCCGCACCCAGGGGATCGACATCGACCTGTCCTACCAAGAGCTCCCGGCGGCCTGACATGGGTGTGTTTCGACGCAAGGCCGGGAACGACGGCGAGACTGTCCGGATGTATTACGCCTCTGACATCCACGGCTCCGACGTGCTCTGGCGCAAGTTCCTCAACGCTGCCTCCGCTTACCGAGCCTCGGTGCTCATCATGGGCGGCGACCTCACCGGCAAGGTCGTCGTACCGCTCGTCGAGCATGACGACGGTTTCCACGTCGAGTTGTTCGGGACCAGCGAGATTGTCTCTGGCGACGACGTCGAGGAGATGGAGCACCGCATCCGGGCAAACGGGATGTATCCCCACCGGATGACACCCGACGAGGTCGCGCGGGTCGCCGCGCTGCCCGAGGCAGAGAAAGAGGCGTGGTTCGCCGACGTCATGCGGATTACCTTCGGCCACTGGCTAGCCCTGGCCGACGATCGCCTGGAGCCGAGAACTCGCTGCTTCGTGATGCCCGGCAACGACGACCCGGAGGGCGTCGACCGGGCAATCGAGGAGGCGAAAAAGGTCGAGGCGTGCGACGACCGAGTGGTCGAGTTCGACGGGCACACGATGATCTCACTCGGATACGCGAACCGCACTCCATTTGACTCACCCCGCGAGCTGAACGAGGAGGAACTGCTTCGCCGGATCAGCCGGCTCGCCGACACGGCCGGTGACATGAGCCGGTGTGTCTTCAACCTCCACGTACCGCCATATGACTCCTCGCTGGATACGGCTCCGGCACTCACAGATGACCTCGAGGTGATCATGTCGGGCTCGGCGCCGAAGATGATCCCGGTCGGCTCGACGGCGGTCCGGGAGGCGATCGAGCGCTATCAGCCGCTGCTCGCGCTCCACGGCCACGTTCACGAGAGCGCCGGAGCCACCCGCATCGGGCGCACGCTATGCATCAACCCCGGCAGCGACTACCACACCGGCCGCATCTCGGGATGCCTGATCCAGCTGAGACCCGACCGCGTCGTCCACCAGTTCGTCGCCGGATGATGGCCGAGATGAACCCCAGCACACCGTTCGCGGGCCGGCTTCTCGACGAGGGCGAAGGCCTGTGCAGCACCGCCGCCGAGCGGGGCGTCGACCTGCGCCTGATGGGAGGCGTCGGCATCCGCCTGCTTCTCGGCGACAGCTTCCGCAGGCCGTATGAGCGGCCATACCGCGATCTCGACATCATCGTCCGGCGTCGCCAACGCCGCGACGTCGAGACGCTTCTCAGCGAGCGCGGGTGGCAGCCGGCCACGGCATTCAACGCGCTCAGCGGGGGCCGCCGCCTCCTCTTTGAGGATCCGGCGAGCGAGGCACAGGTAGACGTCTTCGTCGAGTGTTTCGAGATGTGCCACAGCCTGCCACTCGCCGACAGCCTTCATCGCCCCGGTCCAAGCCTGCCCGCGACCGACCTACTTATGAGCAAGCTGCAAATCGTCGAGCTCAACGCAAAGGACCGCAACGACTGCTACGCGCTGCTGGAAGGGTGCGCGATCGCCGACGGCGACCACCGAGCGATCGAGCCATCGCGAATCTCCGAACTTACGGGCAGCGATTGGGGACTGCACCACACGTTCGAGCTCAACTTCCAGCGACTACTGGACGGTTTGGCGACCGCACCCGACGCCGACGCCGAGCTCATCACCACCGGCGTCAGCGCTCTCACCGAGGCAGTCGAGCAGGCGCCAAAGTCCCGCGGGTGGAAGCTGCGGGCGCGGATCGGTGAGCGCAAGCGCTGGTACGAAGAGCCCGAGGAAGTAGACAGAACGCCGGCGTAGCCAGCCTTTGCCGAGCCTCCACGTACAGCCCGGTGAGCGGGGTAGCTCATGGCGGCTAGCAGACAGAGCCTGGGGGTTCCAGTGCTCGAACCGATGCAGCGCGGCCGGCCGGCATGCCAGGCGGCTCATCAGCCGCTCCGACCGACGGACTCGGCTAGGAGCGGCTCCGGCTCTCTCGCCTTCGACGAGCGCCGCCAGCAAGCGGCCACCACACGAGAATGAGACTGCCGCGGTGAGAGCGAAGGCTCCAGCGATCGGCTCGGCTGCTCCTCCGTCGCCGACCCGGGAGTCAGGTTCCGGCTCCTGCTCTGGCCGCTTGCGGCGAGCGGCCATTTCGCTCCTCAGGTCGTCTTGATCAAGCCACCATCGACGACGTAGTTAACCCCGGCCACGTTGGCGGTGCGATCGGACGCGAGCATCGTGACGAGCGTCGCGACCTCCTGCGGCGTGCTGAACCGCCCGGTGGCGATCCCCGCCGCGGCGGTTTCGCGGATGGTGTCGGCGTCGACCCCGGTTGCCTTGGCGAACGTGGCGGCGACGCCGTGCTTGCCGAGCCACAGATCGGTGCTGACCTGTCCAGGCGAGACGCAGTTCACGCGGATCCCCTTGGGCCCGAATTCCTGTGACAGCGACTTGCTGAGGTTCACCACCGCGGCCTTGGCTGCGCCGTAGTCGATGGTGGCGGCGTCGGGCTGGAAGAACGAGTTGACCGAGGCGATGTTCACGATCGACCCGGACCCCTGGTGGAGCATCGGGCCCAACGCTGCCCGGGTCGCGCGCAGCCCGGTGAAGAAGTTCATCTGCAGCGCCCATTCGAACTCCTCATCACTGGTGGCCAGGAAGCCGTCCACGCGGATCCGCACCGCGCCGACGTTGTTGACCAGCACGTCGAGCCGGCCGTGCACATCGACCGCCTTCTTGACGAGCAGCGCGGGCCCGTCCGGGGCGAATAGGTCGACCGGAACTGCGGTGACCCGATCCCGTCCGTCCAGGTTTTCGGTCGAGAGAGAGCCGGCTACGACGTAGGCTCGTTCGTCGAGCAACGCGTTGGTGATCGCGAGGCCGATGCCCTTGTTCGCGCCGGTGACGACGGCGACCTTGTCGGTCAGCTGGAGGTCCATGGCCCCTCCTGTCTATGACGCTTGTTGCGTCGCGGGCTCTGGCGCGTCGAGCACCCCGTCGAGCCAGCTGTCGATCGCGGCGGCGACCTCCTGCCAGTCGGGGGCGACCATGTGCAGGTGCGGCCGACCCTCGAACTCGAGGTAGTCGGTCTTCGCCGCTGAGCGCTCGTAGCGCTTGAACTGGGCATTCGCCAGCGACGCCGGCACCGTATGGTCCTCGCTTGCTCCGACGATCAACAGCGGGGCGCGATCCTCGTTCTTGAAGTGCACCTCTGTCGGAGGGTGCAGGTGGAAGTTGGCGAACCCGGCCTCGTAGAAGATCTGTCCCGTCTCCGGAATCGCATAGCGGTCGTATGCCGCGGCCGCGTCCTCCTCGGAGAAGGTGTTCACGAACGCGTAGGTGAACTCCTCCGCCGTCAGTGTGACCACGCCATGCCACTTCGAGGGGTGCGCGAGGGCAGGCGCGCTGGCCTTCAGCGTCGAGAACGGCAGCGCGAGGATGCCCTTCGGCGGCGCCGGGCTCATTGCCACCCCGGCCCGGCCGAGTCCCCGGTCAAGCAGCAGCTCGACGAACAGCCCGCCGTACGAGTGCCCAATCAGCACCGGTGGCTGATCGAGGCCGCGTATGAGGCTTTCGTAGTGGTCGACGATCTCGGCTACACCGAGCCCGGCCGACGCCTCGGCGCCCTCGCGCATCTCCTCGACGTCGCCCAGCTTGCGCGGCCACTCGGGCACCGACACGGCGAAGCCGCGCTTGCCGAAATAGTCGGCGTAGTTCTCCCAGCTCCGTGCCGAGAGCCACGCCCCGTGGATCAGGATCAGCGCGATCTGCCCGTTATCGGTCTGACTGGCTTCCATCCGGTCCCTCCTACTCGTAATTGGCCCAGCGAGCCTACGTCGGATCGCGCGGGTGAAAAAGTCCGATTGATCCCGGATCCAGACCGCTTGTGACTCAATCCCTAGGAAGCTGGGTGCCCGCGGCTCGCACCGTGAGCCAGCCTTCGGCGTCGCGGACCCGCTGCGCGGTCCGGACCAGCGCTTCAACGCTCTCGGTCGGTGGCCAGCTTGAGACCAGGTCGGTCGGAAAGGTCATCGGCGGGGCGAACGGAACCGTCACAACGTTCGGCATCGACTCCGCCCAGTCGCCAACCACGACGGCAACGGCCTCGCCGCTCGCCACGTGGAGCATGCGTCGATCCCAGGGCGCGCTCGCGCTCGTCATCGTGTGGTCGAGCTCGAATCCGTGCGTACGGAACAACGCTCTCAGCCACGCGTTGAACATCTGCCCCGTGGGCTCGCGCGGGAGCAGCACGCACTCCGCGGCGAATGCTCCGACCGAGATTTCCCTTTCGCGCGCGTAGCGGTGTGAGTCGGGCAACGCCGCCAGCAGCGGCTCATCCCTGAGCGTGTCCACGCGGACGCCGTGCCGGGGCGCCGCCGCCGGCGACTCCATCACCACGGCACCCGCGAGCTCGTGCGCGCCAACCCGCCGGAGCGATTCCGGAGTGACCTCCTCCTGGAGACGCACAGACAGCTCCGGATGCTCCTCCGCGAATGCCTCGACCATGCGCGCCACTACCGGCCCGCTGAAGGGGCCCCAGCCCACCGCGAGCACCCCTTCCTCGGGCTTAGCGGAACGCCGAGCCTCGGCGATCGCACCGTCGATCTCGGCCAGCGCCCGCCGCGAGCGCTCGAGCAGAAGCGTGCCAGCCGGGGTCAGCTCAACTCGGCGCGTTGTACGCACAAACAGCACCACCCCGAGGTCGCGCTCAAGCTCACGGATCGCGCGCGACAGCGGCGACTGCGACATATGCAAACGCTCCGCCGCGCGGCCGAAGTGCAGCTCCTCGGCGACGGCGACGAAATAGCGCAACTGCCTAAGCTCGATCGGAGCGTCCACCGGAGCGGATACTGACCCTCACGACTGCCGAGCGCCAGGGCGGGGTTCATCCTGACCCTGCTCCAAGCCCTGTGTTGACCTCAGGACGAGCATCTGGATGCGACGCAACCCACCCCTCCTCCGCGCGGAAACGATGGCTAGCGCGGCGCTGCCCGAGAGTGCCGCTTCAGCAGCCATAGGGGCACTCTGCTTGCTCGCCGCGAGGAGGGGCCTGCCTGGGCAGCAGCCACTCGCCGCCAGCCACTGTGCGCACGGAGCAGTGGCCGCAGATGTCCGGGCGATCTTGAGCGGCTAATTCGTGGCCCGACCATTCCGTAGGGAACGGAGCTCACGCGATGGCACCACCAGCTGACTCAGGTGCCCCTGCTCGGCCCTCGAGTCGAGCTGAAGCAGAAGTCAACGTCGGGCGGGCGCGCGGCGGAGTGACTGCTGGTGGGTGGGTGCGATGAAGCTGGTCGCCGAGCTGTCAGACGTAGACGACTTCGACGGTGTCGAATGTTGCGAAGTCGTGGTCTTGGGTGAGCACGGCCGCGTTGTGACGCATGGCGGTGGCCGCGATCCAGGTGTCGTGGCGTCGCGGCTTTCTTCCGGCACGAAGCTGTTGATCGGCAAGGCGCGCATAGCAGGAGGCAACGACCTCGTCGACCGGTAGCAGCGGATAACTGCTGCGCACTCGGACAAGCGTCGCAGTCCGGGCCGCGCGGGCGTCAGCGTGACGAGCGCGCAACACGCCGAGCTCGAGCTCGGCCGCGGTGATCACCGAGACCGCTATCTCATCTGGCAGCTCGCCCAATGGCCGGTCGGCTTCTCGGGCGATGAACACCGAGGTGTCGGCGACCGCGCGGGTCATGCGTCGTCGATGACGTCCTCGCGCACCAAACGCAGGTCTGCCATCAACTCCGGGTCGGTGCCGGCCTCATCGAGAATCGCGCGCAGGATGCTGGACGGCACCCATGGGCTGGGGGATGCCGCGTGGGGGACGATGTCGGCCACCGGCAGACGGTTGACCGTCAGCGAGATGCGTTCGCCCGCCCGCACTGCCGCCACCACATCGCTGGTGTGGTTACGCAGATCGCGGACGGAGACCTCACGAGACACCACCCAAGCGTAGCGCTACGTGCTACACAAGTGCGACAGCCGCAGAGGCCTGGGGCCCGCGGGGCCGACGTCCGCAAGCGCTCGTCGCGCAACGCACTCGTAAGCGCCCACCGCGCGCCGCGGAGGAGTTGCATGGGCAGGAGGGGCGGCACCAGCGACGGGTGGGACGCCCCCTGCATCTGGCGCTCTCGGGACTGTGTGGGCTGACGCGGTCGCGTCCTGCTCTCGTGATTCCGCGGGTACCCGGGCGCTCGACGCCCGGTGCCGCGACGGTGCCAAACGTGGCGGAGCAGTGGCCGGCGCCGGCGACCCCGAGCGACCCAGAGGTCGCCGAGCGCTCGCCCGCTTAGGTGGCCGCAGCGACGAATGCGAACCCGGTGCGACGGGGCACGCCTTTCCGCGTGCCGTCGTCAGTGGGTGGGGTCGTGGCTATGAGGTCGTGACCGGGAGGCTGGCGAGGCCGTGTACGAGGTTGTTGAGAAACGGGATTGGGTTTCCGGTTTCCAAGCGGTCGACGCGGTGGCTGAGGGCGGTGAGGATCGCGTGTCCCTCGAGTCGCGCCAGGCCCTGACCGATGCAGGCGTGGATGCCGTATCCGAAGGCCATCTGTCTGACGTTCTCGCGGCGGATGTTGAACTCGTCTGGCCGGGTCCAGTAGCGCTCGTCGCGGTTGGCGGACGCGTAGGAGATCATCAGGTGCGTTCCCTGGCGTACGGTCACGCCGTCGATTTCGACATCGCGCTCTACCCGGCGACCGAAGTGGTGCACGGGCGGCTGGATCCGCAGCACCTCCCGGTATGCCCCGGGCAGGAGATCAGGGTCGCTGCGCAATGCGGCCCATTGCTCTGGGTGCTCGGCGAAAAGCTTGATCGCCCATGCGAGCGAATGGATCGTCGTGTCGAGCGCCGGGGCAATGTATGTCGAGAGCAGCTCGTGTGCCGTGGCCCCTGGGATCTCTCCGCGGTCGACAGCGTCGTAAATGGTCGCAGCCCAACTGCCGGCCTGGACCTGGTCAGGGCCGGCTTCGGTGGCCAGCCATTCGAACATCTCGCCGATGCCGCGCAGGCCGAGCTGGGTGCGCTCGTTCATCGGACCGAGCGCGTCAAACATCGCTGAGGCCCAGTCGAAGAACCGCTCGCGCCCACTCTCGGGCAGCCCGTTGAGGTCGTAGATGATGCCCATCACGAACGGCCGCGCCAGATCACTCACCGCGTCAAACGATCCGCGGGCGACAAGGTTGTCCACCAACAGTTCGGCGCGATCGGTCACGATGCGCTCGAGCTTCTCGCGCAGCCCCCGCGGCGCGAGATCCTCGCCGAGGACGGCGCGGAGGCGATGATGCGCGGGCGGCGAAGCCATCAGGATGTTGGTCTCGACCTTCTGGCCGGCCATCTCGTTGAACACGGGGTTAAGCCCGACCGAGAGCGAGGAGTACGTCTCCCAGTCGCCGAGCACCGCACGGACGTCGGCGTAGCGCATCACCGCCACCAGCTCGTACTGCGGCAAGTACACGACCGGGCCGCGATCCCGCAGGTCGCGGTAGAGCTCCCACGGATCGCGTAGCGCCGCGTCGCTAAACGGATCCAGATCGGAACTCGGGATCGTCTCAGTGGTCATCGCTCTCTCCTCGACTCAAGGCGCCATGGGCTTCAGGAAATCCATCCCTGGCCCAAACCGTAGTGCCTACTACGGTTTAGTATGGCCGCCGTGGCCCCCGGCGTCAATAACCTCCGCCGCATGCCCGCCCGACGTGACCAACGGGACCGTCAATCCGACCCTACGCACGCGCCCGTCAGTGATGCACTTCGGATCCGCCCCCCGCTCCAGCAGCGCAGTCGCGAGGCGTGGACCCGCGTACTCGACGCGGGGATGGAGCTATTTGAGCACGGCGGCTACGAAGCGCTCACGATCGCCGCCGTGTGCGCTCGAGCGAACGTTGCCCCACGGGCGATCTATGACCGCGCCGCCAGCAAGGACGCACTGTTCCTCGCCGTCTACGAGCACGGGATGCAGCGCGTCCGCGACGACAACACGCAGTTCACCGACGACGCTCGATGGCGAGACCTGAGCGCCCCCGAACTGGTCGAGCGGGCCGTTCACGCGCTCGCCGGTGTCTTTCTCCGCCACGCCGCCTTCCTTCGCTCGGTCGTCCTCGTGTCAAACGTCCACCCCGAGATCTACCGCCGCGGCACCCTCTACAGCCATGAGATTGGTGAGCAGTTCAGCACGGTGCTGCTCCACGCCCGCGGGCAGATCGATCATCCCGACCCTGAGGCAGCGACCGCCGCCCTCTTCAACACCGTCTTCTCCGCCCTCGTGTTGCGCACGATGTACGGACCAGGCTTCGCGACCCCGGCCGACGACGACGCGACCTTCGTCGCGGCGCTCAGCACAATGGCTCGACGCTACCTCTTGGTGCCCGAAAACACAGGTCCAGCCCGCGAGTAAAGCCGCAGCACGAGCCCGCCTCCAGCACCCATGCCAGGGGCTCAGTGGTACCGAGATCGCGCAGGGACTGCCGCGCGGCGGGAGTTGCGCGCTTGAGCACCTCTGAGACCAGGTCACCGCGGTCGTGTTAGACACCGGCGAGCTCGCCGGCCGCCATCGCCGGGTGTTCGCCGGCGGGCAAACGATCATCGATCCCGCGCATCAAACCCGGCTGGAAGGCCAACACCAGGAGCGCCGCCAGCGTCACGAGGTCGAGGTCGAGATCCGGCCACTGGCCCGCTATGACGCTCTGATAACGCGCGTCACTGATCGTCACCTCCACAAGCCGTTCAGCGCCTTGGGGCGAGATCTTCGGCGACGACATGGCCGCCACCGCGATGATCGACCGCCTCATCCACCACTCCGAAATCCTGTCGCTCAAAGCCGACAGCTACCGCCTCCGAGGCAAAGACCTCGACGCCCGCCCCGCCCGCACAGCCGACCTCGGCTGACCCCTGGCGCTCACCGGCGATCAGTGAGATGCTCTACTCGGTGCGGGTGACTGACCGAGCAAAGAGCAGGACCCGGGGCTCCTAGACCTGCCGCGCCGCATGCCCCTCGAGGGCCACAAAATGCGCGCCCCATTTGTCGCACCCGCACCACCACGCCCACCCCGGCGCGGGCCGCGCAGCGCCGGCATTTGCTGCGCTCGCCTACGGCTCGCTCCACACCGACTCGTTCTGAGATGAGGGCACCGCCGCGCGGCGGCATGCGGATCACTTCCGCCCACGGGCAGCCGCCCGCTTCCCCTTCTGCGAGGAGCGCTTCCATCGGCGCGCGTGGGAGGACCGCGCGATCGGGACGGCTAGCCTCGAGCCTTCCCAGGGGGTCGCGCTCGGTGGCGCCTACCTCTTGACGATCGTGAACCTCAGCTTCGCGCTGCGACGCTGACCGGCAGCGTTGGTGGCGGTCATGATCAGCGTGTAGCGCCCAGCCGCGAGCGTCTTGTGTCTTGAGACACGGCCTTGGAACCGGACTCGGTGGCTGCCCGCGCCGACGGTGAACGTCAACGTTGCCGCGGTCACGGTGCGCGTGCACTTGGGCTTCGGCTTGTTGCGCTTGTTCTGTAAAACGCAGCGGTGGCTCACGCGTCGGCCGAGGATGGTCCGCGTGAACGCGAGCCGCATCCTGACGGACTCGTTGATCGTGAAGCCGAACGTCGTTCCGATCGGCAGCTTACGCGCGCGGGCGATCCGGGGCAGCGCGTTGCCCGCGCGCCAGCGGCGTGCCGACTCGAACACGCCGCTGAACCGCGGCACGCGGGATCCGGGACCTGTACCCGCCTTCCTTTTGGCGATCCCCACAGTGGCGGTCGTGGTCGCTGGGGACCCCCCGTTGCAGGCGGCCGTCTGCCCGGTGAACACGATCGCGGTCGAACAGCCGCCATCGTCGGTCACCGTCAGCCTTACCGTGTACGTGCCGGGAGCGCTGTAGGTGTGCGTCGGCGTCGCGCTGCCGCCTGCGGCGCTCGTCCCGTCGCCGAAACTCCAGTCGTAGCGGGCGATCGTTCCATCCGTGTCGCTGGAGGTCGAGCCGTCGAACCTGGTTGGGGAGCCGGCCGGTGCGGCGCTGGCTGTGAACGACGCCACCGGCCCCTGGTCCGGCACGACCCCGACTCCCGCAGCTCCGAGCCCCGCCGCGATCGTCGCCGGTGTCTTCGGCGACAGCGCGCCCCCGGATCCGACGTCGTACTGTGAGACGTCGCTGCTCTGGTTATTGGAGACATAGACGCTCTTGCCGTCCGGACCCATCGCGATCCCGTCCGCATTCAATCCGGCCGTGACCGAGGCGGGAGTTTTGGGCAACAGCACGCCACCGGACCCGACGTCGTATTGCAACACCGCCCCAGCAGCAATGCCGCCGTTGCGGTCCACGACATACACATTCTTGCCGTCCGGGCTGACCGCGACGAAGGTCGGCTCGCTACCGGCGACTGTCGTGCCCACCTTCGACAGCTTTCCGCCGGCCCCGACGTGAAGCAGCGCGACGTCCTTCTCGCCGCGATTGACGACGTAGACGCTCGTGCCATCGGGACTGACCGCGATCCCTTCCGGATTGGTGCCTGACGCGACCGTCGCGGGGGTCTTGGGCGACAGTGCGCCGCCCGCGCCCACGTCGTACTGCAACACGTCCCCGCCGGCGTAGTCGACGACGTAGACGCTCCGTCCGTCCGGGCTGATCGCGACCTGCTGCAGGCTCGCGCCCGGTACGTTGATGGTTGCTGGCATCTTCGCCGACAGCGCGCCACCAGCACCAACGTCGTACTGCGAAATGCTGAGCTGATTGGCGACGTACACGCTCTTGCCGTCTGGACTGATCGCGAGCCCGTCCGGACTGGTGCCGGCCGCGACCGACGCAGGCGTCTTGGGCGACAACAATCCGCCCGCGGCCACGCTGTACTGCAACACGTCGCCGCTGCCCGTGGGCGAAGCCAGCACATAGACGCTCTTGCCGTCCGGAGCGATCGCGACATCATGGGCGTTCGTGTCAGCAGCTGTCACCACCGCAGGCGACTTCGGCGACAGCCCCCCAGCCGCCCCGATGTCAAACTGCGACACCGTCGCGTTGGAGTTCAGATCCTCCGGCACGTAGGCGCTCCTGCTCGTCGCCGCAGCGATCCCGGAACCCACCGACAGCCACGCCAGCAAGCCGCCGACGACACTCACCCACCGCACACCTCGCCGAGCCGACAGCCGAAGGCAAGTTGCGACTCCTAACCACCCCCAACCCCTCACGCACGGAACTCTGACACACCCAAACCGCCGCTGCAACCAACCCGATCGTGACGCTCAGCACAGCACAGAGGCCACAATCGGCCCGGTCCGCCTTACCCCTCGGACACTCCCTACGAGCAGCACGACCGACGGCATCCCGCAGCTTCGTTGACGTGGCCACCTCCATCGCATTGCGACGCGAACCCTCGCCCGGCTGAGCGGGCGACCTGTATCGCTTCCGGATCGAGGCCGCCGCTGGAGCCGGCCAGCGAATGGATCGCTCATCAGCCGAGGTTTGAGCGGCGACCGACGTGCTTGTGTGCTGTCTGGTGCCGTCTGTGAGTTGATCTAGTCCCCGGCGCGGTCCAGCTCGGAGACGAGCTCGGCGACGCATCGGGCGATGTCGTCGCGGGTGGTGCGCACCTCGTCGATCGGTCGGCCTTTGGGGTCGGGGAGGTCCCAGTCGATGTAGCGTTTCCCGGGGATGTATGGGCATTGGTCGCCGCAGCCCATGGTCACGACGACGTCGGCGTGCTCGGCGAGCTCGCGGGTGAGCAACCGGGGTTTGCGGTCTGAGAGGTCGATCTCGAAGCCGGGCTCGTTCATGACCGCTACGACCTCGGGGTGCACACGTTCACCCGGCGTGGTCCCGGCCGAGAGCGCGTGGTGGCGTCCCGCGGCGGCGCGCTCAAACAGCGCGGCGCTCATCTGTGAGCGCCCGGCGTTATGCAGGCAGACGAACAGTGCTGTGGCCATCGGGGCTCTCCTCGGTGTGGACGGCGAGTCGCGGCGGCTGCGGGTGCTCGCCGCGGATGAACTGGTAGGTGAGCGCGCCCGCTGGCGCGCCGAGTAGGGGCCCCGCGATGTAGATCCAGAAGTCGTGCCATTGACCGGACGCGAGTGCGGGCCCGAAGGAACGGGCGGTGTTCAGTGAGGCGCCGGTGAGCGGCCCGAAGGCGATCGCGGCCAGCCCAACGGCGGCGGCGACAGCGAGCGCAGCGGGGGCGCCGACTGCCCGCGTGTCGGTAGCGACGCTCATGATCACCAGCATCAGCAAGGCGGTGAGGACAACCTCAACGACACGGGCACGGCCGACCGGGATGCTGGGCACGGTGGCTCCGAGGTCGGCGGGGTGCCCTGGCCAGATGACGAGCAGCAGCAGCGCCGCGAGGGTGGCGCCGGCGAACTGAGCCGCCCAGTAGGCGAGGAGGTCGCGGGCGGGCAGGTGGCGGGTGAGAAAGAAGCTGAGGCTCACCCCGGGGTTGAAGTGCGCGCCGCTGACGTGGCCGAGGGAGGCAATTGCGGCCACGAGCACCAGGAAGAACACCACGCCCACGCCGACGACCCCGAGCGCGCCGTGGCGCTGGACGTCGGTGATGACCGCTCCGCAGCCGGCGAAGACCAGGGCGAAGGTGCCGATGGCCTCCGCGGCGGCACGGCGCGGGAGTGCGACAGTCACGCGGCGACCCCGAGCGTGGCCGGCAGGTTCCCGATGGAGTCGGCGCGTACCCTGACGGTCCTGTCGTTCATCGCTTTACCGCGAGCACGTCGCACACGTCGGACTTCAGACAGTCCCGTGTCTGTCGGTAGGCGAGGGTGAGGATGTGGGAGCGAACGGGCGCGTCGTCGTACTGGTCAAGGACGGCGTCGGCACAGGCACGTATCTCGCCGGCGGAGCGCCGTTGCGCGAACTCGTCATCGAGCTGGGCGACCAGCTCCGCCAGTCGCAGCTGATGGGCGGTGCGGTCAGCGCGGATGGCGTCAAGCCGCTCGTCAACGAGCTCGCGCACCTGGGCCTCGACGGTGTCGCGGATGGCCCGGACCTCGTCAATCGGTCGCCGAGCCGGATCCGGAATGTCCCACGCCTCAACAGTCGTGGGCACGTACGGGCAGGCGTCGCCGCAGCCCATCGTCACCGCCCAGTCGGCGTGCAGCTGCATCTCCCGCAGCAGCTTCTGCGGTCTGCGGTGCGAGATGTCGATGCCGACCTCTCGCATCACCTGGACCACCTCTGGCCATACGGCGTGGGCCGGCTGGGTGCCGGCCGACTCGGCGCCGATGTCGTCTGGGGCCAGGCGTTCAAAGAACGCTTGGGCCATCTGCGAGCGTCCGGCGTTGTGGTTACAGACAAAGAGCACGTACTTCATGACAACTCCCCGGTAGATGGTCGTTCAGTCGCGTTGTCGCCCTCAGGTGCAGCAGACGCTTGGCCGCCTGGCCGCAACTCGTTGTGCCGTGAGGCGCTCACGCAGACTGCGCCGGAGTGCGCGACGGTGCTCGGCCGCCGGCGTGCAGCAGCCCGCTTGCTGCTCAAGCTCGGATTGGCGAGCCACTGTCAGAGCACTGTTGAGGTGCGGGTTCATCAGATGGCCTCCTCGGTTTCCAGCAGGTGGGGCATGGAAAAGCTCACGTGTGTGTCGGGGTGGTGCGTTCTGAGTAGTTGGAGTGCCCGGCAGCAACGGCTCGAGCGGGAGCGGTCGACTGGCGGCCGGGTGGGGACTCGCGGACGCGGATCACAGCTGGCCCACGGTGTTCCCGGCGGCGAGTTCCCGTAGTGCGTCGGTCCCTACGGGCGTCTGGTGCTGCCAGCCCACCAGCCACACACCCCCGCTGGATAGCGCGCGCACGCGCTCGATGTGAGTGAGTTCGCCGGCGGCGCGCGCTTGCAGCGTTGGATGCATGGTCGCCGTGGTCGTCATTGAGCTGTTGACCACCCAGCCGAACGGCTGCATGCCCGCGCGGCGCAGGTCGGCTTGAAGCCGCTCGGCCTCATGTACCGGTGTCGACTCCGGCAGCGTCACGACCAGCATCCGGGCGAACTCGGGGTCGCGCAGGCGGGCGAGCAGCTGCGAGACTTCCGCCGGGACCTCGGCGTTGGTGCGGGCCACCTCGCGGTGGTAGCTCTGGGCGGCGTCGAGCAGCAGCAGCGTGTGCCCGGTCGGGGCGGTGTCGAGGACGACGATCCGTTCCCGTGCGGCATCGACTGTCCGCGCGAAGGCGCGGAAGACCGCGATCTCCTCGGTGCACGGGGAGCGCAGATCCTCCTCCAGGAGGGCCCGCCCCTCGTCGTCAAGGCCCGTCGCGGCCGCGAGGACCTCGTCGGTATAGCGAAGGGTCTCCGCCGCGGGGTCGATGCGCTCGACCACCAGACCCTCGGGCGCGGTGTCAGCGAGTGCCTCGGTGATGTGCGCCGCCGGGTCGGTCGTTGAGAGGGTGACGTCGTGTCCACGGTCGACCAGCGCGACCGCGATCGCCGCGGCCAGGGTCGTCTTGCCGACCCCGCCCTTGCCCATCGTCATGACCACGCCGTTACCGGCCGCGCTGAGTTCATCGAGCAGCTCGTCAAGACCGGGAAGATCGACCTCGCCCGGCGGGCTGTCGGCCACGTGGGTGTCGGTGGCGGCGGCGGTCAGCGCCCGCAGCGCAGCCAGACCGGTCACGTCACCGGCGACGAGTTCAACCCCGGCGACAGGTAGCGACGCCAGTTGCGTGGGCGCTGTGTCAAGCGCGGCCGTCTGGCGCGCGGCGAACGCGACAGCGGTCGGGTCATCGCCCGGGTCGCGCAGCAGACCGTTGATGACCACCCGCTGGTTGGCGACGCCCAGGGCGGCGAGCTCGGTGCTGGCGCGGGCCGCTTCGCGCAATGCTCCGGCGTCGGCGCGGGAGACGAGAACGAGGGTCGTGAGGCCTGGGTCGGCGAGCGTTGAGACCGCACTGGCGTATTGCTCGCGCTGTTTATCAAGGCCGGCGAGCGGACCGAGGCAGCTCGCGCCGGCGGGATGCTCGGCGACGTAGCCACTCCATGCGCTGGGCAGCGTCAGCAGCCGCAGCGTGTGGCCGGTGGGCGCGGTGTCAAAGATGACGTGGTCAAACTCCGCTGTCTGCTGGGGCGCGGCCAGGACCGCGGTGAATTCGTTGAACGCTGCGATCTCGGCCGTGCACGCCCCGGAGAGCTGCTCTTCCATGTTGCGCACCGCCGATTCCGGCAGCACGCCGCGGTAGGGACCGACCGCTCGCTCCTTGAACGCCTCCGCCGCCGCCTCGGGGTCGAGGTTGGCGACGCACAGACCCGTGACGCCCGGAACCGCGGTCGGCTCTGGCGAGGCGGCGATGCCGAACACGTCATCGAGGTTGGAGGCGGGGTCGGTGGAGATGACCAGCGTCCGCTTGCCGGCATCCGCCAGCGCGACGGCGACTGCGCTGGCGGTCGTGGTCTTCCCGACCCCGCCCTTGCCGGTGAAGAACAGGTAGCGCGTGCCCCAGTTGGCCCACTCAAGCGCCGGGAGGGTGTCCGGTGCGGCCAGACTCATCAGCAGCCACCGGGCCCGCATCCGCACCCACCGCCGATGCTCTGCGAGACCTCGAGGACGGGCGGGGCCGTGACTGCCAGCACTCCGGCGAGCTCCTGGCGTGAGGGGTAGCGGCCATGGATGGCGATATCCCCGTCGACGACGAGCACCGGTAGCGCGTCCTCGCCGAACGCGGCCATGAGACCCGTGACCTTCGGGTTGGCCACAAACGCGTCGGGGTCAGACGACAGGTTGTGGCGGGCGACCAGCGCCCCCTGGGTCTCGGCCCAGCGCAGGTCCTCGCGCACGTCGATGAGCTGCTGGTCAACCGACGGCCCGCATACCCCGCTCTGACAGCACATCGCCGGCTCATACAACTCCACCCGGCGTGCCGCCGCAGCAGCGTCGGGCCGGCGCGCGCGGATGATTGCCGAACTGGCGTGCTCGTGAACCTTGTGGGTCTCGCGGATTTCGATATCCGTGAAGCCCGCAGCCTCCAGGCCCGAACGAAACTCCTGCTCGGTCAGCGCCCCGGCGATGCAGCCGGTGAAGGCGACCATGTCCGCGCGCGTGGCGTCGTCCATGTCCGGGCTGGCGATCACGTCTGAGACCGCGAATCGGCCGCCGGGCCTGAGCACCCGCGCGGCCTCGGCGAGCACCCTGGGCTTGTCGCCCGACAGGTTCACCACGCAGTTGGAGACGATCACATCGACCGATCCGTCGGGCAGCGGGATGTCCTCGATGTAGCCCTTGATGAACTCAACGTTCTCAACGCCCGCCTCGGCGGCGTTGGCACGCGCGAGCTCCAGCATCTCATCGGTCATGTCCAGGCCGATCGCCTTGCCCGTTGACCCGACCCGCCGGGCGCTGATCAGCACGTCCGCGCCCGCGCCCGACCCCAGGTCAAGCACCGTCTCGCCCTCGTGCAGGTCAGCGACCGCAGTCGGAACCCCGCAGCCCAAGGACGCCGCCACGGCAGTCGCCGTCGCGCCCTCCGCCTGAGCGTTGTCATACAGGCTTGCGCCGAACACCTCGTTGCCGGCCTCATCGGTGGTGCTCACCGTGCTGCAGCACGAACTCGACGCTCCCGACACCACGACCCGGGCGGCCTCCGCGTAGCGCTCGCGCACGGTCTCACGA
>JBAWFG010000401.1:0-1915 GCA_049591655.1 Solirubrobacteraceae bacterium
AACTACGTCACCGGCCTGGAGGTCGTGCTCAGCGACGGGACGATGGTCTGGCTGGACCGGGACGCGCCCGGCTATGACCTGCTGGGGGCGTTCGTCGGTTCCGAGGGCACGCTCGGGGTCGCGACCCGGATCGCGCTCCGGGTCATTCCGGCCCCCGAGGCGGTGCGCACGATGCTTGCCTTCTTCGCCGACACCGGCGCGGCCGGCGATGCCGTATCGGCGATCGTCGACGCCGGGATCGTCCCCGGAGCGATCGAGATGATGGACGCCCTGTCGATCAAGGCCGCCGAGCAGGCCACGGGGGCCGGCTACCGCCAGGATGCCGGGGCGGCGCTCCTGGTCGAGCTCGACGGGCCCCACGAGGAGTGCATGGCGGGGCTGGAGCGGCTCACCGCCCTGTGCGTCGAGGCCGGCGCGCTGGACGTGCGCATCGCCCAGTCCGATGGCGAACGCGAGCTCATCTGGCGCACCCGCAAGGCGGCGTTCGCGGCGATGGGGCGGATCGCGCCCGCCTACTACGTCCAGGACGGCGTCATCCCCCGCACCCGGCTCGCGGAGGTGCTGCGCCAGATCGACGGCCTCGCCGCCGATTACGAGCTACGGGTCGCCAACGTGTTCCACGCCGGCGACGGCAACCTGCATCCGCTCGTCTGCTACGACTCAGGCGTGGAGGGCGAGGCAGCACGAGCCGAGGAGCTGGCGGGGATGATCATCAAGGCCTGCGTGGATGCCGGCGGCTCGATCACCGGCGAGCACGGCGTCGGTGTCGACAAGAAGGGGTACATGCCGACGATGTTCTCCGAGCCCGATCTCGACGCCTTCCAGCGGCTGCGCTGCGCCTTTGACCCGCACGGCCTCGCCAACCCCGGCAAGGTGATGCCCACGCCGAGGCTGTGCGGCGAGGTGCCGGGTCCCTACCGCGAGCACCCGCTCGAACGCGCGGGCATCGCCGAGCGCTTCTAGGTGCCGACCGGCGTGGCGACCGCCAGCAGCACCGCTCCTCCCAGCTTTGACCGGGCCGCCGAGGCCCTGGCGGCGGCGAGCGCCGACGGCCGCGCGGTCCGCATCCTGGGCGCCGGCACCAAGCAGTATTGGGGCGGTGCCACGCCCGCCGACGCGCTGGAGCTGCACACCACCGGCCTGGACCGGGTCGTCGAGCACAACGCCGGGGATCTCACCGCCACGCTGGAGGCCGGGGTGCCCCTGGCGGTTGCCCAGCGCACGTTCGCCGCCGCCGGGCAGATGCTGGCGCTCGACCCACCGCTCGGCACCGACGGGCCGGGCCCGACGATCGGCGGCGTGGTCGCCACCGCTGATTGCGGCCCGCTGCGCCACCGCTACGGCGCTCCCCGGGACCTCGTCGTCGGCATGACGGTCGCCCTCAGCGACGGCACGATCGCTCAGTCGGGTGGCAAGGTGATCAAGAACGTGGCCGGCTATGACCTGGCCAAGCTGTTCTCCGGCGCCTTCGGCACCCTCGGGTTGATCCTCTCGGTCAACGTCCGCCTGCACCCGCTGCACGAGCTCAGCATCACCGCACTCGGGGCCGCCACCAACCCGGAGCAGCTCAGCAGCGCGGCGATCGAGCTCGCCGCCGCGCCCCTGGAGTTCGAGGCGCTCGACGTCGCCTGGCGATCGGGCCGGGGCGGCCTGCTGGCCCGTTGCGCCGGCCCCCAGGCCTCACGGCGCGCCGCCCGGGCCGCGCGGCTGATGGCCGATCACGGGCTGACCGAGGTCGAGGTCGCCGGCGAGGATGGCCAGCTGTGGGAGCGCCAGCGGGCCGGTCAGCGGTCCGCTGAGCAGGCGCTGGCCCGCATCACCGCCGCGCCAAGCGAGCTCGCCGCGGTGCTCGCTGCCACCGACGCATGCGACGGGACCCTCGTCGGCCGCGCGGCGCTCGGCCACAGCTTCGTCG
>JBAWFG010000402.1:0-4618 GCA_049591655.1 Solirubrobacteraceae bacterium
CCGAACAGCACGAGCACGTTGCCGGGTCCCGCGGCGGCAGCCCGGATCAGGCGCTCGTGGGGCGCCAGGCCGAGGCACATGGCGTTGACCAGGCAGTTCTGCTCGTAGCTGGATTCGAAGTAGATCTCCCCGCCGACCGTTGGGACGCCGATCGAGTTGCCGTAATGGCCGATGCCGCCGACAGCGCGGTCCAGGAGATAGCGCGAGCGCCCGGACTCGGCGACCTCGCCGAAGCGCAGCGAATCGAGCACTGCGATCGGTCGCGCGCCCACCGCGAACACGTCCCGCAGAATGCCGCCGACACCGGTGGCCGCGCCCTGGAACGGTTCAACGGCACTGGGATGGTTGTGGGACTCGACCTTGAACGCGACCCCGAGGCCGCCGCCCACGTCGACAACGCCGGCGTTCTCGCCGGGGCCCATCAGCACCGCCGGGCCCTCGGTGGGCAGCCGGCGTAGGAGCTTCTTGGAGTGCTTGTAGGCGCAGTGCTCAGACCACATCAGCGACAGCATCGCCAGCTCGGTGTCGCTGGGCTGGCGCTCCAGGCCGGAGACGATCAGCTCGTACTCGGCGTCGGTGAGCCCCAGCTCACGGTGCCTGGCGGGGGTGGCGCCGGCCACAGGCGGGGCGCTCACCGGGCGAGCGCGTGGTCGGCGATGTGGGCACGGATCGACTCGAAGATCGCCAGCCCGCCGGTCGGTCCGGTGAGCGGGTCGACGGCGTGCTCGGGATGGGGCATGAGACCGAACACGTTGCGGGCCTCGTTGCAGACCCCGGCGATGTCATTGAGCGACCCGTTGGGGTTCTCCCCGGGCGCGTAGCGGAGCAGCACCTGGTCGCCGGCCTCCAACGCGGCGAGTTGCTCGTGCGGCGCGTAGTAGCGGCCCGTGGTGTGCTTGACCGGGATCGACAGGCGCTGACCCGGCGTACAGGTGCCGGTGAACGGCGAGTCGCTGCTCGCGACCTCCAGCTCAACCTGGCGGAAGATGAATCGCAGCGTGGTGTTGGGCAGCAGCGCCCCGGGGAGCAGACCGGCCTCGCACAGCACCTGAAAGCCGTTGCAGATCCCCAGCACAAGACCGCCGGCGCGGGCGAACTCGGCCACCTCCTCCATGACCGGAGCGAACCGCGCGATCGCTCCGACCCGCAGATAGTCCCCATATGAGAAGCCACCGGGGACAACCACCGCGTCGACGCCGTGGAGGTCGCGGTCGCCGTGCCACAGGATGACCGCCTCCCCAACGCGCTCACACGCCAGCTGGGCGTCGACTTCGTCGCACGACCCGGGGAAGCGGATCACGCCGAACTTCATGAGCCTCCCGCACCGTCGGCGGCTCGGCCCGACAGTTCGCCGCCAGGCGAACTGTCAATGGAATCGGCGCCAGCCGATTCCACGTCGCCGCCAGGCGAACTGTCAATGGAATCGGCGCCAGCCGATTCCACACCGCCGGGCGAACCGCCGATGGAATCGCCGCCGGGCGAGTCAACGGATTCGATGATCGTGTAGTCCTCGATCAGCGGATTGGTCAGCAGCCGCTCGCACATCTCCGGCAGCCGGGCCGGATCGTCGACGTCGAGCTCGATCAGCCGGCCGACGTGGACGTTGCGCACCCCGGCGAAGCCAAGCGCCGGCAGCGCACGTTCCACCGCCTGACCCTGCGGGTCGAGGATCCCGGCCTTGGGTTTGACCAATACGCGCGCGCGCACTAGGTGCCAGTCACGCCCGGGTGCGGGCGAGCCAGTCGTCGAAGGACTCGCCGGTGATCCGCTCATAGGCCTCGACGTACTTCTCCCGCGTACGCGCGACGACATCGTCGGGGATCGGCGGCGCGGGCGGGTTGCGGTCCCAGCCGGTCGAGGAGGCCCAGTCGCGGACGAACTGCTTGTCGAAGCTCGGCTGGCCCCGGCCGGGCTCGTACTCATCGGCCGGCCAGAACCGTGAGGAGTCCGGGGTGCAGATCTCGTCCCCGATCGTGAGCGTGCCCTCGGCGTCCAGACCGAGCTCGAACTTCGTGTCGGCGAGGATGATCCCGCGGCTGCGGGCGTGCTCGGCGGCGAACTCGTACAGGGCGATCGAGACGTCGCGGACCCGCTCGGCCAACGTGCGATCGCCGATCAGCTCGACGGCTCCCTCGAAGTCAATCGCCTCGTCGTGGCCGACCTCGGCCTTGGTGCTCGGCGTGAACAGCGGCTCGGGCAGGCGGTCTGATTCCTGCAGCCCCTCGGGCAGCGTGTGGCCCGAGACCTTGCCCGTCGCCTGGTAGTCCTTCCAGCCCGACCCGGTGATGTAGCCGCGCACGACACACTCGACGCTCAGCATCTCCAGCTTGCGCACCACCATGCCGCTACCGCGGGCCTCGTCCGGGACCCCGTCGGTCACCGAGACGACATGGTTGGGAACGATCGAGGTGGTGCGATCGAACCAGAACGCCGACAGTCCGGTGAGGACACTTCCCTTGCCGGGGATCGGCGTCGGGTGCACCACGTCGTAGGTCGAGATCCGGTCGGAGGCGACGATCAGAAGTTCGTCGCCGAGGTCGTATATCTCCCGGACCTTGCCGGAGGCGAGCAGCGGAAGACCGGATAGGGCGGCAGCCATGAGCGCGATGCTAGCGGTGGAATCGGCCGGAGGCCGATTCCATTGACAGTTCGCCTTCGGCGAACTGTCGGGGCACGTGAAATCCGCTCGCCTGACGGCGAACTGTCGGGCGGGGTCGGCTGTTCAGGGGGCGATCTCGTCGAGCCGGGCGATGATCTCGCCGGCGTTGCGGACGAACGGGGCGTAATCGAAGACGGCGTCAAGATCGAGGCCCTCCCCGGCGGGGTCGGCGTCCAGCAGGCCGCGCAGCGGGACGCGCTCGTCGAGCGCCTGCTGGGCGAGGCGCTGCACGATCCGGTAAGCGTCGTCCCGAGTGGCGCCGGCCGCCACCAGGGCGAGCAGGACCCGCTGGGAGAACAGCGCGCCGTGGGTCAGCTCCAGGTTCTCCCGCATGCGGGCCGCGTCGACCACCATCCCCTCCACCAATGCCAGCACCCGCCGCTGCATGTGGTCGAGCAGGATCGTGGAGTCGGGCAGGATGATCCGCTCCACCGAGGAGTGCGAGATGTCCCGCTCATGCCACAGCGCCACGTTCTCGGTCGCCGCCGCGGCGTTGCCGCGCAGCACCCGGGCCAGTCCCGCCACCTGCTCGGACTTGATCGGGTTGCGCTTGTGGGGCATCGCGCTTGAGCCCTTCTGGCCGCGGCCGAACGGCTCGCGAACCTCGCCGACCTCGGTCCGCGCGAGGTGGCGCATCTCGGTGGCAAAGCGCTCAAGCCCGGCACCGGCGAGCGCGATCGCCTGCAGGAGCTCAGCGTGGCGGTCACGGGCCACCACCTGGGTGGAGACCGGCTCGCGCTCCAGACCCAGGCGCCCGAGGACGTTCGCCTCGAACTCCGGGGACGTGGCCGAGTAGGTCCCGACGGCGCCGGAGACCGCGCCGACGGCGGCCTGGGCGAAGGCACGCTCCAACCGTTTGGCGTTCCGATCGGCCTCAAACGCGAAGCCGGCGAGCTTGATCCCGAACGTCGTCGGCTCGGCATGGATCCCGTGGGTACGCCCGACGCACAGGGTGTCGGCGTACTCGCGGGCCTTGGCCGCCAGCGCGGTCACGAGCCGGCGAGCATCGGGCAGGACGAGTTCCCCGACGCGCTTGATCTGCAGCGCCAAGCCGGTGTCGAGCACGTCGCTGGAGGTCAGCCCGTAGTGGATCCAGCGTCCGGGCGGGCCAGCCGATTCCGACAGGACATCGACGAATGCGGCGGTGTCGTGGTCGGTGACCTTCTCCCGCTCATCGATCGCCTCGACGGTGAACGTCGCCGCACGGATCGCGGCCAGGTCGGCCTCGCTGGGCCCGTCCATCTCCTCGCAGGCGGCGACCTCGACCTCGCGCATCGCGTCAAACCGCGCGAAGTCCGACCAGGCCTCGCCGAGCTCCCGGCGTGTGTACCGCGTGATCAACGCAGCGAGCTCAGGCGGCAGCAGCCGAGGCCTGGGCCTCGGCGACAACAGCGGCCGTCGCCGCATCCTCGGCGGTCAACTGGGCCGCCTGGGCGGCCTGCAGGATCGTCGCCAGGAGCCCGGGGAAGCGTGCCTCGAGGTCCTCCCGACGCAGGCGGTTCAGCCGCGTCGTGCCCTGGGCACGTTGCTGGATGACGCCGGCCTCGCGCAGAACCTTGAAGTGGTGGGTGCACGTGGACTTGGTGACCGGGAGGGCGAAGCTCCCACACGTGTACTCGCTCTCCGTGCGGGCGAGCTCGCCGACGATGCGCAGGCGCACCGGGTCTGACAGCGCGTGTAGAACGGCGCCCAGTTCGAGCTCGCCGCGAGTGGGATGCGCGATGGATTCAGTGGCTGATGTGGACATTGCCCCTCCCATTGTACGAACCTTGCGCCCGTTGTACGAGAAACGTCGTACTTGTTGCTATCGTACGACACTCGTCGTACAAAGAACACCACCGGAAAGCATATGAGACCGCACAGCACACCTCACGCAGTTCAAGCGGCCGTCAAGGCCCCCCGGTCCGCCCGCACCGATGCGGCCGTGATAGCGCAGTACATCCAGGACCTCACCCGAGC
>JBAWFG010000403.1:0-1980 GCA_049591655.1 Solirubrobacteraceae bacterium
CTCGAGGGCAAGATCGATCGCCTCAACGGGCTCAAGGAGAACGTGATCATCGGCAAGCTGATCCCGGCTGCCACGGGACTCAAGCGCTACCGGCGGATCGAGATCGAGCCCTCCGAGCCGCTCCCCCGTGGGATCGACGAGGTCGGCCTGCTCGATCACGACGATCTGGCGGCCGAGCTCGGTCTCGCCGACGGCGAGTCGCTGACCGGCTTCGGCGGTGGCATCGAGGCCGATATCTCCGATCTGGAGAACATCGGCAACGGTGGCGGGTCGGCTCTCGGCTTCGCCGAGGAGCTCGCCGACCTCGACATCCCGGCCGATAACGGCGACTCCTCCGACGAGGGTTAGCCGACGAGCGGATCATTCCCCGTAGCGGCGCACGTGGACGCATGACCAGGCGTTCACGTGCGCTGCGCTACGGCGCCTGTGTGTTCCTCGTCCTTGCCGGGGTGGCCTGCGGGGCCGCGATCCCCGGTGGTACCGGGGGCACGATCTGCACCGGCCTGGTGGGGGTCGGTCTGGTGGGCCTGATGAGCCTCGTGTTCTACGAGGTCGGGCTCAGCGAGGACCGGGAGCGTGCCGCGTCGCCAGCCGCGCCTGAGCGTCCCGGGTCGAGCCGGCGCCCCAGCCGCCGGTCGCGGGGGCCCGAGCGCGTCCGCGATCATCCGCGGCGCCTGCGCTGACGGGGGTCAGGAGCGGCTGCGCTGGCGCAGCAGCCGCAGGACGTGCTTGTCGAACACGTGTGCGAGGTCGGCGATCGCCGGTCCGATGTCGCCGCTCGCGGCGGCCGGATCGGTGATGGCATGGCGGTGCTCGTGGAGCCACGCCCGCCAGCGCGACCGCTCGGCGCGGCTCATTCCACGACCGCGCAGCTGTGCGGCGAGCATCACCCGCATCAGCAGCCGGTGGCTGTAGACGCCGCTCTCAGCGGGGCTCTGAGGGCGGGCGGCGGCAGCCACCGCGCGCAGTCGCTCCTCCTGCCCGGTGGCGGCGAGGTAGGCGTACCAGGCCAGGGGCAGGCCACGATCGATCTCGAAGGCCATGTGGTTGTAGAAACGCGGGTTGAAGTCGATCAGCAGCCGCCGGCTGCCCTCCAGCATGAACTCTGCGTCGAACACGCCGTGAAAGCCGGTCGCACGGCATATCCGCTCAAGCCCTTCGCGGATCACGGGGTCCAGCTCAGCGGCCTCGAAGCAGATCCCGGGACCCGACCGGCGCGGGAGCTGCAGCGTCTTGACGCAGGCCAGAGCGCCGAGGATCTCGCCGTCGGCGCCGGCAAAGCCGTCGACGGTGTAGATGCGCTCCGACGCGTCGTGCAGCGCCTGGATGAGCGGGGCGTCGACCTCGGGGGCGACGGCGAGGACGTGGGGATGAAAGTCGACGGCGGCACGGGCCTGGCGCCAGGCGGGGAGCAGATCCTCACGGCGGGTCACCCTGATGCCCTTGGTCCACACGCGGGCGAGCATCTGTGCGCGGGGCTTGATCAGGACCGGCATCGGGATCTCGCCGGCCATCGCCGTCAGCTCCGGCTCGCCGGCCGGGGCCCACACGCGGGGGGCGTCGAGTCCCGCCTGCTCGGCAAGTGCCGACAGCCGGCCCTTGTCCAGGACGCCGAGCAGCGATGGGAGCGATGGGCAATACAGGTGGAAATGCTCAGACAGTGACTCCCGATGCGCGGCGATGAGAAACGCCACGTCGTCGCTGGTCGCATAGAGCGCGCACCCCGGGGTTCGCCGGCCGAAGCCACGCAGCCAGGCAAGAAGACCTTCAGCGTCGGCGGTCGGCGGGCAGGGGACCGTGGCCGTGGCGTAACGGGAGAACCGTGTCGGCGCGGCGCGCTGGTCATAGCCGACGATCACCGGAACCCCGTGGCGGCCAAGATCGCGGGCCGCGGCGAGGGTGCCGTACCAGCTGGCGTCGAGCAGCAGGGCCGGTCGGGCGTCGGCGTTCGCCGGCCGGCGACGGTCCGAGCGTCTGTAT
>JBAWFG010000404.1:0-1750 GCA_049591655.1 Solirubrobacteraceae bacterium
GGCCAGCGCGGCGGCGGCCGCCACCGGATCGGCGCCGGCCAACGCGCATGCGGTCAGCGCTCCGGCGGCGTTGACGGCGTTATGGGCGCCGGGCACCGCCAGCGCAACCTCGATGCCGCGCCAGTCAAAGCGTGAGCCGTCGGGGCCGAGCACGGCGTCGGGAGCGTCGTAGGCGACGGCGCCGGGCGGGCACAGCGCCCGCAGCGCCGGGCGGTCCCACACCACCGCGCGGTCGCCGGCCCGGGCCATAAAGGTGCGAAACGTCTCGTCGAGGTCAAGGCGCGAGCCATAGGTGGAGTGATGGTCAAGCTCGGCGTTGGTGAGCACCGCGATCTCCGGCGTGAGCTTGAGCAGTGAGCGGTCGGACTCGTCGGCCTCCACCACGATCCACTCCCCCGTCCCCCAGCCGGCGTTTGAGCCCGTGGAGCGCAGCTCGCCCCCGACGACGTAGGCGGGATCAAGCCCCGCCCCGCGTAGCGCGTGGACCGCCATCGCCGAGGTCGTCGTCTTGCCGTGGGTGCCGGTCACCGCCAGGCAGCGGCGCAGCCCCGCCATCTCGGCGAGCAGGTCGGCGCGGTGCAGCTCCCGCGTGGCGGCCCGGCGTTCGGGGTTCTCGGCCGGGATGGCGGTGGAGTAGACGACCTCGGCGCCGTCGGGGACATTGGCCGCGCTGTGGCCGAACACCGGCTCGATCCCGTGCTCGCGCAGGCGCTCGGTGTAGGCAGACGGGGCCCGGTCAGACCCGGTCACCGACGCGCCGAGCTGGGCAGCGATCAGCGCCAGACCGCTCATTCCGGCCCCGCCGATGCCGACGAAGTGCAGGCGACGGCCGCTCCAGTCAGCTCCGCCCCCGGGCACGCTCACACGGGCCCTTCGAGGAGGTTGGCCGCGGGGCACGAACTCATAGGCGGCGAGGCTAAAGCACCGCGCTCGCGAGAGCTTTGGCGACACCCTGACCCGCGCAAAGCGGGACAAAAGTCACAACGCACCACAATCGGGTGTTTATAGCCACCCGTGTCGCGTCGATACGTCATCAATGACATCTTCCCGAGCCCGCACCGTCCTCCTCGCGGCCGTCAGCGCACTCGTGCTGGCGGTCATGGCCGCCGCCGGGCCGCTGTCGCCGTCGGGCGCCACCGCCGCGACGCACCCCGCCGCCGCGCACGCGGCCGATGCCCAGCAGTGCCCGGAGCCCTACTCCGCGACGCGTGATCCGTCCAATCCGCTGGCGCTGCCGGCCGCCCCCGGCGCCGACCCCCTCAACGGAGCGCGCTTCTTTGTGCCCGGACCGGCCAAGGGCGCCGCGGCGAGCATGATCGCCCAGCTGGTCGGCCTCAATCCCAAGAGGATCCCGGTCAGTGAGTCCTGGGCGCGCTTCTACGAGCGCCTGACACACGGGCGGATCGCCGCTGAACTGGCCCACAACCATGGCCTCGCCCACCGGGTGGCCGAGCTGGCCAAGATCGCCGGCCAGCCGGAGGCCCAGCGCCTGAGCATCTACTCCGAGGGCGGCGGCCCCGGCGCCATCTTCGGCCAGGCGGAGAAGATCTTCTGCCACAACCTCACCGCCGACCGGGGCTCGATCCCGGTCTTCAACACCTACTTCATGCACCCCGCGCTCGGCGGCTGCCCGACGGCGGCCGACATCGCCGCTGAACGCCCGACGTTCGAGCGCCAGGTCAACGAGATGGCCGCGGCGACCGACCGCCGCCCCGCGGTGTTCCTGCTCGAGCTCGACGCGCTCGGATCC
>JBAWFG010000405.1:0-12527 GCA_049591655.1 Solirubrobacteraceae bacterium
CCTGGCCGGACGCGTCGCCGGCCGGGTGGCGGCGGCGACCGGTGAGCCGGTCAGCGCCGGCGCCGGACGGCCCGTCTCGGGCGCTGACTCACGACGAACCTTCCACGAGGCACGCTGCGCCGTCGAAGCGCTCGCGCTCGGTGTGAACGGCGGCGCGCCCGATGGGCGCCGCAACGGCAGCTCGGCTGCCCATGGTGTGCCCCGCGTGGCCACCTATAAGGACCTCGGCTCCTTCCAGCTGCTGCTGTCGCTGCAGGATGATGAGGCGCTGCGGTTGTTCTGTGACTCGATCCTCGGCCCAATCGAGGCCAGCGAGGGACACTACGGAGGTGAACTGATGCGATCGCTTGAAGCGTTCATTGAAGAGAACGGCCAATGGGAGCGGGCCGCCCGGCGGCTCTACTGCCATCGGCACACGCTGCGCTACCGGATCCGGCGCGTGGAGGAGTTGACGGGGCGCAACCTGTCCTCGGCCCGTGACCGGATCGAGTTCTGGCTGGCTCTGCGGGGCCGGGAGCTGGTGGCATGAAGGTCGGCGTCCCCACCGAGATCAAGACCGACGAGTACCGGGTCGCGCTCACGCCCGCGGGCGTGCGTGAGCTCGCCGATGCCGGACACCAGGTGTTCGTCCAGAGCGGCGCCGGCGAGGGCTCGTCGATCTCCGACGAGGCCTACGCGGCCCAGGGCGCGACGATCCTGCCCGACGCCGATGCCGTGTTCGGCGAGGCGACGATGATCGTCAAGGTCAAGGAGCCCCAGCCGGTCGAGGTGGAGCGCTTGGCGCCCCATCACGTCCTGTTCACCTATCTGCACCTCGCGGCCGACGAGGCGCTCACCCGTGGGCTGATGGAGTCCGGGGCGACGTGCATCGCCTATGAGACGGTCGAGGACAGCCGTGGCCGCCTGCCGCTGCTGGCGCCGATGTCGGAGGTGGCGGGCAAGATCGCCACTCAGGCCGGCGCGTTCATGCTGGAGAAGCCGCTCGGCGGCCGGGGCATCCTGCTCGGTGGCGTTCCCGGCGTGGCTGCGGCCAACGTGATGGTCATCGGCGGAGGCGTCGTCGGCATGCACGCGGCGTTCATCGCCCTCGGCATGGAGGCAACCGTCTATGTCTATGACCGCAACATCGACCGTCTGCGCGAGCTCGACATCGCGTTCGGCGGCCGGGCGGACACCTGCTTCGCCACCACGCTGTCGATCGAGGAGCGCCTGCCCGACGTCGACCTGGTGATCGGCGCGGTGCTCGTTCACGGCGCGCGGGCACCGCACGTCATCACGCGGGCCCAGCTCGGGCTGATGAAGCGCAACGCGGTGCTCGTCGACGTCTCGATCGACCAGGGGGGCTGCTTTGAGACCTCCCATGCGACGACCCACACCGATCCGACCTACGAGGTCGACGGGATCACGCACTACTGCGTGGCGAACATGCCCGGCGCGGTGCCGGTCACCTCGACCTACGCGCTCACCAACGCGACCATGCCCTATGTCGTGCATGTCGCCTCCTCGGGCGTTCACGGCGCGGTCGCCGAGAACCCCGGGCTCAAGCTCGGCGTCAACGTCGCCGCCGGCGAGGTCACCTATGCGCCGGTCGCCGAGGCGGTCGGTGTCAAGCCCGTCGACGTCGACGCGGCCCTCGCCGGAGTCCCCGCCTAGGCGCCACATTCCGCAGGCGGCCGGCGACCCCGGCCGCCTGCTAACTTCCCAACCCGCATGCCGACTACCAGCCAATTGATCCGTAAGGGGCGCACCGCGCCGAAGAAGAAGCTTGCCACCCCGGGCCTCAAGTCCGGCAAGGGTCGCAAGAAGAAGGTCGCCGCCCCGCAGCGTCGTGGCGTGTGCACCCGCGTCTACACCACCACGCCCAAAAAGCCGAACTCCGCGCTGCGCAAGGTTGCGCGTGTCCGGCTCACGAACGGCATGGAGGTCGGCGCCTACATCCCCGGCGAGGGCCACAACCTGCAGGAGCACTCGGTCGTGCTCGTGCGCGGCGGTCGCGTCAAGGACCTTCCCGGATTCCGCTACAAGGTGATCCGCGGCACGCTTGATGCCGCCGGTGTTGGCGACCGCAAGAAGGCACGCTCCCAGTACGGGGTCAAGGCCAAGTAATGCCCCGTCGCGCTGCCGCAGCGGTCCGCCCGATCGACGTCGATCCCGTCTACCGCAACCGTCTCGTCCAGCAGGTCATCAACAAGGTGATGCTCGACGGCAAGAAGTCCACCGCCGAGCGGATCGTCTATGACGCGATGGCGATTCTCTCCGAGCGCAGCGGCAAGAACGCCGTCGAGGCGCTCGAGGCCGGGATCAAGGCCCTCACCCCGGTGCTGGAGGTCCGTCCCCGCCGCGTCGGTGGCGCCACCTATCAGGTACCGGTGGAGGTTCCCTCCCGCCGCGCCCGCACGCTTGCCGTCCGCTGGCTGGTCCAGTTCGCCCGCGCCCGCCGCGAGCGTGACATGGCCCACAAGCTCGCCCACGAACTGCTCGACGCCGCTCAGCAGCAGGGCAACGCGTTCAAGCGCAAGGACGACATCTACCGCATGGCGCAGGCCAACAAGGCCTTCGCGCACTACCGCTGGTAGTTGGCCTAACTCCCGGGGTCTGGCAGCGCGCGACCGCGTGCAGCCCTCATAACTTCCATCTGCCGCCGCCCCTCGGGGCGACGAAGGAAGTACTCGCGTCCTGGGCGCAATGATCTCCACCAGCCCCGCCGCCGCGGCACGGTGGTGGAAGTTATCGCGGGGCGGTGGTGACCGAGGAGCCGCGGCTGAGGCCGCCGCTCGAACTGGCGCTCGACGAGCCCCCGGAGGAGAACGCGGACGCCATCGCCGCACACTCGGTCGGGTGCCGGCGGCACAGGGCGGCCACCGCCGCGGGACTCGGGACGGTGATCGTCTTGATGACGCGGCCGTCGGCGGCCCGCCAGATGATCGTCGGCTCCACGGGGGCATTGCGGGCGTTGGCCACCTCACTCGCAGGCAGCCGGGCCACGAACACGTTGCCGACCACCGATCCCGTCGCAGTGGCGGCCTTCCGGGCTCCGACGGCCGGGAACCTCAGCGTCACCGACGCGACGCCGTCGGGCACCACGCAGCTCTCGGTCGACTGATCCCCGGCTGTCGGCAAGCTTGTGGGCGGCGATCCCGTACAGCCAAGCGAGCGCCGGCTCCTCGCCGGGTCGATAGCGCTCGGCGGCCAGCAGTGCCGCCGCGAACACCTCGGCGGTGAGGTCGGCGGTCAGCTCGGCATCACCCGTGCGGCGCAGGAAGTAGCCCAGCACCGCCGCCAGATGCCGACGGTAGAAGGCGACGAATGCCTCCGGATCGCCAGCCGCGAAGCCGGTCAGCAGGTCGTCGTCATGACCGGTGCTCGACATCATCACACCGTTTCTCGCTCAGACTCACCGCGTTGTGACAGCCGGCAGCGGATGATGGCGAACAAGAAAACGCGAGGGCGCCCCACCGCACGGGACCGGGGGCTGCGGCAGGGCAACCCTCGCGTTGACTAAATGTAACGTGCCGGACGTTGGTAAACCGTTGAGAACGGCCAGTCGGTCAGGAAGCGGACCGTCTTGGGCCGGAAACCAGTCCTGGGGGCGGAGCCGCGCGAGGGTTGCCGGCGCCTGGGGAGAGCAACACCCCGGAGGCGGCGGCGATCAGCAGCACCACGCCCCCCAGGGTCTCGAGATAGAAGCCGATGGCCGGGCTCGCCGCGGCGCTGACATACCCTCCGCCCGCGTGACCGACCAGGCCGGTCGCCTGCGCGGCCGGGAGATCACCAATCAGGGCGATGCCGAGCGCTGCCAGGCCGAGCACGCCGACGGCGAGCATCGCCAGCCGTCCCCGGCCGGCCCGGGCGGCAAGCGACAGGGCCGCCGCCAGAAACGCCACCGGCAGCAATGCGTAGGAGTTGTGGGCACCGGTGCCGATGGACGCTACGGTGGCAGCGTTGCGGGCACTTGACGCGACGTGCGCCAGCGGCGTGAACTCGGCCACGACGAGCAGCACGGCACCGAGTACGCCGGCCCCAGCGACGGCCGTCAGCAGGGCTCCGGAGCGGCCCGCCGGGCCCCGCCCAGGACCCCCAGGGGGGCGAGGGCCTCTGCTATATTCGATGTCCGCCTCGGGTTCGGACGCGTTCATCTGTGCCCGTCCCCGGGTGCGGAGAATCCAATCAATGGAGACCCCGAACCGATAGTCCCCGCCCGTCGCCGACAGCCGCGTCGTGATGGGGCCCACTGGGCCCTTTTTCATGACCGCAGGCTGACCGTCGGGCCCACGCAGCCCACCCATTCAACCGCTTCGGATACATCTCACTCATGGCACGTAAGTTCACGCTCGAGAACACTCGCAATATCGGAATCATGGCGCATATCGACGCCGGCAAGACGACGACGACCGAGCGCATCCTCTATTACACCGGACGGACCTACAAGATCGGCGAGGTCCACGAGGGCGCTGCCGTGATGGACTGGATGGAGCAGGAACAGGAGCGGGGGATCACGATCACCTCCGCCGCCACCACCTGCACCTGGCGCGACCACCGGATCAACATCATCGACACCCCGGGTCATGTCGACTTCACCGTCGAGGTCGAGCGCTCGCTGCGCGTGCTCGACGGCGCCATCGCGCTGTTTGACTCCGTCGCCGGCGTCGAGCCCCAATCCGAGACCGTGTGGCGGCAGGCCGATAAGTACCACGTCCCGCGGATCGCGTACATCAACAAGATGGACCGCATCGGTGCCAACTTCGCGCAGGGCGTGCAGACGATGATCGACCGCCTCGCCGCGCACCCCGTCCCCATTCAGCTGCCGATCGGCGCCGAGTCAGACTTCCTGGGCATCATCGACCTGGTCGAGAACCACGCCATCATCTATAAGGACGAGCTCGGCAAGGAGCAGGAGGTCGTCGAGATCCCCGCCGATCAGGTGGAGCGCGCCGCCGAGGCCCGTGAGCACCTGCTCGAAGAGCTCTCCCAGTACGACGACGAGCTGCTGGAGATGATCCTGGAGGACGAGGAGGTCCCCGTCGCCCGCATCAAGGCGGCAATCCGCCAGGCGACGCTCGAGATCAAGCTCACCCCTGTGCTGTGCGGCTCGAGCTTCAAGAACAAGGGCGTGCAGCCGCTGCTTGATGCGGTGCTCGACTACCTGCCCAGCCCGCTCGAGGTCCCGCCGGTTGAGGGCCTGGAGCCCGTCAAGGGTGAGGAGGGCGGAACCCCCGCCACCCGCGAGGCTTCCGACGACGAGCCGTTCGCCGCGCTGGCGTTCAAGATCATGGCCGACCCCTACGTCGGCAAGCTCACCTACTTCCGCGTCTACTCGGGCAAGCTCGCCGCCGGGTCGCGGGTGCTCAACGTCAGCTCCGGGCGCACGGAGCGCATTGGGCGGCTGCTGATGATGCACGCCAACGACCGTGAGGAGCTGGAGGAGGTCTACGCGGGCGACATCGCCGCCGGCGTCGGCATCAAGCAGGTCGTCACCGGCGACACGCTGGCCGCCCCCGATAAGCCGATCAAGCTCGAGACGATCACGTTCCCCGAGCCCGTCATCAAGGTGGCAATCGAGCCCAAGACCAAGGCCGACCAGGAGAAGATGTCGGTCGCGCTCGGCCGGCTCGCCGAGGAGGACCCGACCTTCCAGGTCGCCACCAACGAGGAGACCGGCCAGACCGAGATCTCCGGTATGGGCGAACTGCATCTGGAGATCCTCGTCGACCGGATGATGCGCGAGTTCAAGGTCGACGCCAACGTCGGCCGGCCCCAGGTCTCCTACCGGGAGACGATCCGCGGCACCGCCCAGAAGGTCGAGGGCCGCTTCGTGCGCCAGACCGGCGGCTCGGGTCAGTACGGCATCGTCTACATCGACATCGAGCCGGCGCCCGGCGAGGGTTTCGACTTCATCAACAAGATCAAGGGCGGCTCGGTTCCGACCGAATTCATCCCGGCCGTCGAGAAGGGCGTGGAAGATGCGCTGGACAACGGCCCCCGCGCCGGGTTCCCGCTCGTCGACGTCCGCGTCACCCTCGTCGACGGCAAGTACCACGACACCGACTCGTCGGAGATCGCGTTCCGCGTCGCCGGCTCGCTCGCCCTCAAGGCGGCGGTCCAGCGCGCCAAACCGGTCCTGCTTGAACCGGTATTCTCGGTCGAGGTCGTCATGCCCGAGGAGTTCATGGGCGACGTGATCGGGGACCTCAACCGCCGTCGCGGACAGGTCAACGGTATGGAGCAGCGCGGCAACGCCCAGGTCGTCACCGGCCACGTGCCGCTGGCCGAGATGTTCGGCTATGCGACCGACCTGCGGTCCAACACCCAGGGCCGCGCGACGTACACGATGCAGTTCGATCGCTACGAGGAAGTGCCGGCCCACATCGCCGAGAAGGTCGTCGGCGGTGAGAAGGAAGCGGCCTAGACTCGCGTAGCAGCAGGATCGGACAGAAACTTATACCCTGACTAGGTTCGTCCACGGACGAGCGACATCAACTGAAATTAGAAGGAGCGAGACCACAGTGGCGAAGGCCAAGTTCGAGCGCGGAAAGCCCCATGTCAACGTCGGCACCATCGGTCACATCGACCATGGCAAGACGACCCTGACCGCGGCCATCACCAAGGTGCTCCACGACAAGTACGGCGACGGGACCGAGGTCCGGTCGTTCGACTCGATCGACAACGCTCCCGAGGAGAAGGCGCGCGGCATCACGATCGCGACCTCTCACGTCGAGTACGAGACCGAGAACCGGCACTATGCCCACGTGGACTGCCCTGGTCACGCTGACTACGTCAAGAACATGATCACCGGCGCGGCCCAGATGGACGGGGCGATCCTGGTGGTCTCCGCGGCGGACGGCGCAATGCCCCAGACCCGTGAGCACATCCTGCTCGCCCGTCAGGTCGGCGTGCCGTACATCGTCGTGTTTCTCAATAAGGCCGACATGGTCGACGACCCCGAGCTCCTCGAGCTCGTCGAGGTCGAGATTCGCGAGCTCCTGTCGGAGTACGAGTTCCCCGGCGACGACATCCCGTTCGTTGTTGGCTCCGCGCTGAAGGCGCTGGAGGGCGACACCGAGTATGAGGCCAAGATCCTCGAGCTCGCCGAGGCGCTGGACACCTATATACCCGAGCCCGAGCGTGACCTGGACAAGCCGTTCCTGATGCCGGTCGAGGACGTGTTCTCGATCACCGGCCGTGGCACGGTGGCGACCGGCCGCGTCGAGCAGGGCATCGTCAAGACCGGCGAGACGGTCGAGATCGTGGGCATCAAGGCGACGACGACGACGGTTGTCACAGGCGTCGAGATGTTCAAGAAGATCCTCGACGAGGGTCGTGCCGGCGACAACGTGGGATGCCTGCTGCGCGGTACCAAGCGCGAGGACATCGAGCGTGGGCAGGTGCTCTGCAAGCCGGGCTCGATCACGCCCCACACCAAGTTCAAGGCCGAGGTCTACGTCCTGAAGAAGGAGGAGGGCGGGCGTCACACCCCGTTCTTCACCGGCTACCGGCCGCAGTTCTACTTCCGCACGACCGACGTCACCGGAGTGGCCAACCTGCCCGAGGGCACGGAAATGGTCATGCCCGGCGACAACGTCCAGATGGAGATCGAGCTGATTCAGCCGATCGCCATGGATCAGGGTCTGCGGTTCGCGATCCGGGAGGGCGGCCGTACGGTCGGCTCCGGGGTCGTCACCGAAGTCATTCAGTAAGTAGTCAGTGGGCGGCGGACGGGTCCACCCGTCCGCCGCCATTTTTTTGCCAAGCAGATACGACACCGTGGGATGGGCCAGCGGCCCCCGCAGCCCCTCGCGCGGTTTCACCGCAACGAAACGAAAGCTCTAGAAGAGACGTCCGTGGCAACAATCGCTCAAAACAAGATCCGCATCCGCCTGAAGTCCTATGACCACACGGCGATCGAGACGGCGGCGAAGGAGATCGTCGAGACGGCGACGCGCACCGGCGCGACCGTGTCCGGTCCCGTGCCGCTGCCGACGGAGAAGAACGTGTACTGCGTGATCCGGTCGCCATTCAAGGACAAGGACTCCCGTGAGCACTTCGAGATCCGGACCCATAAGCGCCTGATCGACATCCATCAGCCGACCCCCAAGACGGTCGATTCCCTCCAGCGCCTGGACCACCTCCCGGCGGGCGTGGACATCGAGATCCGTCTCGCATCCTGAGTTTGAAATGACCGCAATTCTCGCCAAGAAGCTCGGTATGACCCAGCGCTTCCTCGACGACGGACGCGTTGAGCGCGTCACCGTCCTGGAGGCCGGGCCCTGCCCGGTGACCGCCATCCGAACCGTCGAGCGCGACGGCTATGAGGCGGTCCAGCTCGCCTTCGGCGCCTGCAAGGAAAAGGTGCTGACCAGGGCCGAGCTCGGGCACCTCAAGAAGGCCGACGCCTCCGCCCACCGTCATCTCGTCGAGTTCCGTGACCAGGTCGGCGAGCTGCTCGTCGGCGAAACGGTGACGGTCGAGGCCTTCGAGGTCGGCGAGAAGGTCAAGATCTCCGGAAAGTCCAAGGGCAAGGGCTTCGCCGGCACGATCAAGCGCCACAACTTCAAGCGCGGCCCGAAGTCCCACGGCTCCCACAACGTCCGCGCGCCGGGATCGATCGGCGCATCGGCGACTCCGTCACGCGTCATGAAGGGGATCCGCGGCCCCGGCCGGATGGGCGGCGGCCGGATCACCCAGCGCGGACTGACCGTGGTCGAGATCATGCCCAAGCGCAACCTGCTGCTCGTGCGCGGGGCCGTGCCCGGACCGACCGGCTCCACCGTGGAGGTGCGCACCGATGCCTAGGACCGCTCCCAAGCTCGGCGGCGGCACCGCGACTCTCGACGCCACAGCGTTTGAGGCCCGCTTCAACATGCCGCTCGTGCACGAGACCGTGCGCGCCGAGCTCAACGCCCGCCGGCAGGGCACCCACGCCACCAAGACGCGTGGCCAGGTGTCAGGCGGCGGGGCCAAGCCGTGGCGCCAGAAGGGCACCGGCCGTGCGCGCGCCGGCTCATCGCGCTCGCCGGTGTGGACCGGCGGCGGCACCGTATTCGGGCCCCACCCCCGCCACTACACCGTCAAGGTCAACCGCAAAGCGCGCCGCGCGGCGCTGCGCTCAGCCCTCTCGGTCCACGCCGAGCGCGAGTCGCTGGCGATCTTCGACGCGGGCGTGTTCGACGCGCCGTCGACCAAGCAGGCCGCCGGTCTGCTCGCCGACTGGGGCGCGCTGAGTGGACGCGGATCCACCCTCGTGCTGCTGTCGGAGTCCGAGGCCCAGGCCGGGCTGTCGTTCCGCAACCTGCAAAAGGTCGCTGTGATGCCCGTCGCCGACGCCGGTGTCGCCGATGTGATCGGCGCCGCGGCGCTGCTCGTGTCCGAGTCGGCCCTGACCGAGCTCGTCGCCCGGGCCAACGCCAACGAGACTGAGGTCGCCTGATGGACGCCAGCCAGGTCATCATCCGCCCGGTCGTCTCCGAGAAGTCGTTCGTGCTCGCAGAGGCCGGCAAGTACACCTTCCGCGTCGCTGATAAGGCGCATAAGACCCAGATCCGCCAAGCGATCGAGCAGCTGTTCGACGTCAAGGTCGTCGAGGTCCGCACGGCGTCGGTGAAGTCAAAGCCCAAGCGCCGCGGTCAGACCGCCGGCCGGACCCGCAAGTGGAAGAAGGCCATCGTGCAGGTGCGCGAGGGCGACACGATTCCGATCTTCCAAGCCTTTGAGGCACCGGAGTGATGATGAGTACCACCACCTTTCTGGCCGAAAAGGCCGCCTTCGAGGCACCGGAGTAAACGATGCCGATTCGCAAGCCAAACCCCACGTCGCCGGGCCTCCGGTTCGTCTCCTATCCCGACTTCGCCGAGATCACCCGATCCTCGCCGGAGAAGTCGCTGGTCGAGGGGCTCAAGAAGAGCGGTGGCCGCAACGCCAACGGTCGCAAGACCGCCCGCCACCGCGGCGGCGGCGCCAAGCGGCTGTACCGCAAGATCGACTTCAAGCGGCGTAAGGACGGGATCCCGGCCAAGGTCGCCGAGATCGAGTACGACCCCAACCGCTCCGCCTACATCGCGCTGCTGCATTACGCCGACGGCGAGAAGAGCTACATCCTGGCCCCGGCCCGGCTGCGGGTCGGCGCCACCGTCCTCTCCGGTCCGACCGCCGACATTCGCGTCGGCAACGCGCTGCCCCTGGGGAACATGCCCCCGGGCACGATCGTCCACAACGTCGAGCTGACCCCCGGCCGCGGCGGCCAGATGGCCCGCTCCGCCGGTACCGGCATCCAGCTGCTGGCCAAGGAGGGCGACTACGCCACGCTGCGCCTGCCCTCCGGTGAGATGCGCATGGTCCGGGCCGAATGCCGTGCCACCGTTGGGTCAATTGGCAACTCCGATCACCAGAACGTCAAGATCGGCAAGGCCGGGCGCAAGCGGCACATGGGCGTGCGCCCCCAGACCCGCGGTACCGCCATGAACCCGGTTGACCACCCGCACGGCGGTGGCGAGGGTTCGACGACGCCGGGGCGCCATCCGGTGACGCCCTGGGGCGTCCCCACCCTTGGCTACCGGACCCGCAAGAAGAACAAGCGATCCGACCAGTACATCGTGCGCGGTCGTAGACGAGGGAAGAAGCGATGAGTCGATCGAGCAAGAAGGGGCCGTTCGTCGAGGAGCGGCTGATGGGCCGGATCGAGGCCATGAATGCGTCGGGCGAGAAGCGCATGGTGCGCACCTGGTCACGGACGTCAACGATCTTCCCGGAGATGGTCGGACACACGATTGCCGTCCACGACGGGCGCAAGCACGTGCCCGTGTTCGTGTCGGAGTCGATGGTCGGCCACAAACTCGGGGAGTTCGCTCCGACTCGGCTCTACCGCGGCCATGTTGGGACGGGTAAGAAGCGATGAGTACTTCTGACGACACGCCTGAGAAGGATCCGGTCGAGCGCGGCACGGAGTCCGGCGCCACCGCTGGCGCTGCTGGCGACGACACCGCTGCGGAGGACGCGCGAGTGGCGGCGGACGCCGCTGCCGGCTCGCCTCCGGCCGCTGACGACGCTGACGCCGACGACGCAACCGCCGCGCCTGCTCCGGCCGCGGATGCCGCCGCCTCGAGCTCCGAGGCCGCAGAGCCCGAAGCCGCTGCCGACGCCGACGCCGCTGCTGCTGACGCGGACGCTGAGACCGAAACTGATGCGCCCAAGCGCCGCCGGCGAGGTGGCCGTGGCCGCAGCCGCGGTGCCGCCCAGACCGAGAGCGCCCCGGCCGCCGGTTCCCAGCCTGAGCCGGCCAAGCCGACACGTCCGGCGCCGTCGCGCCGCCGAGCTCAGCGTGATCCGGACGCGCCGGTGCCTGTCGTGAGGGCGCAGGCCAAGTACGTGCGTTCATCGGCCCGCAAGGCTCGGTTGGTGTGCGACAACATCCGCGGGAAGTCGGTTGACGAGGCGCGAGCTATCCTGGCTCTCACGCCGCGTGCGATTGCACGGGATTGGAGCAAGTTGCTCGAGTCCGCAGTCGCCAACGCCGAGCACAATCACGAGCTCGTGGGCGAGGATCTGTACGTCAAGGCGGTGCACGCCGACGAGGGTCCGACGATCAAGCGGTTCCGGCCGCGCGCGATGGGGCGCGCTACTCGGATCCGCAAACGGACCAGCCACCTCACGATCACGCTCACGCCAAAGGACTAAGCGACACATGGGTCAGAAAGTTCATCCCGAATCGATCCGCGTGGGCTACATCCACGACTGGAAGTCGAACTGGTTCAACGAGCGCCACTTCTCGGACTATCTGCACGAGGACACGCTGATCCGCCAGCACATCGTCGGACGGCTGTCGCACGCGGGCCTCTCGGACATCACGATCCGCAAGAACGCCACCGAGGTGGAGATCAACATCCATACGGCGCGTCCGGGCATCGTGATCGGCAAGTCGGGCTCCGAGGTCGACGCGCTGCGCCGCAACCTGCATCAGCTCACCGGTAAGCAGGTGAAGGTCAACATCCTTGAGATCAAGCGCCCTGAGCTCGACGCCCGCCTCGTCGCGCAGTCGATCGCCGAGCAGCTGCAGAACCGCGTCGCCTTCCGCCGCGCCATGAAGCGTGCGCTCACCAGCGCCATGCGCTCGGGCGCCAAGGGCGTCAAGGTCCAGGTCTCCGGCCGTCTCGGTGGCGCTGAGATGGCGCGCACCGAGGGCTACTCCGACGGTCGCGTCCCGCTGCACACGCTGCGCGCGGATATCGACTACGGCTTCCACGAGGCCCGCACGACGTTCGGCCGCATCGGCGTCAAGTGCTGGATCAACAAGGGCGAGATCATGCCCGAGGGTTACACCGGTGCGGACCTGACGATCATGGACGAGCCCGCCCCGCAGGCTCCCGAGCGCGGTGGCCGTGACGGCCGCGGCGGTCGTGACGGTCGTGACGGCCGTGGGGGTGGCGGCGGTCGCGGTGGTCGCGGTGGCCAGGGTGGTCGTGGTGGCGGTCCTGGTGGCCAGGGTGGTCGCGGCGGTGGTCCCGGCGGTCGTGGCGGCGGACCGGGCGGTCCCGGCC
>JBAWFG010000406.1:0-8077 GCA_049591655.1 Solirubrobacteraceae bacterium
TGTAGCTGGAGAGGTCGAAGATCTGAAGGTCGACGCCCTTATCGGTGCTCGTCGCGGCGAGGAAACGCCCGTCCGGGCTGACCGTCGAGCCCATGAACTTGCCGAACTGGGTAACCAGACGGTCACCAAGCGGCTTGATGATCTGGTTGTCGGAGACCTGGATCCCGTTGGCGTACTCGGTGCCGACCTGGTTCTGATCAGACCCCGTGGCGGCGTAGGTAACCCCTGCGCCGGCGAGGACCACGGCCGTCGCGCCTGCCGCGATGATGCGGCGTCCGCGGCCGGCCCGGCCAAGGACGCCGAGACGGGTCCTCGAGGCCTGTCGGCGTCGCCGTGTGACCTGCGTCCCCGTCTCTTCACTGTGATTCCCGCTACTGGACCGGCTGACCATCGGCTAATCCCCTTTGTGCGCTCGACATCGGCACCGGGAACCTAAGAGCGGCCGTCGCCCGCCCAAGTAACCCGGTCGTGAACCAGGCGTTTCGATCTTGAGCGAACACGGGCAACCGCCCCTGGGAAAGGCTCACGAGCGCGCCGTGGCGGGCGTATGCTCAGCGGATGGTGTCTCGCGCAGCTAAGCGTCCAGGTGCGCATCGCTGATGAGCGTCGGCGATGGCCAGTTCCACAAGGGTCAGCCCGTATGGGTCATGGAACCGGACGGCTCACAGCGGGCCGCGGACTTCGTTGGCGAGGGCGAGTTGAGCGCGTGGTTCGGGGGTTCACCTACGGTCATCGTCGTGTATCTCGACACGCGCACCGGTGAGGCGGTCGAAGTCGACCGCGTGATCCCACGCGACTCCTGACCGCGCGACGCCCACAGCGTCTGGCTTCTCCATCATCACCGAGCATCCCGATCAGTGAGACCCCCCGTACGGCGGTTGCGTGACCGAGGCTTGGCCGGAGCCACCGGCGGATACGGCGCGACGGTCCCGTACTCGGTCTCGATCCGATGGCGGCGATGGCGATGCAACGGCTCGCGCTCCTTCCAATGCGGCAGCACCGGCAGCAGCGTCTACAACGTCATCGCGATCGACCGCGTCATACAGCGAATACCCCAGCAAACGCTTCGCCATCGCCCGCTGCAATCGCGTCGAGCAGACCCCCACCGCAACGATCTTCCAGAATGCGCGCCACTACTCCCATACTTTGCGCCATACCGCCAGGTTGTGACAGCAGTTCCAAAAAGTTCTTCAACTCACCTGCGTGTCGCAGCTCCTGGCCTCCAACGCCTAGGTGGCGGGGGTACGATCAGCCGGGTGGATGTCCGCAGCTCAATTCACGTTGGCGACGGCAGCGCCGGCCGGCTGCTTCCAAGTCGTCGGCCATGACGCCCGACAGCGGCCATTCCCCGGCTGGGCCCGACGCCGCGATGTCCCCAGAGGCGGGAGCGAGTCCGCACCCCGTCCCCGTTCGTCATACGTCGGCGTCTTACAGCATCACGATGCGTGTGCGCCAGGGCCAGCGGCCGGGGGCGTTCGCGCGGGTCGCCGGTGCGATCGGTGAGACCGGCGCGATCCTCGGCGCCATCGACCTCGTGCGCGTCGACGGCGGCGAGGTCGTGCGCGACGTGACAGTCGCGTGTGTGGACGCTGCGCATGGCGAGGCCGTCGTGGAGGCGGTCGGAAGCCTGGACGGCCTCGTGGTGGAGCGCGTGTCTGACCGCACCTTCCTGATGCACCTGGGCGGCAAGATCGAGGTGAACGGGACGGTCGCGGTCAAGACGCGCGATGACCTCTCGATGGCCTACACGCCGGGTGTCGCGCGCGTGAGCATGGCGATCCACGAGGACATTGACAAGGCGTGGTCGCTGACGATCAAGGGCAACACGGTGGCGGTGGTCTCAGATGGGACGGCGGTGCTCGGATTGGGCGATATCGGCCCCGAGGCGGCGATGCCGGTGATGGAGGGTAAGGCGCTGCTGTTTAAGGAGTTCGCCGGAGTCGATGCCTTCCCGTTGTGCCTGCGGACCAAGGACGTCGACGGGATTGTCAGCTTCGTCAAGGCGCTAGCGCCCACGTTCGGCGCGATCAACCTGGAGGACATCTCGGCGCCGCGCTGCTTCGAGATCGAGCGGCGGTTGCGCGCCGAGCTCGACATTCCGGTCTTTCATGATGACCAGCATGGAACGGCGATCGTGGTACTCGCCGCGCTGATGAATGCGCTGCGGGTGGTCGGAAAGCGCGCGGCGGAGGTCAAGGTCGTGGTCGTCGGCGCCGGCGCCGCGGGCGTGGCCTGTAGCGAGATCATGCTGGCCCACGGTGTGCGCAATCTGATCGTGTGCGATATCGATGGCGCGCTCTATGCCGGCCGGCCCGGCTTGGACTCGGTACGCGAGGTTCTCGCCGCGCGCACGAACCCGGCGGGCGAGCGCGGCATGGCCAACGATGTGCTGGCGGGCGCGGACGTGCTCGTCGGCGTGTCTGGACCGGGTGCGGTGTCCGACGCTGCCGTGCGCGGGATGGCTCCCAGACCGGTGGTGTTCGCAATGGCCAACCCGGAGCCCGAGGTGCGGGTCGAGGCGGTCGGCGGGGACGTCGCGATCATGGCCACCGGTCGGTCGGATTACCCGAATCAAATCAACAACGTGCTGGCGTTCCCGGGTGTCTTCCGCGGCGCACTTGACGTGCGTGCCAGGACGATCAACGAAGAGATGAAGCTCGCCGCCGCGCAGGCCATCGCCGGGGCGGTTGGCGAGAACGAACTGCACGCCGAGTACATCATCCCGAGCGCGTTCAACCGTGAAGTGGTCAAGGCAGTCGCGCTCGCTGTCGCGCGGGCGGCAGAGACCAGCGGTGTCGCGCGGCGCCCTGCACCCAACGTGGCCAAGTCAACCTGAAGTCGGCTGGAGGGGCCGCAGCCACGCCGCGGCCCTAGACTCGTCCCAGGGTGTCGGACGTGACCTACTGGGTGAGCACGATCAGCCGAGATCATGTGCGGCTCGGCGTCGAGGGCGGGTTTACTCAGGCAGGGCATGGCAAGGCTTCCGGACTCAAGCGGCTGAAGACGGGTGATTGGCTGGTCTTCTATTCACCGAAGACGAGCTTCCGAGACGGCGAGCCACTGCAGACCTTCACGGCGGTCGGTCGGGTTGCCGACGACAACCTCTACCAGGTGGAAATGGCGCCGGGGTTCACACCGTGGCGCCGGAACGTCGAGTTCGTCAGATGCAATGAGGCCCCCATCAGACCGCTGATCGACCATCTGACCTTCATCGAGGACAAGCACCGCTGGGGATACAGGTTCCGATTCGGCCTGTTCAAGATCCCGCGAGAGGATTTCAAGCTGATCGAGCGGGCGATGGACCTCGCCCAGGAGTAGACCATGACCTACGCCGTAGATTTCAACACCGTCTCGACCGTGGGCCTGGAGTCGTCGCCGGTAGCGGCGGCGCTCGCCGGCCTGCGGGCAAACGAGGCCCGCTACTTCAAGAACAAATACGACCACGTATTCACGGTGGAAGCTGCGAGCGACGCCAAGGCGACCATCGACTGGGTGCACGGCATCCTCAAGGAAGAACGCGACATCGTCATCTCGTCTCGCCCGCTCGAGGCGACGACCTTCCAGGTCGAGAACATCCGAATGGCCTACGTCTTCTACGAGAGTGGCCTGTCCATCAACGTGATGTACACCCTCAACGACACCGGGAAACGGGCGGTCGGCTTCAAGCTCTCCGAGGGGATGGATGTCCCCACGGAGCTCGCTTCGCGGTTCAAGTTCGCGAGGCAGAAGTCAAAGCTGGCTGGAACGATCCGCGGTTCCTACTTCAACCTCAAGAACGAGCACTGACCGCGCTCAGTCGCACCCTGTCAGCCGTACGCAGCTCACCGGGACCCGCTTTGGGTGCCGCTACCGAAACTCGGGGTTGGGGTGGGTCGGCTGGGAGAGGTTCCAGTCGCGGGTGGAGTTTCCGTAGGCGGGAATGCCGCCGGCATCTTTGAGCATCCGCGCAAGATGCAGCACGTTCCACGTCATGAACACCGTGTTGCGGACGGTCCACACGTTCTCCTGACCGCCGCTTTCGGGGTCAAGATACGACGGCCCAGGGCCAGCTTCTCCCGTCCAGTACGCATCCGACTGGGGGGGAATGACCAGTCCGATGTGCTGCAGGGCATAGAGGACCTGGGCGCTGACGTGCTTGCCCCCGTCTTCGTTGCCAGTCGTCAGTACCCCCCCGACCTTCCCGTAATAGGCCCACTGCCCGGCTGAGTTGACCTCGCCGGAGTACGCATAGAGCCGCTCGATGATCTTCCGTGTCTGGGAGCTCTGATCGCCCAGCCAGATCGGGCCCGCAACCAAGATGATGTCGGCTGGCGCGACGGTGTCGCGGTAGATCGCGGGGAAATCGTCGGTCTCATAACCGTGCTCGCGCATGTCGGGCCAGACGCCGGGCGGAATCTCGTGATCGGCCGTTCGCACTTCGACGAACTCAACGCCGGTCCGCGCAAAAATACTCAGCACGATGGCGAGCAGCCCGTCGGTGTGGCTGCGCTCCGGTGAGCGCTTCAGAGTCCCGTTGAAGATCACCACCCGCAGATCGTCGTATCTCCCTGGCGCCGCATCCGCCTGACGATCGATGAACTCCTGAATCTGCGACGAAATTGCCATCTCGAGGTCCCCCTTCTTGAGTGTCTGGTTGGACACCACCATTTGCGTGCGCCGAGTGATCATGCGACCCCAAAGATGCCTGCCGGACGTTCCTCGGACAAGAGCACGCCCCCCTGTTTTCGGAAACGTTCATCTCTCGCCGCCAGCGCACATTGGTGGCAGGCGGCATCACTCCCTTCCGCTCCCACGCGCTGCTGCCGCGGTGCCGTGGTTAGGGTGTGCCGAGCCGACTGCCTCGTAGGTGAGCATCAAGATGCCAGTGCTGGTCGCGGCAGAGTCGACCAGCCGCATCGGTAGCGGACGCGAGGTCTCGCGGAAGAGTCGCTTGCCGGTCCCGAGCACCAGCGGGTGCACGAACAGCCGATAGTGATCGATCAGGCCATGGTCGATCAGCGTCTGCGCCAGTGCGCCGCTCCCAAGCACCGTGATGAAGCCATCTCCCTGCGACTTGAGCTCATTCACCGCCGTGACTACGTCGCCGTGCAGGATCTGCGATCCGGCCCAATCGAGACTTGTCAAGGTTCTGGTGACGACGTATTTCGGCGTGGCATTGAGATGTCGTGCGAACCGGTCCTCGTCGGGCTCGTTTGGCCAGTGGGCCGCCATGTGCTCGTAGGTCTTCCGGCCGAACAAGTACGCGGTGGTCGCGCCGATCCCCTGACCCGCGCGTTGCCCGATCTCCTCGCTGGCGTACGGACCGCCCCAGCCGCCGTATTCGAAGCCGCCCTCGCGGTCTTCGTCGGGGCCGCCGAAGCCCTGCATTACCCCGTCGAGGGTCAGAAACTCAACTACCGCCAGACTCCTCATCAAGCCGCTCCCTGTCTCGCTCGTCGCTCTCTCGTTCGCAGAACCAGCCTGTCATGGCCGTCGACCTCGGGCCGCGTCGCTTGAGGCGGCGTCGTTGTCGGCCGGTGGCGCGGCGAAGACGGCAGCGCCTCGAGCACGCTGATCCCGGACGCAAGACTGGTCCAACTCGAGGCAGATCGTCTGTTGCCGCAAACCACGAGCGGTCGTGCGTGCCCGACATGGGCCTAACGCCAATCTCGGACGGCCCGTCCAAGGGTCGGGCTGACCTCGGCTGTGAGAAGCGGGGCCAGTGACGCCGCTGTGGCCCCGTCCTTGACACGACCCCTGTGGACGGTTCGCGCCCAGGCTCAAGTTCGGCCGTGACCTCGCGATCAAGTGCTGGGATCTGCGCCGGCCCCGCACACGCCACTCCAACTGTCGGCCGGGACCCATCGGATCGCGCGATATGGCCTGGACCACCCATGGTTGACCAAGCACCATCCGCGCCCACCACTCCGGCGGCCAGCAGCACACCCACGAGAATGAGTTCAAGGCCGAAGAACAGGACCGGGATCACCACCAGGACCATGGCGACGACGGCCGCAACCGCGAGCAACTCCTGACCCGCGTAGATACCCGAGAGCGTTCACTGGGGCGTTCCGGTGACCGGCGACCGCAGGGGGTGTGAGAAATCGCGAGATCTCGAGGCGGCTGTGGCCGTCCGGAGTACGCATCATCGCGATCTCGACGCGCATGTCACGCAATCCAGTGACGCGCCCCGCCCAGTCTCCTTCGATTGTGGCTTGGCCTTCGAGCTCAAGGCCAAGTTCGCGAAAGAACGCGATCGTCGCCGGTAGGTCGTCGACAACGATGCCTACGTTATCCATCCGTTGAACCGTCATGTGCCGAATCTAGCCATGTCGCATTCCCCGATTGCAGACCTACCCCGTCGACACGGGAGCAGAGCCAGTGGCCACGCTGGCCCTGGCACCCACAGTTCGCCACAAGCACGAACCTCGGTGGAACCCTTCTCTCCGGGTGTATGGTCACTAGAAGCCTCGCCCGATGCGTGGCGGGGCAGCCGTTGCGGCTCCCACTCCCGGCCGGCCTTTGGCACGTCGACCCTCAGCGGTCCGCGCCGCCCACACCAAAGGAGCCGGTAATGACGCTTTCCGCGCCGTCGGAGCACACGCTTCGCGCACCACTTGATCGACCCGGGGACCCGCCGTCGAGGAGGGCCGCGCGGATCGCGGGCATCTTCATGGTGATCACCTTCATCTCCATCCCGGCGTTGGGGCTGTATGACCAGGTCCTGCACCACACCAACTTCATCGTCGGCGCCGGCGGTGACGGGCGCGTATACGTGGGGGCGTTGTTCGAGATCCTCACTCTGATCGCCGGCATCGGCATGGCGGTCACGCTTTATCCCGTCCTCAGGCGCCAGAGCGAGAGCCTCGCGCTGGGCTATGTGACCGTGCGCGTCGTCGAGTCCTGCCTCATCGCGGTCGGCATCGTCAGCCTGCTCGCGGTCGTGACGCTGCGCAAAGACCTCGCCGGCGCCGCTGGGGCCGACCACGCATCGCTCATCCTCAGCGGCCGGTCGCTGGTCGCCGTCCATGACGCGACGTTTCTGCTCGGCCCGGCATTCTGCGCCGCCATCGGGAACGGGCTCATTCTCGGCTACCTGATGTTGCGGTCCGGGCTCGTTCCCCGGCGGTTTGCCCAATTCGGCATTGCCGGCGGTTCCCTCGCCCTGGTCACGGCGCTTCTCGTGTTGTTCGGCGCCTACAGCCAGAGTTCCGGGGAGTCGTTCATCCTGACGCTGCCGGAGGCGGTCTGGGAGCTGTCGCTGGGCATCTACCTGATCGCCAAGGGCTTCAAGCCGTCCCACGTCCTCTACGACGACGGGCGCCACACCGGCGTGGACGGTCCGCTGCCCCCGGTCCTCGCGGCGCCGAAGCCGCTCGCGGCACCGTTGTGATCGGCAGGAACGCCTAGGGGCGACGCGTGTCGGTGGCGAAGCAAGGGAGGAGGCGCCTCTACCTGGAGACCGCGCGACTGCCAGACCAGGACGGAGATTCGTGCGCACAAGCGCAGTGGGTCTGAAGCGATGCCTGGTAAGCGTCAGCCGCGGCGAGGATCCGCGCCGCTCGCCGGCGCCAGCGCCGGCGCCTTGCGGTGGTAGTGAGTCCGCTGGCGGGCACAGGCAGCAGCCTGCCCCATCCGGGACCCGCCGATCCGTTCTGCAGAGCCACCTGGGCGAGCGGGCGCCCGCCATTGGTCTCGCGCCCTAGTTCCCGAGCTGGCCGAGCGGTGCGGACCGGCATGTGGGTCCGCGCGATGTCGGGTTGAGTACGGCTGCTCCTCGCAGCCCACGGGAGAGAACCAACGCGTGTGGGAGGTGCTCGAGGCGGGAGACGAGCTGCGGATGGTCGATGGTGCTGCCGATCAGCAGCGCGTACGGGCGCGCAGCTGTGAACCATCCGGGAGTGTCGGCTTGCTGGAACTCGATCCATCGCACTAGCGCGTCGGGCGGATAGGCCTCAAGCTCGCCGTCGAAACCAACCCGCCCCGCCATGGCCGGCTCGCGCCAGAGCAACGCGGAGACGCTCAGGGCATCGCCGATCACCTCCGCGCAAGGGTGCTCGCTGGCGTAGGCGGCCGTCGTTGCGATGGCGCGCATCGG
>JBAWFG010000407.1:0-14571 GCA_049591655.1 Solirubrobacteraceae bacterium
GGTCTGCGTGGGCGGCTCGCCGCGGTCGGCGGGGGTCGCCGAGCCGTGACGCTTGGCCAGCCGAGCGCCGTCGGCACCGAGCACCAGCGGAACGTGGGCGTAGCCGGGCGGCGTCAGGCCGAGCAGCCGGGCGAGCAGGATCTGGCGTGGGGTGGAATCGGCGAGGTCGGCGCCACGCACGACCTCGCCGACGCTCTGATCGGCGTCATCGACGATCACCGCCAGCTGGTAGGCGGGCCCGCCGTCGGCGCGCCGGACGACGAAATCGTCGACATGGGCGCCACATCTCCCGAGCAGCCGGTCCTCGAACTCGATCCGCTGTGCGTCAGCGCGCAGGCGCAGCGCAAACGGCCGGCCGTCGGCGAGCCGCCGCTCGCGCTCGGCCACGGAGAGGCGGCGACACGTGCCCGGATACGCCCCGTCGGGCAGTTCGCCGTGCGGCGCTGAGGCGGCGGCCCGGATGTCGGCGCGGGTGCAGAAGCATGGGTACAGCCGCCCGAGGGCATCGAGTTCGGCCAGCGCCTGTTCATAGACCTCAAGCCGTTGCGACTGCCGGACCGGCGTCTCGTCCCAGTCGATGCCGAGGGCCTGCAGGTCGGCGAGCTGCTCGGACTCGAACTGCGGGCGAGAGCGCTGGCGGTCGAGATCCTCGATGCGCACGAGGAACCGCGCCGACGCCGAGCGAGCAAACAGCCAGGCGACAAGCGCGGTGCGCAGGCTGCCGAGGTGCAATGGGCCGGTCGGCGAGGGGGCAAACCGTCCGTCGGCAGACATCGACGGAGATTGTGGCGTGCCAGCGCCCCACGCTGGCTCGGGGCCCGACGGACTCGCACACCAGGTTGCGTCCTCACTGAACTTTCAGTAATCTCTGAAACTTATGGACGAGAAACTCTGGCAGTTCGTCGACGCGACCGGGACCTGGGCGGCGAAGTCCTACGGCATCCCGCAGATGACCGGACGGGTGCTGGGCTGGTTGCTCGTCTGCGACCCGGTCGAGCAGACCGCGGCCCAACTGGCCGAAGCGCTGGAGGCCAGCAAGGGATCGATCAGCGGCGCGACGAGCTCGCTCGTCCGGATGCGGCTCGTCGACCGGCTCCACGTGCGGGGAGAACGCGCCGACCGCTTCCGCATCCGGCCCGAGGCCTGGGACGACCAGGTGCAGGACCAGGGCGCCGAGCAGGCCCGAGCGCTGATCGCCCAGGGCCTGGACGCGCTTGACGGGGCGCCGCCCAGCCGGCTCGCGCGCCTGCAGGAGCTCGATGCGTTCTACGCCTGGTGGGAGTCGCGCATGCCCGCCCTGGTGGACGAGTGGCAGGAGTACAAGCGAACCGCGATGGGGAGACGACGTGATGAATGAACCCGACGCCGCGGTCCGGGCCGAGGGCCTGGTCCGGCACTTCGGCAAGCAGCGGGCCCTCGACGGGATCGACCTGGAGGTCCAGGCCGGAACCGTTCTGGGCCTGCTGGGCCCCAACGGTGCGGGCAAGACGACTCTGGTGCGCATCCTGGCCACGCTGCTTGCGCCGAGCGCGGGGCGAGCCACCGTCCTCGGCCACGACGTGGCGACCGAACCACTGGCGGTGCGCCGCCGGATCGGCCTGGCCGGACAGTTCGCCGCCGTCGACGGGGAGCTCACCGCCCGGGAGAACCTGGAGATGGTCGGGCGGCTCTACCGGCTCCCGGGGCGTGAGGCCCGGGCCCGCGCGGGCGAGGTGCTCGAGCGTTTTGAGCTCACCGAGGCCGCCGACCGGCGGGTGGCGACGTACTCCGGTGGAATGCGCCGCCGGCTCGATCTCGGCGCGTGCCTCGTCGGTCGACCACCGGTGCTGTTGCTCGACGAACCGACGACGGGGCTCGATCCCCGCTCGCGCCAGGAGCTGTGGGCGATCGTCGACGAACTCCGGCGTGAGGGAGCCACGGTGTTGCTGACCACTCAATACCTCGAGGAGGCCGATCGTCTGGCCCAGCGGATCGCGGTGCTCGACAACGGCCGGATCGTCGCGCAGGGAACGGCCGGCGAGCTCAAGGGGGCGATCGGTACCGAGATGCTCGTGCTGCGGGTCACCGAGCCGACCCAGGCAACGACCGCGGGCGGGCTGCTCGCTGATCTTTCCACCCGTGACCAGCCGGCGATCGACACGACCACCGGGGAGATCCGCCTGGCCGTCGCCGATCCAAGCGCCTCGGCCAGCGCGATACGGCGTCTGGACGCCCACGGACTCGCGATCGCCGCCGTCGCGCTCGAACAGCCCACCCTGGACGACGTGTTCCTCTCCCTGACCGGGCGCCCTGCAGCATCGGACGCCGAGCCCACCCCAACCCTGGAGGCCGCATGAGCACGTCGACCGCCGTCGCGCGCGAGCGTGGCCGGCTCACCCTCGCCGAGACGGTCGCCGACAGCCGGGTGATGGCAACCCGCCAGATGCGCAAGGTCCTGCGCCGGCCGATGTTCGTCGTCTACCTGTTCGTGCAGCCGGTCATCTTCGTGCTGCTGTTCCGCTACGTCTTCGGCGGCGCGATCAACACCGGCTCAGTCAGCTACGTCGACTACCTGATGCCGGGGATCATCGTGATGACCGCCACGTTCGGGGCGCTGACCACCGGCCTCGGCCTCACCGAGGACATCGCGGGCGGTGTCGTTGACCGCTTCCGGTCGCTGCCGATCGCCCGTTCGGCGGTCCTGATCGGCCGCACCGTGGCCGATCTCGTGACCAACTTCGTGACCCTCCTGGTGATGCTGGCGCTGGGGTTCGCCGTCGGGTTCCGGCCCAGTCAGCCGTGGTGGCAGGTCGTGCTGGCGTTCATGCTCGTGCTCGCCTTCGCCTACGTGTTCTCCTGGATCAGCGCCTTCGTGGGAGTGTCGGTGCGCAACCCCGAGACGGCCCAGTCGGTCGGCTTCATCTGGGTCTTCCCACTGGTGTTCGCCTCCTCGGCCTTCGTCCCCACCACCCACATGCCGGGCGTGGTGCGCGCGTTCGCCCAGGTCAACCCGGTCACGCTCGTCGTCGATGCGGCCCGCGCGCTGACGATCGGCCATGCCGACGCACTCGGACCGGCGCTCGGCACCCTGACGTGGCTGGCCGCGCTGCTGCTGGTGTTCGTGCCGCTTTCGGTGCGCGCGTTCCGCCGGGCCTGACCCGTTGGCCGCCCTCAGCCCACCCGGACGACCTGGCGGCGAGCGGCGCTCGCGCGGGCGCGCTCGAGCACGGTGAGAGTTCTCACCGCGTCGCGGGGATCGACCGGTGGCGGCCCTCCGTCGCGCAGCGCGTCTCGCAGCAGGGCATAGAAGCGCGGCCAGTCCCCCGGTTCGCCGGCGAGCGGAACGCTGCGCTCACCGGCGATCAGGCGCCCTCGCCGGAACTCCGGCTGCACACCCCAGTCCGGGTCGGTGTCAGGCCGGCGTCCGGCGCGCAACTCGTCCTCCTGGGAGTCAAGCCCGGGTGCGACGAACGCCGCCTCGGTCCCCAGAACGCGCAGCCGCGGCCCGGAGGCAGCGGCGAGTGCTGATAGCCACAGGTGGCTGATCGGACCCGATGCATGCGTCAGCGCCAGGAAGTCGTCGTCATCGGCGACTCCGCCGCGGCGCGAGGCGATCTCCGCATACACCTCGGTGACGGGACCAAACAGGGTCAGCGCCTGGTCGACGAGATGGCTGCCGAGATCGAGCAGCAGGCCGCCGCCCTGTCCCGGCGGGACCCGTTCACGCCAGGCGTCTGGGGTGCCGGTCGGTCGCCAGCGCTCAAAGCGCGACTCATAGCGCAGCACTCGACCGAGCTGGCCGCCTTCGAGCAGGCGGGCCAGCGTCAGATGGTCGGCGTCCCAGCGGCGGTTCTGGAACACGGTCAGCAGCACCCCGGCCGCCTGCGCCCGGTCGACGAGCGCCTGGGCCTCAGCGACATCGACGGCCAGCGGCTTATCCACGACAGCGGCAACTCCCCGGTCGATGGCCGCGCTCGCCAGCGGGGCATGAGCATCGTTGGGGGTCGCAATGACGACCGCGTCAAACCCACCGGCGGCCCACAGCGCGTCGGCCCCGTCGAGCACCTGCACTCCCGGATGCTCGGCGGCGGCCTGGGCGCGCCGGCCGGGATCCGCGGTCACCACGGCGGCCACGCTCAGTCCAGGAGTGGCGGCGATCAGCGGCGCGTGGAAGGTGCGTCCGGCGAGGCCGTAGCCGATGATCGCGACGCGGAGGTCGGGCACAGGCCGAGCATACGACCAGTGACCCCTCCTAGCGCCCTAGAGTCACGCGGCATGTTGATCGCCACCCATGACGGTTCCTTTCACGCCGACGAGGTGTTCGCCATCGCCGCGCTGCACCTGCTCGGCGAGCCCGTCGAGGTCCTGCGGACGCGTGACCGCGACTCCGTCGCCCAGGCCGATGTCCGCGTCGACGTCGGCCTCCGCGACGATCCGGCGGCCGGGGACTTCGACCATCACCAGCGTGACTTCGACGGCGCCCGCCCCAACGGTGTGCGGTATGCGTCCTTCGGCCTGGTCTGGCGGGCGTTCGGCGCGCGGGCCTGCGACGGCGACCAGGAGGTTGCCGACTCGGTGGATGCCACGCTGGTGCAGGCCGTTGACGCCAACGACACCGGTCAACAGCTGACCCAGCCGCTGATCGACGGCGTGCACCCAATGACCATCAGCGGCATCATCGGCGGCTTCAACGCACGCTGGGACGAAACCCTGACCCACGAGCAGGAGCGCGAGCGCTTCGACGCCGCCGTCGGCCTTGCCCGTGACATCCTCGCCCGTGAGGTGGCAGCCGCTGCCGCGGGCCGCCGCTCGGCGCGAATCGTGCGGGACGCGATCGCCGCCGCCGACGATCCACGCGTCGTCGTGTTGCCCGTCAACGCGCCGTGGAAGCAGGTGCTGGTCCCGGAGACGGACGCTGCGCTGTACGTGATCTACCCCAAGCGCCAGGGCTTCGGGCTCGAGGCGGTGCCGCGGGAACTGGGCACGTTTGAGAACCGGCGTGACCTGCCGGCCTCGTGGGGTGGCCTGGATGGCCCCGATCTCGTCGCCGCAACCGGCGTTCAGGACGCGCTGTTCTGCCACGCCAAGCGCTTCCTTGCGGTCGCCCGGTCACGCGCCGGCATCGAGCGGCTGGCCCAGCTCGCGCTCGCCGAGCGCCAGTGACGACGCCCGCACGTCACTGACCTGCGCCGGCGACGGGAGACCGCGAGCGGCTCAGGAGCACAGCCCCGGCCCCGAGCAAGATCACCTCCACCACGATCGCCAGCACGATCGGAAAGCGAAGTGTGGGCTCGGCGTAGCCGAAGAAGCTGCTCTGCAGCGCGATCACGATGCTCACGAGCGACCCGGCCGACAACCCGAGGGCGCCGACCGTTGCCAGTGTGCGAACGCGTGGGTCGGCACTCAGCACGGCAACCGCCAGTCCGGCGCCGCCGGCCGCATTGAGCAGGAACAGGACGCCGACGGTAGGTACCTGGCTCATGAACTGCACATACTGCTGGAAGTGCACTCCGGCGACGAGGACGAGCAGCAGCGCGGTCAAACCCCGTAGACGCCGCTGCTCGGCGGAGGTCAGGATCATGGCTTGACCGTGATCGTGGCCGTCATGAACGCGTGAAAGGCACAGTGGTACGTGAACGTGCCCGGGTGTTTGAAGTCGATCGTCGCGCTGCGGCCGGGGTTGATCGTTCCGGTGTCAAATGAGCCTTGGTCGGCGGTCGCCGTATGCGCGGTGGCGTCATGGTTTGTCCATGTGACACGAGTGCCGGCCCTGACGGTTAGGGATTTCGGTAGGAAGTCATAGTTACGCACCGCGAGCATGACCTTGCCTGTGGTCACGGTGGCTGAACTGGCTGCCGGGGTGGATACCTGCGATGGACTGCTGCGTAGCGCAAGCGCCAGCACCGCCACGACAATCGCCGCTAGGCCGGGAAGCAGAAGTGGGCGGAGCTGCATGGTCCCCATTCGGTAGGCCGAGTCGAATCGGATCACTCCCACCGCGGTACCGGTCTCAACACACGCTCAATGATCCGGTCCGTCCCAGACGCCGTACGGAGTTGTGTATCCCACCTGTCTAGGAGGCTGTATGAGTGACACCGGTACGACCGAATCCGCGGCGTCTGAGCGCGGCGCCGTCGAGACGCTGGCGCGCGATGACGTCGAGCGTAAGCGGTTTTTGAAGATGGCGGGCAAGCGCATGGGCGCGGGCGTCGCCGCGACGTCGCTGGCCGCGTTCATCGCCGCCTGTGGGAGCTCGTCGAGCTCGTCGAGCTCGGCAGCCGGAACCTCGAGCGCCGGCGGTACGAGCTCGGCGGCCGCGGGCGGCACGAGCACGATGAGCTCGAGCAGCGCCAGCTCCGGCGATCTCGGGATCGTCAACTACGCGCTGACCCTGGAATACCTGGAGTCGCAGTTCTACGCCAAGGTGATCAAGAGCGGACTGTTCCACGGCAAGGACCTGGCAGTGATCAAGGACTTCGCCGGCGATGAGAACCAGCACGTGGTCGCGCTGAAGAAGGTCGCGATGAGCATGGGCACCCCCGCCGCCGAGCCGATGGGCAAGTTCCCGATCCACAACGCGGCTCAGGTGACGGCGCTGGCGGCGTCGGTCGAGAACCTGGGCGCGTCCGCGTACCTGGGTCAGGCCGGGAACATCAAGAGCAAGGAGATCCTGGCTGCGGCGCTGGCCATTCACAGCATCGAGGCCCGCCACGCCGCAACGTTCAACCTGCTGCTCAAGAAGGACCCGACCCCCGACGGGGCGTTCGCCAAGCCGATGACCATGGCCCAGGTGCTGGCCGTCGTCAAGCCGTTCATTGCCTGATCCCAATCGATCCTTTTAGAGAGGACATCATTCTCGTGAATACAACTGACACCGCCACGCCGGAGCTCGACGCCGTCGAGGTGCACGGCATCAGCCGGGCCAGCTTCATCCTCAAGGGTGCCCTCGGCGTCGGAGCCGTCTACGGCGCCAGCGCCGTCGCCCCCTTCGTCGGCAACGCCCTGGCGGCGACCTCCGACGTCGACATCCTCAACTTTGCGCTCACGCTCGAATACCTGGAGACCGCCTTCTACAAGACCAAGGGCAAGACGGTCGGCCTGAGCGGTCAGGCCAAGGCGCTGGCCACTTCGTTCGGCGATGAGGAAGCAGAGCACGTGGCAGCCCTGACGAAGGCGATCAGCGGCGCGGGCGGCACCCCGGTCAAGTCGCCGACGTTCGTGTTCCCGGTGACCAACCAGGCGAGCTTCCTCAAGCTGGCCTACACGCTGGAGAACGTCGGTGTCGGTGCCTATAACGGCGCCGGACCATCGCTGAGCGACAAGGCGCTGCTGGCCGCCGCCGGCTCGATCGTCCAGGTCGAGGCGCGTCACGCGGCCTCGATCGCGGTGCTGACCAGCCGGCCGATCACACCCAACGGCGCGTTCGACAAGCCGCTGACGATGAAGCAGGTGCTGGCCGCCGCCGGGCCGCTGATCAAAAAGTGATCACGCCGCGGTCCAAACCGGACCGCGGTGATCCAAGCCCGACGCCGGGCCGTATGTATCTGCAGCGAAATCAATCGATCGGAGCAAGCCCATGCTGGGACTCGACAATCCAATTCACATTCTCTTCCTGCTCGTCATCGCACTGCTGCTCTTCGGGGCAAAGCGCCTGCCGGAGATGGGCAAGTCCCTCGGCGAGGGCCTGCGCGGCTTCAAGGACTCCGTCAGCGGCGATTCGCACGATTCGCCCCTCAGCCACATGACGTCTGACCACAGCCCCGAGCCTGTCGACGCACTTCCGGCCGCGACCCCGCTGCCGACGACCGAGCCCGTCCGCGAGCGCGCCACCGAGTGGGCGTCGCAGCCGCATGCCGGGTCGACATCGGTGACCCCGGCCGCCTAGCCGCGTCGGGTCTCCTTGTAGACAGACGGACTCTGACGATGCAGATGCCAGGCGCGTTCGCGCCGATCGGGCTGCGCCCGGTGAACCACGACGAGCGTATGAGCGCCGTGGATCACCTCGAAGAACTGCGCACGAGACTGATCGTCTCGCTGCTCGCGGTCGGGATCGCGTTTGGCTTTTGCTTCTGGCAGAACCACGAGCTGCTCAAGCTGGTCAATGCGCCGCTGGCGCACAACACCCAGCAGCAGATCCGCGCCGGGCAGGGACCGCTCGGCGCCACATACTCGGTCCAGCGTGAGGCACGCGACGTCGCACGCCAGCTCGGGACCGTGACCGGGGCGCTGCGCGGCGAGTCCCGCTCGCCGTCCGTCCGGGCTCAGCTGTCCGGGGTCCAGGCGAACCTCAGCCGCGACGTGCAGCGCCTGTCAGCGCCGCCCCAGGGTGACCGTCCGGTGACATTGGGCATCGGGGAGCCATTCACGAGCACGCTGACCGTCACGCTCATCTTCGCGCTGATCCTGGCCCTGCCGGTCCTGCTCCTGCAGGCCTACGGCTTCCTGATGCCGGCGTTTGAGCCCGACCAGCGACGGCGGATGCTGCCGGTCACCCTCGCAATTCCGCTCCTGTTCGCCGTCGGAGTCACGTTCGGATACCTCGTCGTCCTTCCGGCGTCCCTGCATTTCTTCCAGAATTTCAACGCGGGACAGTTCAACGTCCTGGTTCAGGCCGGCCCGTACTACAAGTTCGCAGCGACGATCATGCTGGCAATGGGCCTGCTGTTCCAGGTGCCCGTGGGGATCATCGCCGTCACGCGAGCGGGAGTGATCACGCCCCGCCAGCTCCGGCGTCATCGCCGCTGGGCGGTTGTGGCCTGCTGCGGGGTCGCGGCGATCATCCCGGGCGACGTCATCACGATGCTGCTCGAGACCGTGCCGCTGTACCTGCTGTTCGAGGTCAGCGTGCTGGTCGCCGCCCTGTCCGAGCGCCGGGCGGCGCGCCGGTCAGCTGTCTGACGGCGGTCCGGCAACAGCCCAGGCCCGCGCGTACCTCGTAGAAAGCCGCAGCCAGACCCGGACTCTGGGCGGATCCAGGGCGCCCCGCCGCGGCATATCGTCCGATTGTCATGGGAGTGCGCGTGCTCGTGACGGCCGCGTCGCGGCATCACGCGACGTATGAGATCGCCGAGGCGATCGCCGCAGGCCTCGCTCGGCGTGGGGTTGACGCCGAGGAGCGGCCGCTGGAGCAGGTCATCAGTCTTGACGGCTTTGACGCAGTCGTGATCGGAAGCGCGGTCCACATGGGCCGGTGGCTGACGACAGCTCGTGAGTTCGTGTCCGAGAACGCGTCCGAGCTGTCGTCGATGCCGGTGTGGCTGTTCAGCTCCGGCCCGCTCGGACACCCGGATCGCATGGCCGCGGCCGACGAGCCGGCCGACACCGGGCCGCCCACCGAGCTGACCGGCGCACACGGTCATCGAGTGTTCGGGGGCCGGCTCGACCTGGCGTCGCTCGGGCTCGGCGAGCGCATGGCCGCCAGGGTGGTGCACACGCTGGAGGGCGACTGTCGCGATTGGACGGCAATCGACGCCTACGCCGGGGAGATCGCCGCCGCGCTCGCCCACGCAGGCAGCACGCGCTTCTAACTCAGCGCCGGTTTGACCCCTCAGCGCAGGCTGGTCGCCGGCGGATAACCGGCGGAGAGCTCAGCGCGCACGGACTCAGCGAGCCCGAGGAGGAGTCGCACCTCGCGGTCCCCGAGGCTGGGGCGTGACTCGCATGCCAGGCAGCACAGGACGTACAGGCGCATATCGGAGAGCTCGATCGGGACCCCAAGCCATGCGCCCACGCCGAGCTGACGCCCCATCGGGAGGGCCGACACCCGAGCATCCGTCCGGGCGTCGCGGATGTAATTGCCGATCCGACCATCGAGCATCCGCTGACAGAAGGTGCTCTCCAGCGGAAGTGACGCATGCTGCAGTGACCCTCTGCCGGGCCAGTCCCCGGCGACGCGTTGCGCGATTTCGCGGCCGTCGCGGATCTCGGTCAGCAAGGCGACGTCGGTGTCGAGCAGCTCACGTGTGAGGCGCAGCAGCTGATCCAGCCGGCGGTAGCTGTCCTCGGCCGGGCTGACCATCTCCGGGCGAGCGATCGGCACCCCGCACTCAGGGCACGTCGGCTCAACCGAGTTACGGGGCCCGTAGCTCAGCACACCACAGGTCGTGCACCGCACATACGGCACGACGCCTACGCCTCCTCCCTGCGCACCGCTCCACCGTACCAGGGGTGGGCCTGTCGCTGGTGCATTCAGTCCGGCAGGTGTTGTCAGTCAACCACCAGCGCCCCCAGCGGCGGGTCGCCACGGGGTCCTAGTGTAGGCCCGATGACTACAGCAACCGGATACCAAATGCCGTCTGCGGACGGTTCCTTTGAGAAGACCACGATCGAGCGGCGCGACCTCGAGCCGCTCGATGTCCAAATCGAGATCAAGTACGCCGGAATCTGCCATTCCGACATCCATACCGCTCGTAACGAGTGGGGCAACACCACCTACCCGGTCGTGCCGGGCCATGAGATCGCCGGCATCGTCACCGCCGTCGGTGACCAGGTCACCCGCCACAAGGTCGGCGACCGTGTCGGGGTCGGCTGCTTCGTGGATTCGTGTGGCAAGTGCGAGGCGTGCAAGAAGGGCGAGGAGCAGTACTGCGCCGAGGGCGTCGTGCAGACCTACAACTGGCCGGTCGGCGACGATTACACCAAGGGTGGGTACTCCAGCCACATCGTCGTCACCGAGCACTTCGTCGTCGCGATCCCCGATGGGCTGGAGCTCGATGTCGCTGCGCCGCTGCTGTGCTGCGGCATCACCCTGTATTCCCCACTGCGCCACTGGAAGGTCGAGAAGGGCACGCGGGTGGCCATCATCGGGATGGGCGGACTCGGCCATATCGGCGTGAAGCTCGCCCATGCGATGGGCGCGGAGGTCACGGTGCTCAGCCGGACGCTGAGCAAGAAGGACGACGGCCTCCAGTTCGGTGCCGATCACTACTACGCGACATCGGAATCGGAGACGTTCGAGAAGCTCCAGAACAGCTTCGACCTGATCCTCAACACCGTCTCGGCCAATCTCGACCTCGACCAGTACCTCTCGCTGCTCGCCGTCGACGGCACGTTCGTCGAACTCGGCGCGCCCGAGCATCCGATGGAACTGTCGGCGTTCAGCCTCATTCCCAACCGGCGTGCCGTGGCGGGCTCCCTGGTCGGCGGCCTGCGTGAGACCCAAGAGATGCTCGACTTCTGCGCCGAGCACAACACCCCGCCGGAGATCGAGGTGATCTCCGCGGATCAGATCGACGAGGCCTATGACCGTGTCGTCGCCAGCGACGTGCGCTACCGCTTCGTGATCGACGCCAGCACGATGTAGCCGGCCCGGGTCGGCCCGCCGACCGGCGGGCCGGCGACGGGGTCGTGGGTCGGGGGCGCTGGTGCACGGCGCGTTACGACAACCTCAACGACGTGTTAGGGACGACCCGAGCCGGGTACGGAACCCTCATGGCGAGCTATTCCGCAACCGTGCCCTCCCCTCGACCGCCCGATGAGGTGTTCGCCTATCTGGCGGACTTCCGATCGGTCGCCGAATGGGACCCGTCCATCACCGAGTCGATCCATGTCAACGGCGATGACCCGGTCAAGGTGGGCGCGATCTTTCGCGTGAGCACCGAGACGATGCTCAGCAACGTCGTCCTGGAGTACACCACCATCGAGCTTGACCGGCCGCGCAAGATCGTGTTGCGCGGAGAGAATGACTCGATGGTGTCGATAGACACCATCGTCATCCACGACGACGGTCACGGTGGCACGGAAGTCACATATGGCGCCGAGATCGAACTCAAGGGAGTCCGCAAACTTGCCGACCCGCTGCTCCAGTTCGGCTTCAAACGACTCGGCGACAAGGCGCGCGACGGACTCGAGACGAAGCTGAACCCCGCCGCCTGAGGAGGTCGGGAAGCGACGCGCGACCGTCGCCGGAACGCAACAATGCATCGCCGATGAACGCCCCGCTGCCCACCGAGTCCGCCACCGCGCCGACCGTTGATGACTACCCGTACAGCCAGACGATCACCCTGCGCTGGAAGGACAACGACGTCTACGGGCATGTCAACAACGTCGAGTACTACTCGTTCTTCGACACGGTCATCAACGCGTACCTGATCGACGTGGGAGGCCTCGACATCCACGCGGGCGCCGCGATCGGACTGTGTGCCGAGTCGCACTGCACGTTCCGGGCGGCGATCGCCTTCCCGGACGCGATCATGGCCGGACTCCGGGTCGGCCGGCTGGGGACCTCGAGCGTGCGGTACGAGATCGGCCTGTTCGGCGCCTCCGATCAGCGTCCGCTCGCCGATGGGTGGTTCGTTCATGTGTTCGTCGACCGGGCCAGCCGGCACCCCACCCCGATCCCCGACACGGTTCGCACCGGCCTGGAGCGACTGGCGTGATGGCGCGGGCCGCTGAGGGGTGCCGGAGATGACCGTCCGGGCGGCAGTGCTGCGGGAGATGGGCCTCTCCGCTCCGTACGCCAGTTCACGCCCGTTGACGATCGCGGCGCTGGAGCTTGACGGCCCCGGCCCCGGTGAGTTGCGGGTGGCTGTCCGGGCCGCGGGTCTATGCCACTCCGACCTGTCGGTCATCGATGGCTCGCGTCCTCGCGTGATGCCGATGGCGCTCGGCCACGAGGCCGCGGGCGAGGTCCTGGAGGTCGGCACCGGCGTCAGCGCGTTTGCACCAGGCGACCATGTCGTCCTGACGTTCGTGCCGGTGTGCGGCGAGTGCGCCCCCTGCACCGCGGGACGGGTCGCGCTGTGCGAGCCGGGGGCGGCGGCCAACGCGGCCGGGACGCTGCTCGGCGGAGACCGCCGCTGGCGATCCGGCGATGGCGCGGAGGTCCATCACCATCTCGGGGTGTCCGCGTTCGCCGAGCAGATCGTCGTGTCTGAGCGCTCCGTGGTCAAGGTCGGCCCCGAGCTGCCGTTCGAGATGCCGCATTGTTCGGCTGCGCCGTGCTCACCGGTGTCGGCGCGGCGTTGAACGCCGCCGCGATCGCCCCCGGCGACTCGGTGGCGGTGTTCGGCCTCGGCGGCGTCGGGCTGGCGGCGCTCCTGGGCGCGGTGTACGCCGGCGGACGCGTCGTGGCGGTCGACCGGGTCGCTGAGAAGCTGGAGCTCGCGCAAGAACTGGGTGCCGAGTGGACCCTGCCCGCCGATGCCGACGTGGTGGAGAACGTTCAGGAAACGACCGACGGTGGAGCGATGCATGTGATCGAGACCGTCGGGAACGCCGCGGTCCTGGCGCAGGCCTATCGAGCCACGCGGCGCGGCGGGACGACGGTCACGGTCGGCCTCCCACATCCGGAACAGCAGCTGTCGATTCCCGCGGTCTCGCTGGTCGCCGAGGAGCGCTGTCTGAAGGGGTCCTACCTGGGGTCGTGCATTCCCGAGCGTGACATCCCCCGCTACATCGAGCTGTACCGCAGTGGGCGCCTTCCCGTGGACCGGTTGCTCAGCCACCGACTCACGCTGGAGGACCTCAACGATGGCTTTGATCGGCTCGCGCAGGGCGAGGGCGTCCGGCAGGTCGTGCTCCTCTGACCGCGGCGGGGACCGGGCTCCCGCTGCGACTGACTGTAACCATTAGTCACACTTTGGGTTACATTAGGCATCACGTCCTCGGCCGCCGATACCCCCGCTCGATCCGCGAAGCGCCGGAGCCGCCGCGCTGCTCGCGAGCAGTCGATCGTCTCGGCGGCGAGGGCGCTGTTCGATCAGCGCGGAGCCCAGGACGCCCGGGTCGATGAGATCGCGCGGGCGGCTGGACTGAATAAGGCTCTGCTCTACCGCGCCTTCTCGTCCAAGGACGAGATCTTCGTGCTCGCGGCCACCAGCTATCTGGACGAGCTGCGCGCTCAGACCGACGCCGTGGGGGTGACCTCGGATGCGGCGCTTGCGCTACGCCAGGTTCTGACCGTGTTCGCGGATTTCTGCGTGAGCTATCCCGCGTTCCTGGACTGCGGTCTGTCGCTCTTGCGTCGTCCCGCCCTCGAGCTGCGCGAGACGCTATCTGACGCGGCCTGGTTTCGGGTGTCGCGCGCCGTGGGCAGATGCGTCGGCTCCGTGCAGCGTGTACTCGAGGTCGGGGCGACTCAGGGAGTGTTCGACGTTGACGATGCCGGGTTCGTCGCCGGCCGCCTGCTGACTCAGATGATGGGGTCGATGCATCTGTCGCGGGTTGGAGTATCGCTACAAGAGGCCGTGCCGGGGGCGGTGACGGCCGTGGCCATCAACCCCGAGCAGGTGCGCGACGGATGCATTCGCGACGCACTCGCCGTGGTTGGCGTCCGAGAGGGAGTCACGACATGAAGACCAAACAGGACCAGACCGTGACCCTGCACGGTCACTCGATCCGTTATGTGCAGAAGGGCACGGGGCCGGTGCTTCTGCTCATCCATGGTATGGCCGGCTCTTTGGAGACCTGGCGATCGGTCATCGATCCGCTCGCTCGTAACGCCACCGTCGTCGCGGTCGATCTACCCGGCCACGGTGCGTCCAGTCCAGGCGGCGGCGACTACTCGCTTGGATCGCTGGCCTCCGGATTGCGCGACGTGTTGGTGGCACTCGGTCATGACCGCGTGACGCTGGTCGGCCATTCCCTCGGCGG
>JBAWFG010000408.1:0-1656 GCA_049591655.1 Solirubrobacteraceae bacterium
GGCGGGGGCGGCGTGTCGTCGAGCTCAAGCTCGAGCGCGGTCGCCGCATCCTCCAGTTCGACGTCCGCGTCCGCGGGGCAGGCGCTGGGCCGCGTGGCGCCTGACATCTCCCGTCGTGGCGGCGCCCTGTCGGCCCGCGGAACGGCCGGGTCCGCCGCGGCGCAATCAACAGGGCCGGCCCCCGTGCCGGCCCCCTCTCCCAATCGCCAGGTCGTGCAGGGCGCGCAGCTGGCGCTGTCCACCGCGCCCGGCCGCGTCGGGACGGTGGCCCAGCAGGTGTTCGACGTGATCGGCGCGCAGCAGGGGATCGTCACCCACTCCAGCGTGACCGCCACCGGCACCACGAGCGGGGGCGCCGATTTCCAGCTCAGCGTGCCGAGCGCGAACCTGCCCGCAACCCTCAACGCGCTCTCCCGGCTGCCGGGTGCCAATGTCGTATCGCGCACCGACACGAGCGCCGACATCACCGGCCAGGTCGGCGGCGCCGGGGAGCGTCTCGCCGAGGCACGGGCGCTGCGCCGGTCGCTGCTGCGCCAGCTGGCGGCAGCGACCACCAGCCAGCAGGCCGCCGCGATCCGGGCCCAGATCCATGACGCCGACGCGGCGATCGCCGCCGACGTCTCGACCCTCAACGGTCTGCACCGGCAGGTCGCCTACAGCCAGATTCAGCTCACGATCCAGGCGGTCAACCCGCCCCCGGCGCACCACTCCGCAACCGGCCCGTTCTCGTTGAGTCGCGCGCTGCACGACGCCGGCCGGGTGCTCGTCGTCGCCGCCGGGGTCTCCCTGATCGCCCTCGCCGTGCTGCTGCCCGTTGGTCTCGTGGCGGCCCTGCTGGGATGGGCGGCGTGGGCCCTGCGGCGCCGCCGGCGCGAGCACGCGCTCGACCTGTTGTGAGCCGCCGCAGCGCCATCGTGTGGTATTGATCACACGATGGCGGCGACCAGCCAGGAGACGATCGCGCTTCTGGCGAGCGTGCCCGTGTTCTCCACGCTCGGCGAGGAGGACCTCGAGCAGGTGGCGGCGGTCACCGTCCCCCGCAGCTTCGCCACCGGCGAGATCGTATTCCGGGAGGGCGATCGCAGCGACACCTGCTACGTCGTGCGACACGGACGGGTTCGGGCGGTCCGAAAGCACAGCGACGGCCGGATCATCACCCTGGCGACGTTCGGCGCCGGCGACTTCTTCGGCGAGCTGGCGCTGTTCGAGGACGAGCGGCGCTCGGCGACGATCGAGGCGCTGGCGGACACCGAGGCGGCGGCGATCCTGGGCGGCGACATGCGCCGGCTGCTGCGCGCGCATCCGGACATCGCGGTCAAGCTGCTCGGCGCGCTCGGCCGCCGGCTGCGCGAGACCAACGAGCGGCTCACCCGGCAGTCCTTCCAGACGGTCCAGAGCCGGGTTGCCGCTGCGCTGGCCGAGCTGGTTGCGGCCGCCCGGGCCCAGGGCGCCGGGGACGGCGACGTGCTGATCACCGCAACCCAGACCGACCTGGCCCAGCTGGCGGGGTCCTCCCGGGAGTCGGCCAGCCGCTTTCTGGCGGTGCTGGAGCGGGCCGGCGTCATCACCCAGGGGCGCGGCAAGCTCGTCGTCCACGATCCGGCCCGACTGGAGGGATACGTCTATTAGCTCCCCGGATGGAGCCGACGAGTTCTC
>JBAWFG010000409.1:0-21895 GCA_049591655.1 Solirubrobacteraceae bacterium
GCTCGGGCCCGGCCGCTCGCTCGTCGTCGGCGACCGGCTCGACGCCGACCTGGCCGGCGCCGCCGCCGCGGGCCTCGACGGGGCGATCGTCCTCACCGGCGTGACCACCCGTGAGCAGGCGCACGCCGCTCAGGACCCGGCGCCGGTTGCCGTCGCCGACACGCTGTATCACCTGGTGACCGGGTGACGCTGGCGCTGATCGTCAACCCGCACGCCGGTGGCGGGCGTGCCGGGCGGGCACTCGGCCAGGTCACTGACGCGCTCAAGGCGCTCGGCCTAGACCACCATGTCGAGCTGACCGAAAGCCTCGATCACGCGCGGGAGCTTGCCATCAGCGCCGCGCGGGCCGGCGAGACCGCGGTCGCGTTCGGTGGCGACGGGCTGATCGGCGCTGTCGCCGGCGCGCTGGCCGACGGCCCTGGCGTGCTCGGCGTGCTCCCCGGAGGACGCGGCAACGACTTCGCCCGGGCGCTCGGCATCCCGCTTGATCCGGGCGAGGCGTGTCAGGTTCTCGCTGGCGGCGCCACCGCCAAGATCGACCTGGGCGAGATCGGTTCACGGACGTTCATCGGGATCGCGAGCTGTGGTTTTGACTCGATCGCCAACCGGATCGCCAACGAGACGCGGCTCGTGCGCGGCAACCTCGTCTACGCCTACGGGGCGCTGCGGGCCCTCGCCGGATGGCGTCCGGCGACGTTCACGGTCCGGATCGGCGGCGAGCCGCCTAGGATCGTGACCGGGTTCACCGTCGCGGCGGCGAACTCCAACTATTACGGCGGGGGCATGATGATGGCTCCGTCGGCCGACCTCCATGACGGCCAGCTGGACATCGTGATCATCCACCAGATCCCCAAGCTGCGGTTCCTGCGCCTGCTTCCCACCGTGTTCAGCGGCCGCCACGTCGACCAGCCCAGCGTCGAGGTCGTGCGCGCCGCCCGGGTCGAGATCTCGGCGTCCCGTCCGTTCACGATGTATGCCGACGGGGATCCGATCGGTGAGCTGCCGGTGACGGTCGGCATCCGCCCGGCCGCCGTCCGGGCGCTGGTACCCGCGGCCGGCATCCCCCGCTCGCCCCGCGTCGCCGCGTCATGAGCGTGCTCGACGTGAAGGTCGCCGCGGCCCGCGCGGTCGGCCAACTCGCGCGCCGTGCGGGCGCCGGGGGCGGGACGAGCCTGCCGGGCAAGCTCCTGACTCGCATGGACCCCCGCGCGATTCAACGGCTGGCCGGCCGGCTGCGCGACGGATGCGCGGTGATCTCGGCCACCAACGGCAAGACGACGTCGGCATCGATGGCCGCCGCGATCCTCGAGCATGACGGCCGGCGACTCGTTCACAACCGGGCGGGGGCCAACATGGCGGGCGGCGTTGCCTCGACGCTGCTGGGCGCCGCCCACCGGGGCGGCATCGACGGCGAGCTCGGGCTGTTCGAGCTGGATGAGTTCTGGCTTGACCAGGTCGCCCCGCAGCTCGACCCGCGGGCCGTCCTGCTCGGCAACCTCTTCCGTGACCAGCTTGATCGCTACGGCGAGCTGGAGACGATCGCCGACCGCTGGGCGGCGATGGTGTCCACGCTCCCCGGGCATTCCCAGCTCGCGCTCAACGCCGACGACCCGCTGATCGCCGACCTCGGCCGCGAACGCCCGGGCGTGACCTACTTCGGCGTCGAGGATCCCGCGATGGCGATCGCCGAGATGCAGCATGCCTCAGACTCCAAGCACTGCCGCCGCTGCGGCGCGGCCTATGAGTACGACGCCATCTATCTCGGGCATCTCGGCGTCTACCACTGCCCGTCCTGTGGCCAGCGCCGTCCCGAGCCGGCCGTCGCGGCCCGCAACGTTGTGCTGCACGGCACCCGCGGCGCCGATTTCCAGCTGCACACCCCGGCCGGGGTGGCGGCCGTGGCACTACCCCTCCCCGGCCTGTACAACGTCTACAACGCCCTGGGCGCCGCCAGTCTGTGCCTGGCGCTGGGCGTCCCCCTGGCGACGGTCGCGGAGGGGTTGGGCGCGGTCAGCGCCGCCTTCGGGCGGGCCGAGCGGGTGACGGTCGGCGACATCGAGCTCTCCATCCTGCTCATCAAGAATCCAGCTGGGGCCAATGAGATCCTGCGCACGCTGGCCCTGGAGGACGGTGAGCTCGAACTGCTGGCGATCCTCAACGACCGCATCGCCGACGGCCGCGATGTCTCCTGGATCTGGGATGCCGATTTCGAGCTGCTCGCCGGCCGGGCACGACGGATCACCTGCGCCGGAACGCGCGCCGCCGAACTGGCCCTGCGCCTCAAGTACGCCGGGGTGCCCGAGGACCGCCTCCACGTCGTGCCGGCCCTGGGCGCCGCGCTCGACGAGGCGCTTGCGACCGCCCCGGATGGCCGCCTGTTCGCGCTGCCGACCTATACCGCGCTGCTCGAGCTGCGTCACGAGCTCGAGCGGAGCGGGCACGTTGGAGCGTTCTGGGCACCGGCGACGGCGGCGCCATGATCGATGGCATCTGGCACGACCTTGAGTGCGGCAGCTACAGCGAGGATCTCGGCTTGTGGCGGGAGCTGGCCGACCGCCACGGTGGCCCGGTGCTCGATGTCGGCGCGGGAACCGGGCGGATCACGCTGGCGCTCGGCCGGGCCGGGCACGCGGTGACCGCGCTCGATGTCGAGGCGGAGTTGCTGGAGGCGCTGCGCGAGCGTGCCGTGGGGCTCGACGTCACGACCGTCGTCGCCGACGCTCGCGCGTTCTCGCTCGGGACGCGGTTTGCGCTGTGCATCGTGCCGATGCAGACGGTCCAGCTGCTCGGCGGCACCGATGGGCGCCGGGCGTTCCTGGGCTGCGCCCGGCAGCACCTGGCCCCGGGCGGAGAGCTGGCGATCGCGATCGCCGATGAACTTGACCTGTTCGAGATCCGCGATGGCGAGCTCGGGCCGCTGCCCGACGTCCGTGAGATCGATGGTGTCGTCTACAGCAGCCGGGCGACTGCGGTGCGCGCCGATGGCGACGGCTTCGTGCTCGAGCGCCGGCGGGAGACGGTCAGCGCCACGGGCGAACGGTCGGTGACCGAGAACCGGATCCACCTCGACGCGGTGCAGGCCGAAGCTTTGGAGGAGGAAGCGATCGCCGCCGGGCTGCGAGTACACCCGCGCCGTGACATCCCGCCCACCGACGACTACGTGGGCAGCACGGTGGTGATGCTCGGTGCCTGAGCAAACGCTGCGGGTGTGCGCGCTGTACCCGGACCTGATGAACATCTATGCCGACCGCGGCAACCTGATCATGCTCGAGCGCCGTGCCCGCTGGCGCGGCTTCGGCTTCGAACTGCTCTCCAGCGACCTTGACGAGCCCCTCGACCCCGACGCTGCCGACATCTACTACATCGGCGGCGGCCAGGATCGGGACCAGATGCTGTGCGCCGAGGATCTCGCCACGCGTAAGCGCGACGCACTCGCCGCGGCCGCCGCCCGCGGGGCGGTCATCTTCGCCGTCTGCGGTGGGTACCAGCTACTCGGCCACTCCTACCAGCTCGGGGGCGAGACGCTGCCCGGCGCCGGGCTCGTCGACCTGCACACGGTGCGTCGTGACGGGCCGCGGCTGACCGGCAACGTGGCGATCGAGGTCGAGCTTGACCCCGGCGAGCCACGCGTCCTGGCCGGATTTGAGAACCACGGGGGCCGCACCTACCTCGACGGTGAGGCGGCGCCGCTGGGGCGCGTGCTCAAGGGGCATGGCAACAACGGCGACGACGGGCAGGAGGGCGTGCGCGCCGGAACCGTGATCGGCACCTACCTGCACGGCCCGCTGCTGCCCAAGAACGCATGGTTCGCCGACTGGCTGATCCGCACCGCCCTGGGGCTGCCGGTCGCGCTGTCTGCGCTCGGTGACGCCCTTGAAGATGCCGCCCATGCCGAGGCGCGACACGCCGCCGGGCTTTAGCATCGCGCTCGCCGCCGTGCCCATCTTTCTCCCGCGTCTCGTCCGTCTCCCCGTCGCCATCCTCCTGGTGGCGATCGCGTGCGCGGCCTGCGGCAGCTCCAGGGGCTCGGGCACCTCATCGGCGGCCAGGCCGGCGACGACGAGCTCAACCTCCTCCACATCGAGTACCACCACCAGCACCGGCACGGGCACCGGGGCCACCACCCAGAGCACGACCTCGACCGCCCCGCTGCCCGGAGCCGGCCACCCGCAGATCATCGTCGGCGACAAGAACTACAGCCAGCAGTTCATCCTCGGGCAGCTGTATGTCCAGGCGCTGAGCGCCGAGGGGTTCAGCGTCAACCTCGATCAGAACATCGGGCCGATCGACGTGACCTTGCAGGCGCTGAAGTCCGGAGCGCTCAGCATGTACCCGGAGTACCTCAACGTCTTCAACGGTTCAGTCGCCGGCTACACGCATGGGTTTCGCACCCAACTGGGTGCGTTCATCGCCGCCCAGCGCTACGCGGTCAGCCACGGCCTGCAGCTGCTCGCCCCGACCCCGTTCTCCGACACCAGCGCGCTCGCGGTCACCGATGCCTACGCAGCTGCCAACCATCTGCGCACGATCTCCGACCTGGGCCGGGTGTCGTCGACGCTCACGCTCGGCGGCCCGCCGCAGTTCGCCCAGAGCACACCGGGCCTGCCGAGCCTCGGCACCGTCTACGGCGTCGTGCCCGCCACGTTCAAGCCGATGGCGATCGGCGATCAATACCCGGCGCTCAACAATGGCTCGGTGCAGGCGGCCGATGTCAACACCACCGACGGAGAGCTGGCCACCGGCGACTATCAGCTGCTGCGCGACCCCCGCCGGATGTTCGGCTACGGCAACGTCGTTCCGGTGGTCTCCGCCCACACCCTGGCCGCAGAGGGGCCAGCGTTCAGCGAGACGATCCAGCGTGTCGACGACACGCTGACCACGACCGTGATGCGCCAGCTCGACGAGGCGGTCGACCTCGGCCAGGACCCGGCCGCGGTGGCCAAGCAGTTCCTGCAGACCCACGGCCTGCTCACGCCAGCGCCGTTTTAGAGCTCGTCGCGGCCGACCGCCCGGGAGCCGGGCGGAACCGGCTCAGGACCCACTGGAGCCAAACCCACCCGCTCCGCGCTCGCTGACATCGAGCTCGGAGACCTCGACCGGGTCAGCGGCGGCGACCCGGATGAGCACCAGCTGGGCGATCCGCGCCCCGGGGGTCACCGTGAACGGCTCGGCGGGGTCGGTGTTGAGCAACAGAACCCGGATCTCGCCCCGGTAACCGCTGTCGATCAGCCCTGGAGCGTTGACGACCGAGATGCCGTGGCGGGCGGCCAGCCCCGACCGCGGGACCACCAGGCCCGCGTGACCGGGCGGGATCGCCACCGCGATCCCGGTGGGGATCGACGCCCGCGCCCCGGGCGCCAGGACCGCGTCCGCCAGCGCGTAGAGATCGAGGCCCGCGTCCCCGGCATGGGCACGGGTCGGCAGAGTCGCCCGGGGATCCAGGCGGGCGCAGCGAAGGTTCACGCCGCTACTCCTCGGCGCTGGGCGCGCTGTGCGACAGCGTGTACGGGGCGTAGCGCGCGGCGACGCCGGCGGGCAGGCGCACCGAGACGCGCACCCCTTCGGGAGTGTCCTCGCGCTCCAGGTCCCCGGCGAGCTCGTGCAGTTCGGCGAGGCGACCGCCCTCCTCGTAGGGGACGAGCAGCTCGACCTCGGCGAGGCGCCGGGAGAACTCGCCCTCGATGCGGTCAATCAACGCGGTGATCCCCTCGCCACTGGCCGCGGAGACGAGCAGCGCCCCCGGGTGGCGGTGCGACAGCTCGGCGCGCCGGTCGGCGTCGATCCGATCGGCCTTGGCGAGCACCAGCAGGGCCGGAGCCTCGTCGGCGGCGATCTCGTGCAGGACGTCGTCGACCGCCCGGGTCATCGACTCGAGCTCCTCCTCGGGCACCGAGGCGTCGACCACGTGCAGGACGAGATCGGCTCGCCGGGTCTCCTCCAGCGTGGCGCCGAACGCGTCGACGAGCTGATGCGGGAGCTTGCGGATGAAGCCGACGGTGTCGGTGAGCAGATAGTCCCGCCCGCCGGCTCGCAGCACCCGGGTCGTAGGGTCCAGGGTGTGGAAGAGGCGATCACGGACCGGAACCTCCGCACCGGTGAGCGCATTGAGCAGTGTCGACTTGCCGGCGTTGGTGTAGCCGGCAAGGGCGATCTGGGGCAGGTGGGCCCGCTCGCGCTCAGCCCGCATCACCGAGCGGGTCGAGCGGACGTGGGCCAGCCGACGCCGCAGCGCCGCGATCCGGTCACGGGCCAGCCGGCGATCGGTCTCGATCTGGCTCTCGCCCGGGCCCCTGGTGCCGATCCCGCCGCCGAGGCGCTCCAGGTGGGACCACAGGCCCCGCATCCGGGCGAGGTTGTACTCCAACTGGGCGAGCTCGACCTGGAGCTTGCCCTCAGCGGTATGCGCGTGGGCGGCGAAGATGTCGAGGATGACCGCGGTGCGGTCGATCACCGGAATCCCGAGCGCCGTCTCCAGGTTGCGCTCCTGGCGCGGTGACAGCTCGTCGTCGCAGGCGACCAGGTTGGCGTCCTGCGCAGCGATCTGGGCCTTGAGCTCATCCAGCTTGCCCGCGCCCAGATAGGAGTTGGGGTGGGGCTGCTCGCGGCGCTGCACGAGCTCGCCGACCGCGGCGACGCCCGCGGTGCGCAGCAGCTCCTGGAGCTCGGCGAGGTGGTCGTCCTCACCCGCAGGGACGGCCGCGACCATGATCGCGCGCTGGCGGGCGCGCCCGCCCCGCCCACCGCGGCCGCGGGTCTGGTCGGCGTCCGCTCGCGCGGGCCGGCGTCCGTTCTCTGAGGCTTTGCTCTCGGCCAACACCCGGATGGTAGCCGCGCCGGGGCCCGGCGCGGGACCTGAGGTCAGAGGCGGCTGAGTCGCTGGACGGCCTCCACGAGCCGGTCGTCGGGCGTGGTCAGCGAGATCCGGAAGAAGCCCTCGCCGTTGGGTCCGTACGCGCCGCCGGGCGAAATGACGACGGCCGCCTCCTCCAGGACGTGCTCGCAGTATTCGGCGGCGGTGGCGAACCCCCGTGGGATCGGCGCCCACACGTAGATCGTCCCCTTCGGCGGGGTGACAGCGACGCCGGCCTGAGCCAAAGCGTCACAGACGAGGTCACGACGTCGCTGGTAGATGGCGTTCATGGCCCGGACATCGGCGTCGACCTCGGGCGCCAGCGCAGCGGCCCCGGCGAGCTGCACCGCCTCGAAGTTGCCCGAGTCGATGTTCGACTTCAGCCGCCAGTACTGCTCGATCGCCTCCGCGTTGCCGACGATCGCCGCGCAGCGCCAGCCGGTCATGTTGTAGCCCTTGGACAGCGAGAACACCTCCACCCCGACCTCCTTGGCACCGGGCGTGGCCAGAAACGACGGGGCGATATATCCGTCAAAGGTCGTCTCGCTGTAGGCGTTGTCGTGCACGACCAGGAAGTCGTGGCGGCGGGCGAGCTCGATCACCGACTCAAACAGCCCGTCAGGGAGGATCGCCCCGGTCGGGTTGTTGGGGTAGTTGATGAACATCAGCCGCGCGCGCTGGAGGTGATCGGCATCGATCGCATCCAGATCCGGGGCGAAGCCGAGCTCGGGGACGAGGCCGAGGCGAACCGGCTCGGCGCCGGCCATCAGCGGACCGCCGGTGTAGACCGGGTAGCCGGGGTCGGAGGCGAGCGCCACGTCACCAGGATCCAGGAAGGCCAGGCTGAGGTTGAAGATGCACTCCTTGGCGCCGATCGCGGCCATGACCTCGGTGTCCGGATCCAACGACACCCCGAAGCGGCGCTCGTAGAAGCGGGCGATCGCCTCGCGGAACTCGGCGCGACCACGGTTGGTCGGGTAGGTGTGGGTGCTCGGATCCGCAACCGCCTGCTGGGCGGCGGCCACCACCGCCGGATAGGTCGGCGTGTCGGGATCACCGATGCCGAGGCTGATCACGTCCACACCGGCAGCTCGCTTCGCGGCGATCTTGCGCTCCAGCTGGGCGAACAGGTATGGCGGGATCTGGTCCAGGCGACTACTCGGTCTCATGCAACTCCTTGAGAAAGTCCTCGGCCAGGGTGCCGGTGAACACCGGCATCGCCCAACCGCTCAGGTTGACGTGGAGGTCCTCTCCCACCTCGACGACCAGCTCTCCCCCGTCGAGCACCACGGTGACCGGCGAATCCCCGCCGGCCAGCACGTGGGCCACGGCGGCGCCGGTCGCTCCGGTCCCGCTCGCCGAGGTCTCCCCGACCCCCCGCTCGAAGATGCGCGCGCGGATCCGGTCATCGGCGAGCGGCGTGTACCAGGAGACATTGGTCCGGTTGGGAAACAGCGTGTGGTGCTCGATCCCGGGCCCGAAGGCCGGGAGGTCGAGCCGACCGAGCTCGGCGGTCGAGGCAACGGCGATCGCGCACTGGGGGTTGCCCACCTGAACGTGCTGAAAGCGCCAGGCGCGCTCGCCGTCGGTCAGCTCACCGAGGCCGTCGGCCGCCCCGTCGGGGTAGTCGGCGGAGGTCAGGCGGACGCGGCCGATGTCGAGGCGGGCGGTCGTCGGCGAGGTGATCGTGGGACGGATCTCACCCGCCGCGGTTTGGATCGAGAACGTCTCGGTCGTGGCCCAGCCGCGCCGGTGCAGGTACAGAACCGCCTCACGCGCCCCGTTGCCCGAGAGCTCGGCCTCCGACCCGTCAGGGTTGAAGATCCGCAGCCGGGCCACGAATCCGGGCTCGTCGGCGGCCGACAGCAGCAGGATTCCGTCGGAGAACACGCCGGTGTGCGCCGCGCACAGCGCCCGCACCCGCCCGGGGGTCAACTCGAACGGGAGCGCGTCCTGCTCGACGATCACGTAGTCGTTGCCGAGGGCATGCCATTTCTCGAAATACACGCGCGGGCCAGTGTATGTGTACCGTCGCCACGGGCATGGTGAGACTCGCTTTCCCGGTGACGCGGACGTAATGCTCAGGGGCAGGCTGTCAGCGCCGGCAGCGCCGCTGCTGGTGCTCCTGGTCGTCTCGCTGCTGTCACTCGGAGCTCGCGGGCTACTGCTCGACGAGCCCTGCCAGTCACCGTGCACAACGGCCTCCGAGCACACACTCGTCTTCGACGAGGCCTATTACGTCAACGCCGCGCGGGTGATCGCGGGGATCCACCCGCCATCCGGCGCCCACTACGCCGACGCGCCGCTCGGCACCGACCCCAACGCCGAGCATCCGCAGGCCGCCAAGCTGATCATGGCGGCGGCGATCGAGATCTTCGGCGATGGCCCGTTCGCCTGGCGGATCGGCAGCCTGATCATGGGATCGATCGCCCTGCTGGGGATGTTCGCGCTCGTGCGCAGCGCCGGCGGCGGGCGCTGGTCGGCGGTCGGGGCGGCGGCCCTCATGGCCTGCGACAACCTGCTGCTCGTGCACGGCCGCATCGGCACGCTCGACATCTACGTGGTGGCGGCGATGATCTGGGGGGTGGCGCTCTACGTGCGCGGAAGCCCGCTGTTGGCCGGGCTCGCCCTGGCGATCGCCGACTGCTTCAAGCTCGTCGCCCCGTATGCGATCGTCGTGATCGGGTTGATCGAACTGCTGCGGGTGCTCACCCGCCGGCGCGATGGCTCGCTCCCGCCGGAGTGGGCGCTGCGCCCGGCAATTGGTCGCCTGCTGGCGACGACGTTTGTGAGCATCGGGGTGTTCGTCGGGATCCTGGCGATCATGGGCCAGATCGCCCCGCCCTACGCCGACGCGGAGGCCCGGCTGATCACCGGCGGCCCGTTTGCCCACATCGGGCACATGATCAGCTACGCCGCGCAGCAGGTCAGCCCGCATGGGCCGACCGGGATCGCGTCCTACCCGTGGGCGTGGCTCATCGACCTCAAGCCGATCGTCTACCTGCGGATCAACCCGTCGCTGCCGGGCGAGAACTTCGGGGCCATCCACCCGGTGTCGGCGTTCTTCGGGATGGTCAGCCCACCGATCATGCTGCTCGGAATCCCGGGGCTGGTGTTCGCCGGCTACCGGATTGCCCGCCGGCGCCGGGCCGCCGACGGCCGGGCTCCCGCAGACCTGCAGCTGGCGATCGTCGCGGTGGCGTGGTTCGTCGGCACCTGGGTGCCGTTCGCGCTGCAGAGCCTGATCGACCAGCGCACGAGCTACCTCTACTACATGGTGATCGTGATGCCGGGCGTCTACGTGGCCGCCATCTACGTGGCGGCGCTCGGATGGCGGCGCCGAGTCCCGTGGCTCTCGGGGCTCACCGTCGCCTGGGGGCTGGCGGTGCTCGCCGCGGTGGTGCTCATGTATCCCTTCGTGGCGGCGTTCTAGCTACCCGTCGGCCGCCGGGCTCGGCCCACTCGGCCGCGCCCCGGTCCAGCGCTCCAGGACCTCTGCGGCCACCGCCTCGGCATCGCGCTGGGTCCGGTCGATCACGATCGCGCCGCCAAGCTTGCGCATCCAGGTCAGCTGGCGGCGGGCGTAGTTGCGCGTCCGGCGCTTCATGCCCTCCACGTCGCCGGCGAGCAGTTCGGCGAAGCCCAGCGCCTTGCGGGCGGTGTCCGAGGCGCCGGCGGCCTGGGCGGCGCGGACCTCCTGCTCGACGCCCGCGGCGAGCATCGCATCCACCCGCCGGCCGATCTGCGCGTAGAGCTCGGACCGTTCCATCACCAGCCCGATGAGCAGCGTCGGATGGCGGGTATCGCTGGTCCACAGCTCCGACTCGCCGCCCGGAGCTGGTTCCAGCTCGCCGCTGTCAGACAGCTCAAGCGCCCGCACGATCCGCTGGCGGTCGGTGGGTTCGATCTCCGCGGCGGCCCAGGGCGCCCGGCGGCCCAGCTCGGCGTGCAGCGCGGCCGGCCCACGTTCCGCAAGCTCCGCGGACCATCGCTCTCGCAGCCCCTCCGCGGGCGGGGGCCGGAGGCTGAGCTCGGTCAGTGCGGCCCGCAGATACAGGCCGGTGCCGCCCACGACGATCGGCCGGCCCCCGTCGGCGAGGATGCCGTCGATCTCGGCATGGGCGAGCTCGGCATATTGGCCGGCGCTGAACGTCGCGTCGACGGGCAGGAACGACAGCAGCCGATGCTCGAGCTCGCCGCGTTGGGTCGGACCGGCGGCCCCGGTGAGCGTCTCCAGGCCGGCGTAGACCTGCAGCGCGTCGGCCGACACCGCCACCGGTGCTTCGCCCTGCGCGCGCAGGCGCCGGGCGAGCGCGACCGCCACGTCGGTCTTGCCGACGCCGGTCGGTCCGAACAGGGCGATCACCTCAGGCCGTGGCACGGCGCGGAGTATCGTGCAGCGATGACCGCGTCCGCGCAACGGTCGTCATGAAAGTCGGTGCGGGGATCTCCGCCGAGCTGCACTCGGTGGCCGGAGCCGCAGAGGCCGCCCGGGCCGCGGCCGCCGGGCTGCAGGGTGCCGATGCCGACCTGGCGGTCGTGTTCGCCAGCGGTGCACACCTTGCCGTGCCCGAGGCGACGCTCGCCGCGGTGGCCGACGAGCTGACCCCCGGCGCGCTGGTCGGCTGCGGGGCCGGGGGCGTGCTCGGAGGTGGCCAGGAGCTTGAGTCCGGCACCGCGGTGGCGGTGTGGGCGGCCTCCCTGGGCGCTGGACGGGCGCGGCCGTTTCACGCCACGGTCAGCGGCGAGGGCGAGATGGGCGTCCTGGAGGGCTTGCCCGAACTCGGCCCCGAGGACTGCATGATCATGCTGTCTGACCCCTACAGCTTTCCCACCGACGCGGTGCTCGACGGGATCGCCCGGGAGGCCCCGGGCGTGCCCGTGCTCGGCGGCCTCGTCAGCGCCCGGACGGCGGACGGAGGCGGGGCACTGTTCCTGGGGGAGGAGGTCCGGGACGAGGGCGCGATCGGCATCTGCCTGACCGGCGTGGAAATGCTGCCGTGCGTATCGCAGGGCGCCACTCCACTCGGGCGTGAGATGACGATCACCGCCGCCGAGGACAACGTCATCCACGAGCTGGCCGGCCAGCCCGCGGTGCAGGCGATTGAGCAGACGATCGGCGACCTGTCGATTGAGGACCGCGCGCTCGTCGCCGCCGGCCTGCTCATCGGGATCGTGATCGACGGCGGCAAGCCCGACTACCTACAGGGCGATTTCCTGGTGCGCGGCGTGCTCGGCGCCGATCCGGACACCGGATCGGTCTCGGTGGGGACGCTTGTCGCGCCGGGTCAGGTCGTGCGCCTGCACGCCCGCAACGCCCGGTCAGCCGACGATGATCTGCGGCGGGAGCTACGGCTGCGGACCACCGCCATCGGCGGCGAGCGCCCCGCGGGGGCGCTGGTGTTCTCCTGCAACGGTCGCGGCCAGTCGATGTTCGGCGCCACCCATCACGACGCATCGCTCATCGACCGTGAGCTCGGCGGGACCCCGGCGGCCGGCTTCTTCGCCGCCGGCGAGATCGGGCCGGTCGGCGGACGCAGCTTCCTGCATGGGTTCACCGCGACGGTGGCGGTCTTCCCGGCCTGAGAGGCCCCCGGCTGCCTGGCGGTCCGCGGCGCCTCGGTGGTAACCCGGCCGTAGACTGGCCGCCGTGACGTCGTCGCATCAGCTGCCGCTCGCCGCCGCGACCGCGCTGGTCACCGGCGCCACCGGCGGTCTCGGGGAGGCTATTGCGGTGGCGTTGTCGGCCCGCGGGACCGAGCTCATCCTCACTGGGCGCCGGGAGCCCGAACTGGCGCGGCTGGAGGGCTCGTTGAAGGCGCGCACGGTCGTGTGTGACCTCGCCGACCGCGACGCGGTGACGCGCCTCGGCGACGCAGCGGCCGCCGCCGAGACCGACGTCCTCATCGCCAACGCCGCCCTGCCGGCGAGCGGGCTGCTGCAGGACCTCTCTGCGGAGGACATCGACCGGCTGCTCGACGTCAACCTGCGCGCGCCGATCGCGCTGGCCCGCGCTCTGGCGCCGGGCATGGCGGCGCGTGGACGGGGCCATCTGGTGTTCGTGTCCTCGCTGTCGGGCAAGGCGGCCGGCCCGGCGTCGTCGCTGTACTCGGCGACGAAGTTCGGGCTGCGCGGGTTCGCGCTCGGGCTGCGCGAGGATCTGCGCGGACATGGCGTTGGCGTGTCGGTCGTCTCCCCCGGCTTCATCCGCGACGCCGGGATGTACGCCAAGGCGGGAGTCAAGCTGCCCCGGGGCGTCGGCACGCGCTCGCCGGAGCAGGTCGCGGAGGCCGTCATCCGAGCGATCGAGACCAACCCCGCTGAGATCGACGTGGCGCCGGTCGGACTGCGAGTCGGCGCCGCGATCGGCTCAGTCGCCCCCGGATTGGCGGCGTGGGGCGCTCGCAGGCTCGGCTCGGACCGGATCAGCGCCGAGTTCGCCGAACGTCAGCGTGATCAGCGCTGAGCGCCGCTGTTGGCCGCCTCGTGCTCCCCGGTGACCGAGGAGAGCGCGACCATGATCTCGTCGGCGAGCTTGGCACCCTCGTCGGGGATCTCCGGTGTGGCCTGCACGCGCACGACGAGGTCGTCGCCATCGACCTCCTCCAGCAGCACCGAGGCGCCGTTGCGCGTCGGCACGGCGATTTCCTGGTCGAGGATCGCCTGGACCTGGCTGGGCCGGACGCCGGAGGTGAGACGCACCTTGACGTCGACCGAATCAGGCTCCTTGAGCGGCATGACGACCGCGGCCAGCACGACGTTGTTGGGGATCATGATCTGGTCGGCGCCGCGCGACAGGGTGGTGTAGAGCAGCCCCAGTGAGCTCACGATGCCCTCGACCGTGCCGCCGACCGCGCCGGCCTGCAGCCGCACGCGCTCACCGACCCGGAACGGCCGCGCGCTGAGCAGGACCATGCCGGCGATCACGTTGCCGAGCGTCTGCTGGGCGGCGAGACCCAGGATCACCGCCGTGAAGGCACCGCCAACGGCAAGCGTCGAGAGCGGGACACCGGCTACGCCGAGCGCCAGGATCAGCGCGACCGCCATGGTTCCCAGCCGCAGCACGAAGCCGAACGTGCCGGAGGTCGCCGGATCCATGCGCCGCATGAACACCGGGCCAACGAACCGGCCGATCGCCTTGGCGATCCCCCAGCCGAGCAGGATCACGAGGATGATCGAGACGATCCGCACCGGCGTCTGCGCCCACGCGACGCCGTGGCGCTGAAGCAGGTTCTCGTGCCGGCCCGTGGACGCAGCATCAAGCACGTAATGGGTGGCGACGTCAAGCGCGATGATCAGCGGGATCAGCACGATCAGCTGATTGCGCGAGTTCCGCACCTCTTTCTCATTGACCTCGAACGAGAGCCCGACCTTCTCCCACGCGTCGCTGCGGGTCTCGAACATCCGATCGAGGTTGAGGTCTCTTCGTGGCTTGAATTGCCTCGGCATGAGCTCCTGGGGTTCGACTACGGGGTCTCAGATCGCATAAACGCCTCCGGACGCCGGACGTTTCACTCCGGACCGACCGTAAACAGCGGTTCCTGCTTGGGCTGACGCGCCGGAGACTCGGTCCGAGCGGCCGTGATGGAGGCGGCTCGTCCCCGCTCCGATGGCACCAGATCCGGACCGCTGATTAGGCCGGCAAGGCGCCTGCGCTCCCGCAGGGGCGCGTACGCACCGCCGCGGTACAGATCACGATAGCGGTCGACCAGGTCGGGACGATGCTCGGCCAGCCACTCCATGAACAGCCCGCGGACCTCCCCTCGGAGGTGCAGCGCGATACCGCTGACATACGCCGCCCCGGCCTCGGAGGCCATCTCAAGGATCTTGGCCACCTGCGCCGGATCATCATTGATTCCGGGCATCAGCGGCGCGACGAGCACCCCGGTGCGGATCCCGTTGCGCGTCAGCTCGGCGACCGCCTCCATCCGCGCCCGCGGGCTGGGCGTGTGGGGCTCGGTCGCCCGCCACGCGCGCTCCTCCATCGTCGGGATCGACAGGGCCGCGCTGAAGTCCGCCCGCTCCGCCAATTGCACCATCAGGCCCAGGTCCCGCAACAGCAGCGGCGACTTGGTCAGCACCGAGCCCGGGTTGCGGGCATCGATCATCGCCTGCCAGATCCCCTCCATCAGCCGGTAGCGCCCCTCGACCCACTGATACGGATCAGTGTTGGTTCCCAACGCGATGTGCTCCCCCCGCCACGACGGTCGCGCCAGCTCGGCCCGCAGCCGCTCCGGAGCGTTGACCTTGACCACGATCTCCCGCTCGAAATCCCGGCCTGCCCCAAGGTCGAGATACGTGTGCGTCGGCCGCGCGAAGCAGTTGTGGCTGACCACGCCGTTGGCGATGAAATCCCCCGTCCCGGTGGTGATGTCGTAGAGCGGCAGGACACACCCGAGCGGCTCGATCTCACTGACGCGCAGGTCGGCGAATGTCTTGACCATCTGCCCCGCGATCTCCCGCTTGCGCGTGATCGCCGGGTCGGTGAGATGCAGGAAGCGCAGGTGCTCGGACAATCCACCGCGGATGCGGATGCATTTGAGACCGTTCTCCTGGTGGCGATCGTCGACGGCCACGTCGAACCCCAACCGCCGGGCGCACGCGTCCGTCCAGGCCAGGATCTCCGGGTCACAATTGCCGATCCGCAGCACAGACCCGCTGCGGCTCCCCTCGGCGTCGAACATCCCGCCGAGGAATCCCCGGCACCAGTCGAGGCTGGGGAGCAGCGGCCATCGGATCAGCTCGGCGATCCGGTCATACGCCGAGACGCTCTGCGCCGAGATCGACCGCATCTCCCGGCGGGCCCCGCCAGCCAGCGAGAACGTTCGCTCGGCGGTGGCGACCTCCGCCTGAGCAAGGAACTCCCGGGCACGCCGCAGCGCCTCGAAATCCGCCAGCGCCAGCCGGAAGCGGTAGGCCGTGTACGAGCCCCCGGTCGTGCGCACCGCCGGATAGGCACCAAGGTTCCCATCCCCGCGGATGACGCCGCACAGATACCCGCGGCGATACTCGTCGTCATGGTCGGGCTGGGTTGCGAACGGACCCGTGCCGACAAGCCGGTTCGCGGTCGTGAGATGGGCTCGATCCGGCCGTCCCGGCCCGGTGTTGGCGACGTGCTTGAAGCCACGATTGCTCAACAGCCGGTGATCGCCGCTGACAAGCAGCTCGGTGCCGCCGGCAAGGGTGACGCGGTAGGCGGGCTTCATCGTCGTCCAGCGGTCAAGCACGGTCGTCCGGACATACCTCCGGTTCCCGGACTCCCCCACCTCGGTCCCGTAGACCCCCTCCCCCACCTCCAGCTCGGCCAGCGGCTTATGCCGACCGTCGCTGGTGAGGATGGGCGTGTCTCCGCCGGCGCAGTACGCACACGCGTGACTGCAGCCGCGGTAGGGGTTGATCGTCCAGCGAAACGGCATCTGGGATGCCTCCGGCACGCGGTTGAGGATCGACTTGGCCCGCACCTCATAGAACCGGGTCGAGATCGCCCCCGGAGCCTCGAAATGGCGAACGACCGCCTCCTCCCGGTAACCCGGCAGCCGCCGGCGTTCTTCGGCCTCAAGTGTGAGATTGCTCCAGCGCATACGAACACATGTTCGCATCCGTGCCGGACGGAGCCTCTCGCGGTCCGCCGGGAGGATGAGGCGGGGATCCGCGCGCCGGGGGATGCGGGCCGGCGGCGCCAGACGTACGCTCCCAACGTGACGCGCGGGCGAGAACGTCCCCTGACCACCGCTCTGGGCTGGCGGCTTCCGTCCTGGCTGCTCGATGTCGGCCCGGTGGCTCTGATCGTGCTCGAGGGCGTCGGTGCGCTCACGGTCGGGCACCGCCCGCCGAACGCGTCGAGCGTTCTGCTGCTCATCGCGCTCACGGTCAGCGCCGCGGCCCTGCTGGTGCGCCACCGCGCCCCGCTCGTCACGCTCGGCGTCGTGCTCGCCGTGGCGCTGACGGTCGGCTACGGGCCAGTCGTCCTGCTGCCCGTGCTGCTCGCCGTGTTCACCGTCGCCGAGTACAGCGATCGTCCGCACGTGCTGGCCGCGATCGTCGTCACGACGGCGGTGGTGGTGGCCACCATCGCCATCCACGGCCCGGCGCTGTCGTTCACCGACGTCTTCTCTCGCCTCGTCGCTGTCGGGCTCGCCGTCGCCGTCGGCCTCTACCTGCGCGCCCGCGCCGACTACATCACCGGCCTGCGAGACCGGGCCGAGCGCCTGGAGCGCGAGCGGGAACTGCTCGCCGCCCAGGCCGTCGCCGAGGAACGGGTCCGGATCGCCAGGGAACTGCACGACGTGGTCGCCCACAACGTGTCGCTGATGGTCGTCCAGGCCCAGGCGCTGGCCGCCACCGGCGGCGAGGACGCGCCGACGACTCTGCACCGCGTCGCCGACCTCGGCCGTGAGGCACTGTCGGAGATGCACCGGATGCTCGGCCTGCTGCGCGTCCAGAACGGGGATGCGCCGGAGCTCGAGCCCCAACCCGGAGTTCGGGACCTCCCGCGGCTGATCGAGCGTACGCGCGAGGCGGGCCTGGAAACGAGCCTCGATGTGTGTGGCCCGACGCGTGAGCTGCCCGCCGCCGTCGACCTGTCGGTGTACCGGATCGTCCAGGAGGCGCTCACCAACGTCGTCCGCCACGCCTCCGCGACCCGCGCCGCAGTGACGCTCACCTACGCGCCCACGGCGCTCGAGGTAACGGTGCGTGACGACGGCGTTGCCCGGACCGATGCCGACCCCACCCCGTCCGGCGGCCACGGGCTGGTGGGAATGCGCGAGCGCGTGGCCCTGTTCGGCGGCGATCTGGAAGCCGGACGCGTTGGTCGTGAGCCGGGCTATCTCGTCCGCGCCCTGCTCCCGGTGCAGTCCGGGTAATGCCCAAGCTCCGACTGCTCATCGCCGATGACCAGCCGCTGATGCGAGCGGGCTTCAAGGCCGTGCTCGAGGCCACCGGTCAGATGGAGGTGATCGGCGAGGCCGGCGATGGGCTGGAGGCCGTTCAGGCCGCCCGCGAGCTGCGCCCCGACGTGATCCTCATGGACATCCGCATGCCCAACCTCGATGGGATCGAGGCGATCCGGCGTCTCCCCAACCACCGAGTGCTGGTGCTGACCACGTTCGGGCTCGACGAGTACATCGTCGAGGCGCTGCGCGCCGGCGCCAGCGGCTTCATCACCAAGGACGTTCCCGCCGACGAGCTCGTCCGCGCCGTCCGGGTCGTCGCCGACGGCGATGCCCTGCTGACCCCCGCGGTGACCCGCCAGCTGCTCGACCGCGTCGCCCGCCGGCTGCCCGCTCCGGTGACCGGCGGACCACAGGCCCTTGCCGAGCTGACCGATCGTGAGCGGGAGGTGATGGAGCTGATGGCCCGCGGCATGTCCAACGCCGAGATCGCCGCCGCGCTGGTCGTCGGCGAGGCGACGGTCAAGACCCACGTCTCCAACGTGCTGATGAAGCTCGGGCTGCGCGACCGTGTACAGGCGGTGGTGCTCGCCTACGAGATCGGCCTGGTCCGCCCGGCCCAGGGCTCGCCGCCCTCCGCCTGAAGGCGGAGCCGCCGGCCGCCGTCAGCCGTGCGCACGAGGCGGGGTTCGCACCCATGGCCGAGGAAACCAGCTGGCGGCGCGCGTAGTCTGGCCCTATGAACGAATCCCCCTCCGAGAACATGATCGAGACGCGTGGGCTGACCAAGCGCTACGGCAGCCGGACCGCCGTGGACGGGGTCAATCTCAGCGTCCCCCGCGCCTGCGCCTACGGCTTTCTGGGCCACAACGGCGCGGGCAAGACGACGCTCATCCGGATGCTGCTCGGCCTCACCCATGCCGACGCGGGCACGATGGCGATCTCCGGACGCCCGGTGCCGGCCGAGCGCGCTCAGGTGCTGGCCCGGGTCGGGGCGATCGTCGAGGAGCCGTCGTTTCACCGCTACCTGACCGGGTGGGAGAACCTGCGCGTCGCCGCCTCGGTGCGCGGCGACGACGCCCTGGGCCGGATCCCCGCCGTGCTTGAGCGGGTCGGGCTGGCCGATCGCGGGGGCGACCGCGTCGGTACCTACTCACAGGGCATGCGCCAGCGACTCGGGGTGGCCCGGTGCCTGCTCGCCGATCCAGAGCTGCTCATCCTCGACGAGCCGATGAACGGCCTGGATCCGGCGGGGATCCTCGAGCTGCGCCAGATGATCCGCTCCCTCGTCGCGGAGGGCCGCACGGTGTTCCTCTCCTCCCACCTGCTCGATGAGGTGGAGAAGACCTGCGATGCGGCGGCGGTCATCGACCACGGCAAGATCGTCGAGGCGGGACCGATCGGCACACTGCTGCGCCATGGCGTCGCCCAGCTGGAGATCGGCTGCGATCAGCCCGAGCGCGCACTGGAACTGCTCACCGACCATCCGGCCGTGGACGCGGTCTCGCTCGCCGAGGACGGCGTGCGCATCAGTCTGGTCTCCGATGCCCAGGCGGCAGCGGTCAACGCCATCCTCGTGGAGGCCGGCGTGGGCGTGTTCCGGCTGGCCCCCGTGCGCCAGTCGCTGGAGCAGCGATTTCTTGAGATCACCTCGACCCTCGGAGGCCAGCCGTGAACCTCACCTTGACCCGGCACATGATCGGTGCCGAGATCCTCAAGTTGCGCCGCAACCGCGGGGTGATGGGGTTCTCCCTGTTTCTCACCGTCGGGATCGTGATCCTGTTCCTCGGCATCGGCCAGCTCGAGCACGCGTCGGATCCGATCAAGAACCCGCCGGCCGGCGGGATGCACGGCTTCCGCGACGGCGTCCGGGCGATCGGCCTGTTCTTCGGAATGCTGGCGGCGATCCTGATCGGCTCTGAGGCGGGGACGAGCGATCGCTCCAGCGGCGTGTTCCGGGACCTCGTCGTCACCGGCCGCTCCCGGCTGGCGCTGTTCGCGGTGCGGTTGCCCGCCGCCGTGATCGTCTCGCTGATCATCGCCGCAGCCGCCTACGGGCTCCTCCTGCTCGGCACGTTCGTGTTCGCCGGGGGCACGCCGACGCCCAGTCTCGGCCTCATTCTGCAGGCCGCAGGATGGCTGGCCATCGCCGACATCACCGTGGTGGCGTTCGCGGTGGGGGTCGGCTCACTCACCGGATCACGGGCGGCGACGCTGACCGCGGTGATCGGATGGCAGGCGATCGCGACCAACATCCTGCTCAACATCAGCTTCCTGGGTCACGCCCGGGACGCACTGCTGACCGCCGCCCTGACTCAGATCATGCCCGTCAGCGGCGGTGACCGCCAGACGGTGACGATGGCCGCCGGCGTGGCGGTGATCGTGATGATCGGGTGGGTGGTGATCGCGTCGGCCGCCGGCGCGTGGCGGACCCAGACCGTGGACGCCTGACCGGCCGGTGGCTACTGAGCGGCGCGGGCCACGAGCGAGGCCTCGCCGCTCAGCGTCTGGCTGGTGGCGGCGGTGATCTGGACCGCCATCACGTCGCCGGGTGAGCCGAGGCCGTCGAAGTTGACGACCTTGTTGTGACGGGAGCGGCCGCGCAGGCGGCTGGGATCGGTGCGGGACGGTCCCTCGACGAGCACCTCGAGCGTGCGTCCGACGAACCGCTGGGCGCGCTCCCGCGCACGGCGCTGGATGACCTCGACGAGGCGCTCCATCCGCTCGACCTTGATCTCGTGGGGCACTTGGTCGGGCAGCGTTGCCGCCTCGGTCTCACGCCGGGGCGAGTAGATGAACGTGAACGCCCCATCAAAGCCGACCTCTTCGGCGACCTCAAGCGTCTGCGTGAAGTCCGTCTCGGTTTCGCCGGGGAACCCGACGATGATGTCGGTGGTCAGCGCGCAGTCGGGGACATGCTCACGGATCAGGGCGACGCGGTCGAGATAGCGCTCACGGCTGTAGGTCCGGCGCATCCGCTTGAGCACCGGGCTGGATCCCGACTGCAGGGGCAGGTGGATGTGCTCACACAGGGCCGGCAGCTCCGCGTGGGCACGGATCACGTCCTCGCGCATGTCCTTGGGGTGCGGGCTGGTGTAACGGATGCGCTGGATGCCCGGCACCCCGTCGACCTGGCGCAGCAGCTCGGAGAAGGTGATCCGCGCGTCCCGAGGCAGGTCCCGGCCGTAGGAGTTGACGTTCTGGCCCAGCAAGGTGACCTCGCTGACGCCGTCGGCGGCGAGCCGGCGGACCTCATCGACGAGCTCGGAGGGGTCACGGCTGACCTCGCGCCCGCGGGTCGAGGGCACGATGCAGTAGGAGCAGACGGAGTTGCAGCCGACGCTGATCTGAACCCAACCCTGGAAATCTCGGGCCCGCTTGGCCGGCAGGTGCCCGGTGAAGCCCTCAAATTCGAAGAACCCTTGGGCGGTCAGCGAATCGCTGGTGAGGAACTCAGCCAGCTTGTGCACCTGGCCGGGCCCGAATGCCACGTCGACGAACGGGAACCGGGCGAACACCTCGTCCTTGACCGACTGGGCCCAGCAGCCCCCGACCCCAATGACCCGCTGCGGATCCTCACGCTTGAGCCGCTTGGCTTCGCCCAGGTGGGCGACGAATCGGCTGTCCGCCGCCTCCCGGATCGAGCAGGTGTTGAACAGGATCAGGTCGGCGCCAGCCCGGCTGTCGGCCTCGGCGTAGCCGAGCGACTCCAGCATCCCCTTGATCCGCTCGGAATCGTGGGCGTTCATCTGGCAGCCGAACGTGGTGACGTGGTAGCGCCGCATCGCTCAAGAGTATCCATCGACGGCCACGCGTCCGCGCCCACGGCTCACGGTGCTCAGACGCGCTCGTGACCCCCGACGGGCGGCGGCTCCCTCGGACTTTCCTGAGAAAAGGATGAGAGTTACCTCATGTACGACGGTCACTGACACCCCGTGAGGGCCACCATCGCAGGACAAACCTGCGCAAGGTTGGCAGGGGCAGCGTGATTGCCATCACAGAGCCCGGAAACCGCCCCCTGCGTTCACAGGATCGTCATTGCACTGATATTTGATAGATGCGATCCTGGCCGCCGGGACCGGGCCCTCACTCTTCTACCCACGGGGTTGCAGATGAACGTCGCCCTGGTCGATCTTGGCTCGCTGATGCTTCA
>JBAWFG010000410.1:0-13676 GCA_049591655.1 Solirubrobacteraceae bacterium
CCTGAGCGTCAGCCTGACCACCGAGCGTCGTCAGGCCGGAGCGGTCGTGATCGCGCAGGGGCGGCCATGACCGATCCTCTGCGCCAGTCGATCCGCGCCGTCGTCCGCGACCATGCCCGGCTCCCGGTCGACGTCGACACCCTCGCCGACGGCGACGATCTGTTCGCGGCCGGGATGAGCTCGCACGCCAGCGTCAACCTGATGCTCGCGCTTGAGGATGCCTTCGATGTCGAGTTCCCCGACCAGATGCTCAAGCGCAGCGTGTTCGAGAGTGTGGCCGGTATCGCGGCGGCGATCAGTTCGCTGCGGGAACAGGCCGCATGAGCGTGGCCGTCGATCGCGACCAGGCCTTCCTGGACGCGGTCAAACGGATCGCCCGCGACGTCGCCGCTGTCCACGCGGACGCCGTCGACCGCGACGCGCGCTTTCCCACCGAGGCGGTCGCCGCGCTGCGGGAGGCGGCCGCGCTGTCGGCGTTCGTCCCTGAGTCGCTGGGGGGTGGTGGCGTCTCACTCCAGACGATCGCCCGCGCCTGCCTGGAGCTCGGTCGCTGCTGCTCGGCCACGGCGATGGTCTTCGCGATGCATCAGATCCAGGTGACCACGATCGTGCGCCACCTCGACGACGGCTCGTGGTTTGCGGCCTACCTGCGCCGGCTGTGCACCGAGCAGCGGCTGGTGGCATCCGTGACCTCGGAGATCGGCACCGGCGGCGACATGGGCCGCTCGATCGCCGGGATCCTCTCCGAGGACGGCGGGCGCTTGTCGTTCGTCAAACAGGCGCCGACCGTCAGCTACGGCGCACACGCCGACGATCTGTTCACGACGGTGCGCCGCTCTGAGGACGCCGAGCAGGTCGACCAGGTGCTCGTCCTGCACCACAGCAGCGACACCGAGCTCGAGCCCGCCGGCACCTGGGACACCATCGGGATGCGGGGAACCTGCTCGCCGGGCTTCACCGTCCGCGCGAGCTTCGCCCCCGACCAGGTGCTCGCGGCTCCGTTCGCCACGGTCATGAACGAATCTCATGTGCCCATCTCCCACATCCTGTGGTCCCACGCCTGGCTGGGGATCGCCACCGAGGCGTTCGAGCGCGGCCGCGCGTTCGTGCGAGCCGCCGCCCGGCGTAACCCCGGCGCGCCGGTACCGGCCGCGCACAGCCTGTCGCGGGTGATGAGCGAGCTGGCGATGCTCCGCGCCGAGGTGCAGAGCGGGCTGGCGGACTTCCTCGGCGAGGGCGAGGACGCCGACCGTGAACGGCTGACGACGATGGGCTCGATCCTGCGCTTCAACAACCTCAAGCTGGCCGCGTCCGAGCAGGCGCCCCGGATCTGCATGGGGGTGCTGGAGGTGATCGGGATCATGGCCTACAAGAACGACTCGCCGTTTGGCGTGGGGCGCCAGCTGCGTGATTGCCTGTCGGCCCGGCTGATGGTCGCCAACGAGCGCATCCATGCCGTCGATGCCGGCCTGCTGCTGATCGCCAAGGAGGTCTAGCTCCGTGCCCACCGAGGTTCGCCAGGCATCCGCCGACCAGGCGCAGTTCCTCGCCGAGCTGATAGGCGCCGGGCTGCTCATCGAGTCCGGGGTCCCCGGCGTCTACGGGCACAACGAGGTATTCGAGGATGTCCGCTCGCGGCTCGACGAGCGGCTGAGTTCCGAGGCCGGCTCCCGCGGCGCGGTGCGGCTGCGCTTCCCGCCGCTGCTGCCCCGCCGGCAGCTCGAGTCAAGCGGCTATCTGACGTCGTTTCCCCACCTGGCCGGCAGCGTGTACTCGTTTGAGGGTGATGAGCGCCAGGCCGCTGCGCAGAGTGAGCGTGCCGGACGCCACGAGCCCTGGGGGGAGTTTCAGGAGATGACCGAGCTGGCGCTCATGCCGGCCGCCTGCTACCCCGTCTACCCGGCGATCGCTGCGCGCGGTCCGCTGGCTCCCGGGGGCGTGTTCGTCGACGCCGGCGGCGCGTGGGTGTTCCGTCACGAGCCCTCCCACGATCCGGCCCGCCGCCAGATCTTCCACCAGCATGAGCTCGTCCGGATCGGCGAGCCCGAGGCTGTGCTGGAGTGGCGCGACCAGTGGGCGCAGCGGGGACTGGAGCTGCTGCGCTCGTTCGGGCTCGCCGCGGAGCTCGACGTCGCCAACGATCCGTTCTTCGGCCGGCGGGGGCGGATGCTCGCCGCCAACCAGCAATCCGAGCGGCTCAAGCTCGAACTGCTGGTCGGAATCACCGGTCCCGAGCCGACCGCGTGCGCGTCGTTCAACCACCATCGTGACCACTTCGCTCAGACCTACGGGATCACGCTCGCCAACGGTGACGTTGCCCACACTGCCTGCCTGGGCTTCGGCCACGAGCGGATCGTGCTTGCGTTGCTGCGCACACACGGTCTAGCGCCGTCCGCATGGCCCGCCGCGGTCCGCGGGGAGCTGTGGCGGTGAGCCTGACTCGTCAGGGGGCGATACCGAGCCTGTCGGGTCGCGACCCCGACGGCTACCGGCCCCACCGACTGCACGGAAGCGGACGCTCCTACCTGGAGACCAACTGCTATTCGGACATCATCATCGAGTTGCTGCACGCCTGCGGGTATGAGCCGCTGGCGGCGTTCGGCCATCTGGTGCGGATGGACTTCGAAGGCGATCAGTGGACGTTCTTCAAGCCGCCCCCGGACGATCTGGAGGCGCTGTTCGGCATCGACATCCATGAGATGCAGCCCTACCGGCCACTGCCGCTGCAGATCGCCGAGCAGCTGGAGCTCGGGCGCACGATCATCGTCGAGCTCGATAGCTGGTACATGCCCGACACTGCCTCCACGAGCTATCGCACCACCCACGTCAAGACCTCGATCGCCGCCGACGCCATTGACCCTGAGGGCGAACGGCTGCACTACTTCCACAGCGCCGGCCTGTTTGCCCTCTCCGGCGAGGATTACCGCGGCATCTTCCGGATCGGCGCCGAGGACCCGGCCGTGCTCCCGCCCTACACCGAGCTCGTCCGTTTTGACGCGGGCGAGCGCCTGGACGGCGAACACCTGCGGGCCGCAGCCCTCCAGATCCTGCGCCACCACCTCGGGCGGCGCCCAAAGAGCAACCCGTTCGAGCGGTTCGGCGCTCAGCTGCAGGGCCGGCTGCCGGAGCTGCTGGGCGGCGAACTTGACGAGTACCACGCCTATGCGTTCGCCACGGTCCGGATGGCGGGGTCGGCGTTCGAGATCGCCGCCGATCATGCCCGCTGGCTGTTCGGCGAGGAGGTTGCGGAGGTGCACACCGCGATGGGCGAGATCGTCGACGGTTGCAAGGCGCTGTCGTTCCGGCTGGCGCGCCGCCGCGCGTTCGACGCCGAGGCGCCGATCGCCGGGCTGGCCGCGGCCTGGGAGCGGGCGATGGACGGCCTCACTGCGAGGGCGGCCTGAGCGCCCGGACTGAGCTCGCCGACGGCTGGGAGCTGGCCCGCACGCCTCCCGACGCATGCGCGAGCCCCGGCGAGCTCGGTGAGCGGCAATGGATCTCCGCGCCGGTGCCGGGAACGGTCGCCGGGGCAGTGGCTGCGACCGACCCGGATGTCGACGTTGACGCCGAGGACTGGTGGTATCGGCTGCGCTTCGCGGCCGAGCCGGCGGACGCGGGCGAGCAGTTGGTGCTCGTGCTCGACGGGCTGGCCACGGTGGCCGAGGTGTTCCTCAATGGCCACCGGCTGCTCGTCAGCGAGTCGATGTTCGCCGCTCACCGGGTCGACGTGACCGCCGCCGTGGCGGCCGAGAACGAGCTGGCGATCTGCTGCCGCGCGCTCGCGCCGCACCTGGCTCGGCGGCGCAAGCCCCGAGCCCGGTGGCGCACCAAGCTCGTGTCCGAGGGCAACCTGCGCTTTCACCGGACCATGCTGCTCGGCCGCGCCCCGGGGTTCGCGCCAGGCCCGGCGGTCGCCGGGCTGTGGCGGCCGGTCGCCCTGGAGCGTCGGAGTGGTCTCGTGGTGGAGGGGCAGCCGTGGCTGCGCGCCCGTCTCGACGGCGGCGACGGGGTGCTCGAGTGTGCCCTGGACCTGCGCGCGCTGCCCGGCGCGGTTCTACCCGACCGGGTCGAGGTGTCGGTGGCCGGCGACGACTTCGTTCACACCGCCACGCTGGACGTCCGCCGCACGGGCGAGGCCGCGGGGACAGCGGTGGGCACGGTGAGCGTGCCCGGTGCGAGGACCTGGTGGCCACACACCCATGGCGATCCCTTCCTGTACACGGTGCTCGTCGGCGACCAGGCCACGCCACTGCACCGCGCCCGGGTCGGGTTTCGCCGCCTGCGGGCCGCCCGCGACCTCGTCGCCGACGGCCCGGCGCTGGAGGTCAACGACGTGCCCGTATTCGCCCGCGGCGCCGTGTGGACCCCGCTGGATCTGCGGGCTCCGCATGGCACCGAGACCGAGCTGCGACGGATCCTTGCCCACGTCCGCGCCGCGGGTATGAACATGCTGCGGGTGGCGGGCATCGGCACGTACGAGAGCCCGGCGTTCTACGACCTCTGCGACGAGCTGGGGATCCTCGTCTGGCAGGACTTCATGTTCGCCAACCTCGATTACCCCGAGGCCGACCCCGAGTTCATGCACACCGTCGCCGCCGAGGCCCGGGCCGTGCTCGCCGAGCTGGCTCCCCGTCCGTGCCTGGCGGTCCTGTGCGGGGGCAGCGAGGTCGCCCAGCAGGTGGCGATGCTCGGCCTTGACCCCGGGCTCGCCGACGGACCGCTGTACGGCGAGCTGCTGCCCGGGCTCGTGCGCCAGGCCGCGGTGGAGGCCCCCTATATTCCGTCGGCGCCGTGGGGCGGCGATCTCCCGTTCCGGACCGACCGGGGAGTCGCCAACTACTACGGGGTTGGCGCATACCTGCGTCCGCTCACCGACGCGCGCCTGGCCGAGGTGCGCTTTGCCTCGGAGTGCCTGGCGTTCGCCAACCTGCCCGACGAGGACGCGCTCCTCGAGTTGCCCGGCCTCGACGGAGTGATCCCCGCACCGCACGATCCGCGCTGGAAGGCCGCGGTCCCGCGGGACACGGGCGCCGGCTGGGATTTCGAGGATGTGCGTGACCACTATCTGCAGGCGCTCCTGGGCGTCGACGCGGTGGCGCTGCGCAGCGTTGACCCCGATCGCTACCGCCAGCTCTCCCGGGCGGTGAGCGGCGAGGTGATGGCCGAGGTGTTCGGCGAGTGGCGCCGGGCTGGTTCCCGGTGCCGCGGTGGCCTGGTCCTGTGGCTCAAGGACCTGCGTCCCGGCGCGGGCTGGGGAGTGCTGGACCACCGCGGTGAACCGAAGGCGGCTCACCGCCACCTGGCCCGGGCGCTCGCGCCGGTGGCGGTGTGGACGACCGATGAGGGACTCGGGGGGATCGCTGTGCATGTCGCCAACGACACCGCCGACCCGCTGACCGCCCGCCTTCGCGTCGCGCTGTACCGGGATTTCGAGGTCCGCGTCGAAGCGGCGGTGGAGGATCTCGAGCTGCCCGCGCGGTCTGCTGTGACCCGCAGCGTCGAGCAGATGCTCGGCCACTTCGTCGACGCGGCCTGGGCCTACCGGTTCGGGCCGCCGGCCCAGGATCTCATCGCGGTCAGCCTCGAGGGACCGGACGGCCTGTACTCCCAGACGTTCCGCTTCCCCGACCGCCGCCCGCTCGACCGCCGTCCGGTCGCCGCGCTTGGTCTCGAGGCATCACTGCAGGACGATCTGCTGCGGGTGGCCAGCCGGGCCTTCGCCTACGAGGTCTGCGTCGCGGCGCCCGATGCGGTGCCGAGCGACGACGCGTTCTCGGTCGAGCCCGGGGGCGAGCGGACGATTCGCCTGACGCCGCGCGACGGCTTCGGGCCGCCTGGCGCCGTGACGCTCACCGCGCTCAACCTCGCCGGCACCCTGCAGGTCCGCGCGCCCGAGGCAGGCAATGGCCGGTGACGCTGAGTCGTGTGACCGGTTGTCGGCCCTGCGCACTCGTGACGCCGATCATCAGCGAGGCGCGCGGTAGGCTCGGGCCATGCCTGAGGCGCTGACCGCCCGTTCCCGGCCGTGGCTGGACGCTGCCGCGTGGGCGCGGCTGGAGCGACGGGCCGAAGCCGCGCTGCGGCGCTCCCGCTCGACCGGGGCGCCGGTCCTGGTCAGCGTGACCGCCCGGCTGCCGTGGGCGGCCGATCCCAGCGCGGTCGTCGCCGGATCCCGGCGTGAGGGCGAGCAGTGGTTCTGCTTTGAGCAGCCCGACCGCGACGCGGCCGCGGTCGCCGCCCTCGGCTGCGTCACCGCGCTGGAGACCGATGGCCCGGACCGCTTCACCCGGCTGGCCGAGCGCTGGCGCGACGTGGCCGGCGCGGCGTTTGCCGATGACTGCGACGGCCCGCCCGGATCGGGGCTGGCGGCGATCGGCGGGTTCGCATTTGACCCGCGCGGGGGTGCCTCACCGGCCTGGAGCGGATTCGCGCCCGCATCGCTGACCGTGCCCGAGCTGTCGCTCGTGCGCCGGGGCGAGCAGACGTGGCTGACCGTCAACCGCGAGGTGGCCGGGGATGACACCGTCGAAGAGCTGCTGGCCGGCGTCGAGCGCCGCCTGGTGGCGCTGGGCGAGCGGCCGCTGCCGATGCTCGATCCCGACCCCATCGGTGCCTACGATGTCGCCAGCCCGATGCCCCCGGCCCACTATGAGGAGGCGGTCAGCCGGGCGGTTGCCCGGATCGCCGCCGGGGAGTTTCAGAAGGTCGTGCTGGCGCGCGAGGTCGAGGTGCACGCCCCCACCGACCACGAGCCCGCCGCCGTGTTCGGGCTCCTGCGCGAGGCGTTTGCGAGCTCGTTCGTCTACGCGGTCGGCCGCGGTGACGCCACGTTCATCGGAGCCACGCCGGAGCTCCTCATCCGCCGCGAGGGTCAGCGCGCGACGACCGTCGCGCTCGCCGGCTCGGCCCGGCGCAGCGCCGACCCGGCGGTCGACGACCATCTCGGCGAGCAGTTGCTGCGCAGCACCAAGGATCGTGAGGAGAACGCGATCGTCGCCCGGCGGATCGCCCGCACGCTGCGCCCGGTCTCGGTGTGGGTCACGCCCCCGCCCGAGCCGGTCGTGGTGCGGGTCGCCAACATCCAGCATCTCGCCGCCCCGATCCGGGCCCAGCTCGCCTCCCCGGTTGACGCAGTGGCGCTCGCCGGGCGCCTGCACCCGACTCCGGCGGTCGGCGCCGAGCCGGCCGGCGCGCTGAGCGCAATCCCGGCGCTTGAGGGATTTGACCGCGGCTGGTACGCCGGGGCGGTCGGCTGGACCGACGCCTCCGGGGATGGCGAGTTCTGCGTGGCGCTGCGCTGCGCGTTGCTGCGCGGGCGGGTCGCCCGCTGCTATGCCGGCTGCGGGATCGTCCGCGACTCCGATCCGGCCGCGGAGCTGGCCGAGACCGAGGTCAAGCTCCAGGTGATGCTGCCGGTGCTGGCCGGCTGAGCCCCGGACCGCCCAGCGCGCCAACCCCGGCGTCGGCGACCCGGCGGTGCAGAGCGAGGTTCTGCACGCGGTCGGTGACCACCTCGATCAGCCGCGACCCTGACGGCTGCGCCCGTAGCGCCGACGCCAGCTCGGCGGCGCTCGGCGGCCGCTCGTGGGCCAGGCCGTATAACGCCGCGGCGTGGCGGAAGTCCAGCCCGTGCGGGGTGGCGACGAAGCGCTCGAAGGCGGCGCCCTGGCCGCTGACCGGTAGGAAGTGGAAGATGCCCCCGCCGTCGTTGTTGAGCAGCACGATCGTCAGCGCCAGCTCCGGTTCACGGGCGGCGGCCAGGCCGCCGATGTCGTGGGCGAGCGCGACGTCGCCGATCAGCAGCGTCACCGGGCGTCCGGATGCCGCCGCCACGCCGAACGCGGTCGAGACCGTCCCGTCGATCCCGTTGGCGCCCCGGTTGGACAGCACGCGGGGCAGCGGCCGCCCAGCCGGGAAGTACAGCTCAACGTCGCGGATCGGCATCGAGGAGGCGACGACGAGCACCGCGTCGGGATCCAGGGTCTCGCCGAGGAGCCGGGCCACCCGGGGCTCTGACAGCGCGTCGCCGAGCTCGGCGTCCATCGCCGACCAGGCGGCGGCGTCGGCGTTGGTCCACATGCTCAGCCACTCCCGGTCGGCGGGCTCGGCGGGCGCCAGCGACTCGAGCACCGCCGCCGGGTCACCCGCGTATGACTCGCTGAGCGCCGCCGCGGGGTCCTGCCAGGCCTGCTCGGGGTCAACGGTGAGCTGGGGGATGCCGCGCAGCCCCGCCAGCCAGGCGCGCAATGGCTTGGACGTCGGCAGGTCGCCAACGCGGATGACGAGCTCGGGTGCAGCACGGCGGGCGAACTCCGGGTCACGAAGCAGGAGGTCGTAGGTGGCGATCGCCTGGGGGTCGGTCCGGGCCCCCGAGAGCGGATCGGCCAGCAGCGGATAGCCGGCGCGCTGCGCCAAGTCTGCGGCGGCCGCCGGGAGCGCGTCGCCGCGTTCGTCACGCCCGGCGATGATGACCCCACGCGCCGGGATGGGACGTCCCGGGGTCTGCGGGCGACCGCCGGCCGCGGCGACGCGCCTGACCCATGGACGCCCGTCATCGCGGCCGGGGACCGGATCGGGTCCGAGCGCCGCGTCGAGCACGAGCGGCTCGCGCAGCGGAAAGTTGAGGTGCACCGGCCCGGGGCGGTCACCGAGCGCGGTCCAGTAGGCGCGGCAGGCGAGCTGGCGCATCCAGCGCAATGCGTCCGGCGTGGCGGTGTCGACCCCGACCTCGACAAACCAGCGGACGGCGTCGCCGTAGAGCTTGACCTGGTCGATCGCCTGTCCGGCGCCGACGTCACGCAGCTCCGCGGGCCGGTCGGCGGTCAGCACGATGAGCGGGACCCGCGCGTGGAACGCCTCCACCACCGCGGGGACGTAGTTGGCGGCGGCGGTGCCCGACGTGCAGGTCAGGCCCACGGGGCGCCCGGAGGCCTTGGCCGCGCCGAGCGCGAAGAAGCCCCCGCAGCGCTCGTCGATGTGTGACCAGCAGCGGATCCGGGGCTCGGCGACCAGCGACATCAGGATCGGCGTGTTGCGCGAGCCCGGCGACGTGCAGGCATCGGTCATGCCACACCGCGCCAGCTCGTCGCAGAACGCGCGCAGCAGCAGATAGGTGTCGGTTGCGGTCATGATCTCGGCAGATGCCTGCGCTGACGGTGGTCCTGCTCCACGGCTTCACGAACACCGGCGCCAGCTGGAGCGGCGTCGCGGCGCAGCTTCCCCAAAACTACCGTCCGCTGTCGCCGGACATCCGCGGTCACGGTGCGTCGTCCGATCGCCGGCCGGTCTCGCTGGCCGGTGTGCTGGAGGACCTGGCCGCGCTGGACGCGCCGCGCTTTGCGCTTGCCGGCTACTCAATGGGCGGCCGGCTGGCGTTGCATGCGGCGCTGGTGATGCCCGAGCGGGTGCAGCGCCTGGTGCTGATCGGGGCCAGCCCCGGCCTGGCCGACGCCGATGACCGCGCCGCCCGGCGGGCCGCGGATGAGGCGCTGGCCGACGAGGTGGAGCAGCTCTCGATCGAGCAGTTCGCCACGCGTTGGGCCCGCACCCCGGTGCTGGCCGGCCAGCCCCCCGATGTCCTGGCCTCCGTGCACGCCCAGCGCCTGGCCAACACGCCTGCCGGGCTCGCGGCCGCCCTGCGCGGGCTCGGCACCGGAGCGCTGCCGTCGCTGTGGGATCGCCTGCCGGAGCTTGAGATCGACGTCGAGCTCGTCGTCGGCGAGCGTGACGAGAAGTTCCGGGCCGTCGCAGAGCGGATGCTCGGCGCGCTACCGGCCGGGCGGCTCACCGTGGTGCCCGGCGCCGGCCATGCGGTTCACCTCGAGGCGCCGGCCGCGGTCGCCGAGGTCATCGCCCGTACCAGTCGATGAGTGCCTCGCCGCCGAGCCCGGGCACACCGGGGACCGCAATCGCCCCCCGGACCGCCGGCAGGACGTCGGGGCGGCCGTGGAACAGGCCGAGGGTCGCCAGTCCGCAGGCACGTCCCGGCCCGATGACGGTGGCGGCGTGCAGCGCGGCGGCGATCCCGAACGGCCCGTCGAGCGTCGAGGCGAGGTAGACCTCATAGCCGGTCGCCCGGGCACGGGCGGCGGTGTCGATCGTCGCGCTGATCCCGCCGCAGGCGCCGATCTTCAGGCAGAGCAGATCCGCCGCCGGGCGGAGCATCGCCTCGGGATCCTGGGCGGACTCGTCGAGCGCCAGCGGCACCGGCGCGTCGACCCAGAGGTCGCGGACCGCGCCCGCCCCGTGGACCGGCTCCTCGCACAGTTCGAGTCCCACCGGCTCGAGCAGGCGCAATGCCGCACGCGCCTCGTCGGGCGACCAGGCGCCGTTGGCGTCGATCCGGATGGCCATGTCCGGGCCGCCGAACGCCCGCACCGCGGCCAGACGCCCGGCGTCGTCGCCGATCGCCACCTTGACCTTGACCGTCTCAAACCCATCGGCCCGCGCCTGAGCGGCCTCGTGGGCGGCGCCGGAGCGGTCGGCGGAGGCGATCGTCCGGTTGACGGAGACGGGCGGCGCGGCCGCGGCCCCGAGCAGACGCCACACCGGCTCCCGGGTTCGGCGGCCGGCGAGATCCCACAGCGCCAGGTCGATCGCCGCCAGCGCCTGGGGCACGACCGTCACCTCCGCGCAGCGGGCGAGCACGTCGGCGATCGGCGCCAGCCCGTGATAGCCGGCGAGCACCGGGCGGCACTGCTCCAGCGCGGCCAGGACGGTGCCGATCTCGACGCCGTCGTAGGAGGGGAGGGGGGCGGCCTCGCCGTAGCCGATCAGTCCGTCATCGCCGCGCACCGAGACGAGCAGGAGCTCGCGGTCGGTGACGGTCCCGTGTCCGGCGTGAAACGGCGCCCGCATCGCGGCGGTCACCATGCGCACGCTGAGCTCCACGATCGGCGCCCGTCAGCGGCTGAGCAGCAGCCCCGCCGAGAGCAGCATGCAGAACGCCAGCTGGAGCATCCCCGTCTGGGCCAGCGCGCCGTTGAGTGAGGGGCCGTCAGCGCGGCTGCGCACGACCCGCACGACCCCGGCGGCGAGCGGGAGGGTGAGCCACGGCAGCAGGACCCAGGCCGTGGCCGGACCGAACAGCCAGGTCACCGGCGTGAACAGGTAGGCGAGGTAGACGATCGCCGAGAACATCGTCCGCGTGCGCTCACGCCCGAGCCGCACCGCCAGGGTCCGCTTGGAGGCCCGGCGATCGGAGTCGATGTCACGCACGTTGTTGACGACGAGGATCGCGGCAGCGAGCAGGCCGACCGGGACCGCCAGCGCGAACGCCTCCCAGTTGAGGTGGCGAACCTGGACGAAGAAGGAGCCGGCGACGGCGACGATCCCGAAGAAGAGGAACACGAACACCTCGCCCAGGCCCTCGTAGCCGTAGGGCTTGGGGCCGCCGGTGTACGCGATCCCGGCGAGGATCGAGGCGGCCCCGACGATCAGCAGCTGCCAGCCGGCGACGACGATGAGATAGACGCCGGCGAGCACGGCGAGCCCGAACGTCACATAGGTGGCGATCAGGACCTGCCGGGGAGGGACCAGCCCGCCCGCGGTCACGCGCACCGGACCGAGACGATCGTCGGCGTCGGCGCCACGCCGCGCGTCGGAGTAGTCATTAGACAAATTGGTCCCGACCTGGATGAACAGCGCGCCGAGCAACGCGGCGAGGAACCGCAGCGGGTAGAAGACATGCTCCAGGCCCGCCAGCGCCGTGCCGACCAGGACCGGGGCTACGGCGGCGGGAAGCGTGCGCGGTCGCGCCGCCATCAGCCAGATGCGCATCGTGCTCATCGGTGCCTACGCCCGGCGGGGGAACTTCGTGAAGTCGGGGCGGCGCTTGGCCAGGTAGGCGTCTCGGCCCTCCTGAGCCTCCTCGCTCATGTAGAAGAGGAGGTTGGCGTCGTGGGCGAGCTGTTGGATGCCGGCCATGCCGTCCTCGTCGGCGTTGAAGCTGGCCTTCATCATCCGCAGCGCGAACGGCGACATGCTGAGCATCTCCCGGCACCATTGGAGTGTCTCCTGCTCAAGGCGCTCCAGCGGGACGACGGCGTTGACCATTCCCATCTCCAACGCCTGCTCGGCGTTGTACTGGCGGCAGAGGAACCAGATCTCCTTGGCCTTCTTGGTGCCGACCAGCCGGGAGAGGGCACTGGCGCCAAAGCCGCCGTCGAAGGATCCGACCTTGGGGCCGACCTGGCCGAAGCGCGCGTTGTCGGCGGCGATCGTGAGATCGCAGACGACGTGCAGCACGTGGCCGCCGCCGATTGCATAGCCGGCCACCATCGCGACGATCGGCTTGGGCATGCGGCGCATCTGGATGTGCAGGTCGGTGACGTGGAAGCGTCCGACCGCCTGGTGGGAACCCGCCTGGGACGGGTCGGCCCCGGTCACGTAGCCGCCGCGTCCGCCCCGCACCCGCTGGTCCCCACCGGAGCAGAACGCGTCCGGGCCCTCGCCGGTGAGGATGATCACGCCGACCTCGGAATCCTCCCGCGCGCGCTCCATCGCATCCGAGATCTCGATCAGCGTCTCGGGCCGAAAGGCGTTGCGGACCTCGGGCCGGTTGATCGTGATCTTGGCGACCCCGGCATCGTCGCCGGTCGCCAGCTCATAGCGGATGTCGGTGTAGTCGCCGGCCGACTGCCAGCTCGTCGTCACAGAGGCTCCTATCGTCTGAGGGGGAGGCCTGGACTCTATGGCAGCGGCCGGGGAGGGCGACGTCAGCGGCGCTGGGGCATGGCCCGCGTTAGGGTGCCCTAATATGGGCCTGGTGAACGTTTTGAGCCGCGCCTGATGCCCCTCGTCACCCGCGCTCGTCTTGGCTGGTCCGCGCTCGCTGCGGCTCTCGTCGGAGTGATCGTCTGGCAGATGCTCGCGGCCGGCGGCGGCACGCCAAACCCGACGAGCCCGACCGAGCACCTCAGCCATCTGGCGGTGGTCGTCGACAGCGGGATCCTCGTCCTGCGTGAGGGGCTGGAGACGATCATGGTGCTGATCGTGCTGACCGCGAGCATGCGCGGGGCCCACTCCGACCTGCGCCGGCCGCTGGCCTGGGGCGGCGCGGCGGCGCTGGCCGCGGCCGCCGGGACCTGGTTCGTGGCGATCGCGATCACCGACGCCGTCGGCCAGGGCAGCCTTGACCTGCAGGCGGCGACCGGCCTGCTGGCGATCGCCGTGCTGCTCGTGGTCATGAACTGGTTCTTCCACAAGGTCTATTGGACCGGCTGGATCGCCAGTCACAACCGGCGCCGCAAGGCGCTGATGGGCGACGCGCAGACCGCCGGGGCCTCCAAGACGATGCTCGGACTGGCGCTGCTCGGCTTCACCTCCGTGTACCGGGAGGGCTTTGAGGTCGTTCTGTTCCTGCAGAACCTGCGGCTGCGCTACGGCTCGGGCACCGTGCTGGAGGGCGTCGCGCTCGGACTGCTGTTCGTCGGTGTGATCGGCTGGCTGAGCTTCGGGTTGCAGCGCCGGCTGCCGTACAAGCGGATGCTGGTGGCGACCGGGATCATGCTCGGCTTCGTGCTGCTGGTGATGGTCGGCGAGAGTGTCCAGGAGCTCCAGCAGGCGGGTTGGATCGGCACCACGCCGATCGGCGTGTCGGTGCCGGGCTGGATGAGCCTCTGGTTCTCGGTGTTCCCCAACGTCGAGACGATCATCGCCCAGGTGCTGGCAGCCGT
>JBAWFG010000411.1:0-9469 GCA_049591655.1 Solirubrobacteraceae bacterium
TGGGGGCACTGGTGGGTGTGGAACGAGCCGACCCTGGTGTCGTTCCTGATCGTCCTGTTGTTGTTCGCCACCTACCAGCCGCTGCGCTTCTCGATCGAGGACCCGGAGCGCCAGGCGCGCTATGCGAGCGTGTTCGCGGTCGTCGCCGGAGCCTTCGTCCCGCTCAACTACCTCGCGGTCTCACTGGCCACCGCCTACGTCCATCCGCGCGTCCTGACGCTCGGCGGCGCCAACCTGCCGCCGTCGATGGGGCTGACGTTCCTGGTGGCGCTGATCGGAGTCGCGCTGCTCTACGTGACCCTCTGGAAGTACGAGATGGCCGCAAAGAACGCCCGCTCACAGGTCCGCCGGCTGCGCCGCACGCTGCTCGGCGACGATCCCGGACGCCCGCTCGGGCGCAGCGCAGCGCCGCTGTGAGCCCGCTGCTCGCCAGCGCCCCGGCGATCCCGATCGGCGGCGGCTCCTACGTCGCGGCGGCCTACATCGTGTTCGTCGCACTGATCCTCGTCTACGTCGCGATCATGGCCGTTCGCGCCCAGCGCCTGGAACGTGAGCTTGACCAGCTGCGTCGTGACGTCGAGCGCAGCCGGGAGCAGGCGGCCGGGGACCGTGAGACCGAGGTGATCATGTGAGCGAGCTGCTGGCGATCGGCGTCTCGCACAAGACGGCACCCGTCGAGGTGCGCGAGCGCCTGGCGCTCCCGGAGCCCCGGATCACCGAGTTCATGCGGGAGCTGCGTGGGACCGGTGAGGTGCACGAGGCGGTCGCGGTCTCGACCTGTAACCGAACCGAGCTCTACCTTGTCGTCGGCGATCCCGTCGACGCCGAGTCGACGGTGCTCTCGATGCTCGCCCGGCAGGCCGGGATCCGCCCCACCGAGCTGGCCGGCGCGATCTACTCACACCGCAACTGCGATGCGGCCCGCCACCTCTACCGGGTCGTGTCGGGCCTGGAGTCGATGCTGATCGGCGAGGCCGAGATCCAGGGCCAGGTCAAGCGGGCATACGAGTCGGCGCTCGCCGGTGACAGCACCGGCCCGCTCACCAACCGGCTGTTCAGAGCGGCGCTTGAGACCGGCAAGCGCGTCCGCACCGAGACCCGCGTCGGGGAGGGCCAGCTGAGCCTCCCGGGGGCCGCCGTCGCCCTGGCGCGTGAACACTTCGCCGCCGCCCCGTCCTCGCCGGCGCTGCGGCTCGCCCCCGCCGACGGCGCCTCGCTGCGTGGACGCAGCGTCGTGATCATCGGCACCGGGGAGACGAGCGAGCTGACCGCGCGGGCGCTCGTCGACGGTGGCGTGGCACCGGTGTTCGTCGCCAACCGCCGCCGGGATCGCGCGCTGAGCCTCGCCTCCCGCTACGGCGGCACGAGCGTGGCGCTCGACGAACTGCCCGAGGCGCTGCTGCGCGCCGACATCGTGGTCGCCGCCACCGCCTCACCGCACCTGTTGCTGGAGGTCGCCGAGATCACGGATGTCATGGAGGAGCGGCAGGCCCGCCCGCTGCTGCTCATCGACCTCGCGGTACCGCGTGACATCGACGCCGCCTGTGCCGATCTCGACGGGGTCACCCTCTACGACATCGACGACCTGCAGGCGGTCGCCAACCGCAATCGCAAGGTCCGCCAGGCGGAGGCCCGGCGGGCGGAGGGCGTGATCGAGCAGGAGATCGGCAAGTTCGCGGCATGGCTCGGCTCACTTGAGGTGCTGCCGACGCTGGCTGCGCTCCGCTCCCATGCCGCCGGGATCGCCGACCAGGTCGTCGCCGAGAACCAGGGCAGATGGGAGACCGCCTCGCCGCGGGACCTGGAGCGCGTCGACGCGGTCGCCCGCGCCGTCGTCAACCGCCTGCTGCATGATCCGACGGTTCAGATGAAGGACATGCGCGATGACCGCGTGCACGCCCGGATGGCGCTGGTGCGCGACCTGTTCGGCCTGTCGGTCGATGAGGCTGCGGCACCGGCCCACGGCGCCAAGCGCGACGCGGCCGGCGACGCCGCTGCTGCGCGTGAGGACCTCGCCGAGATCCGCGAGCTGCCCGCTCGGGCGCCGGCACGCGGCAGCCGGCGGGGCTGATGCGGCTGGGCACCCGGGGCAGCGCGCTGGCGCTCGTCCAGGCGCGATGGGTCGCCGAGCGCCTGCCCGGGGAGGTGGAGATCGTCGAGATCACCACGCTCGGCGATCGTGGGGCGAGCGCGCTGGACAAGTCGCGCTGGGTGTCGGAGCTTGAGCGCGCGCTGCTCGACGGGCGCATCGACGTTGCCGTCCACTCCGCCAAGGATGTCCCCACCGAACTGCCCGACGGCCTGGAGCTGGCAGCGATCCCGCAGCGCGCCGACGCACGCGACGTGATCTGCGGCGCCGCAGGGCTTCAGGCCCTGGCCCGCGGCGCCCGGGTGGGCACGAGCAGCCTCCGGCGCACCGCTCAGCTGCGCGCCGCTCGGCCGGACCTCGATGTCGTCGAACTGCGCGGCAACGTCGACACCCGGCTGCGCAAGCTCGCCGCCGGCGAGGTCGACGCGCTCGTGCTCGCCGGGGCTGGGCTGGAGCGGCTCGGTCGCCTCGGTGAGGCCGGCGCCCCGCTTGACGAGTTCATTCCGGCCGCCGGCCAGGGAGCGCTCGCGCTCCAGACGCGGGCCGACGCAGGCCTGGCCGCAGCGCTGGCGCCGGTGTCGGATCCCACGACGACCGCCTGCGTGCACGCGGAGCGCACGCTCGTGCACGCGCTCGGTGCCTCGTGCCGCACCCCGGTCGGCGCCCACGCCCGCCACGCCGACGGCACGGTGACCCTCGCCGCCTGGGTCGGCCTGCCCGACGGCTCGGAATGGCTGTGCGATGAGTTGACCGGACCCGCAGACGAGGTCGGCGGCGACTGCGCACAGCGACTGCTCGCGGCCGGAGCCGCCGAGCTGCTGGCCCGTTCCGAAGCGGAGCTGACCTCGTGACCGTCTATCTCGTCGGTGCCGGTCCCGGTGATCCGGGCCTGATGACCGCCCGCTCGCTGGAGCTGATCGCCGCCGCCGACGTCATCGTCCACGACCGCCTGATCCCGGCCACCGCGCTCGACGGCGCGCGTCAGGACGCGCGGGTGATCTACGTCGGCAAGGAGGGGGGAGGAGCATCGGTCGCCCAGGAGGACATCGGGCAGGTCCTGCTGGAGCACGGAGCGGCAGGGGCCGAGGTCGTGCGTCTCAAGGGCGGTGACCCGTTCGTGTTCGGCCGTGGTGGGGAGGAGGCGGAGCTGCTGCGCGAGGCCGGAGTGCCGTTCGAGGTCGTCCCCGGGATCACCGCCGGCGTCGCCGCGTCGGCCTACGCCGGCATTCCGGTTACCCACCGAGACGCGGCCAGCGCGGTGGCGTTCGTCACCGGCCACGAGGATCCGGCCAAACCCGAGTCGGCGCTGGATTGGGCGGCGCTGGCTCGCTTCCCGGGCACGCTCGTCTTCTACATGGGCGTTCGCCAGCTGCCGGCGATCGCGCAGCGACTGAGCGAGGGAGGACGGGACGTCAACGAGCCCGCCGCCGTCATCGAACGGGGGACGCTCCCCGACCAGCGGGTCGTCACCGGGACCCTGTCGACGATCGCCGAGGTGGCGGTACAGGCCGGGATCCGCGCCCCGGCCATATCGCTGTTCGGCGCCGTTGCCGCCCTGGCGCCACGGCTGTCCTGGCTCCAGGCACCGCCCCTGGCCGGCGTGCGGATCGCCGTCACCCGGGCGCGGGCTCAGGCGAGTGGCCTGGCCGCCCGGCTGCGGACGCTCGGCGCGACGGTGATCGAAGCCCCGGCTATCCGGATCGTGGCAATCGACGGACCGGCTCCCGATCTGCAGCGCTACGACCTCATCTGCCTGACCAGCCCCAACGGGGTAGTCCACCTCTTCGATCGGCTGCTCGCCTCCGGGCAGGACGCTCGCGCGTTGCACGGCGCCCGCGTGGCGGCGATCGGCCCCGGGACGGCGGCCGCGTTGCGCGAGCGGGGCGTGATCGCCGACGTCGTGCCGGAGCGGTTCGTCGCCGAGGGCCTCGTCGAGGCACTCGCCGGGGTCCCGGTGAGCCGGGCGCTCATCGCCCGCGCGGCCGAGGCCCGCGACGTGCTCCCCGATGCGCTGCGTGAGCGCGGCGCCGAGGTCGACGTGGTCGCCCTCTATGAGACCGTCGCGCAACCGTTCACCGACGCCCAGCGTGATGCGGTCCGCGCGGCCGACTACGTGACCTTCACCTCCTCCTCCACGGTCCGCTTCTTCCATGAGTCGTTGGGGGACGGGCTTGCACCATCGACCCGACTGGTCAGCATCGGCCCGGTGACGAGCGACACGCTGCGCGCCCACGGGCGTGGCCCCGATGTCGAGGCCGCCCGGCACGACATCGACGGGCTGGTCGAGGCGCTCGTCGCCGACGCGGCACCAACCCGCGACTAACCCGACGGTAACCCGCCACCGAAACCCGGCCCGTAGGTTGCGGCCGAGTGTCCGACGTGCCGGATCCCATCATGCCGCACCGTACGCGCGCACAGCCATGGCGACGGCGCCGTTGGATGCTGATCGGACTGGCGCTCGTCGCGCTGGCGGCGGTCGCGGGCCGGCTGAGCGCCGTGCACCCGCCGCGCTCGCCGGCGACCGCCTCCCGTCCTCTGGCGCTGTCCCCAGCACGTGTCGGGCCCGCCCCCGGCCTCGCCGGCCTGCGGGCACGGCGTGAGCTGCTCCGGCTGGTGGCGCGCGGGCTACCGGTGTTCTGCGGCGGGACGCGTGGTAACGCGGTGGCGTTCACGTTCGACGACGGTCCGGGCGTCTACACCCACTACGCGGTGCGCAAGTTGACGGCCGCCCACGAGCGGGCCACGTTCTTCGTGGTGGGCAAGAGCATCACGGCGTGGCCCCGCTGGGTGCGGCGCGAGGCCCAGATCGCCGCCCTCGGCGATCACACCCTTCACCACGTCGATCTGGCCGTGCTCCCGCCCGCGCTCGTCTACGACGAGATCGCCGGAGCGCGGGCGATGATCGAACGGCGCTCCGGCCAGGCCGTCGTCCTGTTCCGCCCGCCCTACGGCGCTCGCGACGCCACGGTGGACCGGGTCGTGCGGCGGCTCGGACTCGTGGACGTCATGTGGTCGGTGGATTCCGGTGATTCGCTTGGGGCCAACTGGGTCCAGATCATCCGCAACGTGGCGCGGGGTCTGCGGCCGGGGGCCATCATCGAGATGCACGAGAACCGTGGTCAGACGATCCGCGCACTCGACACTCTGCTGGGGCTGCTGCGCCGCCGCCACCTGCATTCAGTCTCTGTCACCTCGCTGCTGGCGTCCGACCCCCCGTCGGGCGCCCAGCTGCGGCGTGGGGAGGCGGGCTGCGGGGTGCCGGCACGTACTCGGCGGCGTGGCGCAGAATAGGCGGATGGACCCAGCACCCACATCGCCGGTCATCAGCTTCCTCACCGACTACGGCCTGCAGGACGAGTTCGTCGGGCTCTGCCACGCGGTGATCACGAGGATCTGTCCCGCCGCCCACGTCATCGACCTCACGCACGCCGTCGCCCGCCACGATGTCGCTGCGGGCGCCGTGGTGCTCGCCGATGCGCTGCCCTACCTCCCGGCCGGAGTCCACCTCGCCGTCGTCGACCCCGACGTCGGCGCCGAGCGCCGCGCCGTCGCCCTGCGTGCCGCCGACGGTCGCCTGTTCGTGGGGCCCGACAACGGCCTGCTGTGGCCGGCGGCACAGGCGGCGGGCGGGGTCGTGGAGGCGGTCGACATCGCGCACTCCCCCTTCCGCCTGGAGCCGGTGTCAGCGACCTTCCATGGGCGGGACATCTTCGCTCCGGTTGCCGCCTCGCTCGCGGGTGGCACGCCGCTCGCCCAGGCCGGTCCGCCGATCGAGCCCGGATCGCTGGTGGCGCTCGAGTTGTCGCAGGCCAGCATCCGGAATGGGGTCCTGCTCGCCCGTGTCCGCTCGGTCGACCGTTTCGGCAATCTTGCGCTCGACGCCGGCCATGAGCAGCTCGCTGCCGCGGCGCTCAAGCTCGGCGCCGCGGTCACCGTGACTACGCCGGGCGGCGAGGCACACACGATGCGCTATGTCCGGACGTTCGCCGATGCTCCGCCCGACGAGCTGCTGGCCTACGAGGATGCCCAGCAGCGGCTGGCGCTCGCGGTCAGCCACGGCGACGCTGCCCGTCGCCTCGGCCTTGGAGCCGGCGACGAGCTGCGGATCGGACCGGCATGAGCGTCGCGCGGCTTGGCTTCCCGCGTCTGCATCTCCGGGTGACCGACTCCACCAACACCCGGGCGCGTGAGCTTGCCGCCGCGGGGGCCCCGCACGGAACCCTGGTGACCGCGGTCGAGCAGCGGGCCGGACGCGGGCGTCAGGGACGCACGTGGACGGCGCCGCCCGGCCGGGGGCTGCTCTGCTCGCTCGTCGTGCAGCGGCCCGACGGCCTGCTCTCACTGCGGACCGGTCTCGCCGTGGCGGAGGTGTGTGGACGGGGGGCGCAGATCAAATGGCCCAATGATGTGCTCATCGACGGCCGCAAGGTGGCCGGGGTCCTGGTCGAGGGCCGGCCCCAGGAGGACTGGGCGGTGGCTGGAATCGGACTCAACGTGGCGATCGAGCCCCGGGATCTCCCCCCGGAGCTGCGCGAGACCGCAGGTGGTCTGGGCCTGGGACCGGAGGCGATCGAGCCGACGCTGCGGGCGTTGCTGGGCGGCCTGGAGCGCTGGCTGGCGGCCTCCGATGAGGAGGTTGTCACGGGATTCGCCGACCGCGACGCACTGCACGGGCGTATGGTCGGCTGGTCTGACGGTCGCGGCCGGGCCGACGGGATCGACGCGACCGGGCGGCTGCGCGTCCGCACCGAAACGGGCGCCGAGGTGGTGCTCTCGGCCGGAGAGGTGCACCTGCTGCCGGCGGTGGACGACGGCGATCCAGGTTGATCGGCGGCGCCGGTTGGCGCCGCCGATCAACGCGCCGAGGTCAGTGCATCATCCGCGGGTCGACGAACACGTCGTCGATCTGCGAACGGCCGGTGAGCGAGGTGAACCGCAGGGCGACCTGGGTGGTGCCGCCCGAGAGCAGACCAGGGATCGCCGAGGCGGTCAGCATCGGCAGCGTCGGCTGCCAGGTGCCGCTCAACGCGACTGTGCCGACGGGGATCGGGAGGATCCCGAGCAGACCCTTGTAGACGACCTGGACAAGCACCGTCGAGAGCAGCCCGTTGTTACGCCCGAAGAACCGGATCGTCGGGTAGGCGGCGTTGACGCAGGTGTATGGCGTCTGCGCCGAGGCCCCCGCCGGGAGGTTCAGCGATGACGAGCCGAGCGAGCCGGTGGCCGCGAACGGCTCACTGCCGGCGGCGACCGAGGCGCCGCCGGAGAGCGTCCACCCGGTCGCTCCGCCCTCAAAGGAGCCGCCGGGGACGGCCTTGTAGACGTTGGTGTCGCCCCAGGGAGCGAACGGCTGGGTCAACGCCGAGCTGTCGCACGTGGTCGTGCTGATGAGAGCTGCCTGCGCGGGAGCGCCTGACGTGACAGCAAACGAGAGTGCTGCGGTGATGGCCCCGACAACACCGTAGCGGCTGAATAGGCCCTTCATGTGATGTACACACCTTCCGTGGTGAGCACTGGCAGCCGAGCTATCTCCACGGCACTGAGACCTCTAGCTTTGCGTCCCTGACTCGCGTCAGGTTTGCCCTTTGCAGTTGGGTTACGGGCCAGGCATCGGGCGTTTCGTCCGGCATCCCCATCTCTTTAACCACAATCTGGACACTTGTCCGATCCGCCCTGGTGGCGGCATGTGGGAGCTAACGCGATGCTCGGCGCCGGCCGATACGCGCATGGATGGTCACACAGCCGAGCATCGCCAAGCAGGAGCTGATCGCCGACACCCGGCGGCGCATGCGCTCGCGGCTTGACGCCGGGGATCTGTACGCGGAGCTGGTGGTCGGTCCCGGGTTCCTTGTCGCCGTGGTGGCACTGTGGCTGATCGCCCCACCCGATGCGTTTGCGCCGGCGGCGGCGCTGTGGTCGATGGCGGCGATGGTGCTCGCTGCCCGGGTCACGTTCGAGACGCCGTTCGGTTTCACGGTCGCCACCCAGCTCGCCTTCGTGCCATTGCTGTTCTCGATGCCGGTCGCGGTCGTCCCGCTCGCCGTCGTCGCGTCACTCGTGGTGGCAATGGTTCCCGACGTGATCCGGGGGCGTCTGCGCGGGCACAAGCTGCTGCGCGCCCTGGGGCACTCCTGGTTCGCAATTGGACCGGTTCTGGTGTTCGCGCTCGCCGGTGTCTCGCCGGCCGAGGCCGGGGCGCCGTTGCTGCTGCTGGCGCTTGCGGCCCAGTTCGCCGTCGATTTCGTCGCCGGCAGCGTGCGGTGCCGGCTCGCCCGGGGCGCGTCGCTGCGCTCGCAGCTCGGTGAGACCTGGATCTACATCATCGACGCCGCACTCTCGGGTATCGGCCTCGTCGTTGCCGAGGAGCTCTCCAGTGCTCCGTACGCGGCGCTCGCCGTCATTCCCCTGCTGGGACTGTTGGCGATGTTCGCGAGAGAGCGTGCGGGCCGGCTCGCCAACCTGCTCGAGCTCAACGACACCTATCGCGGCACCGCGCTGCTGCTCGGTGACGTGATCTCCGCCGACGACGGTTACACCGGAGAACATTCGCAAGGGGTCGTCGGGTTGGCGCTCGCGGTCGGTGAGAAGCTCGGCCTCGATCCCGACCGCCGGCGCAACCTCGAATTCGGCGCGCTGCTGCACGATGTCGGAAAGATCGCGGTGCCGAAGGAGATCATCAACAAGCCCGGCAAGCTCGATCCCCATGAGTGGGAGATCATCAAGACCCACACGATCGAGGGCGAGCGGATGCTCAACCGCGTCGGGGGCTTCATGAGCGACGTCGGCCGGATCGTCCGTTCTCACCACGAGCGTTGGGACGGGGGTGGCTACCCGGACGGGCTGAGGGACGAGGCGATCCCGCTGGAGTCGCGGATCATCACCTGCTGTGACTCATGGAGCGCGATGCGGACCGACCGCTCCTACCGGGGAGCGCTTCCGTTCGACGTTGCGTTGGAGGAGCTGCGGACCAACTCCGGGACACAGTTCGATCCCCGGGTCGTCCAGGCGGTCATCCACGTCGTCACCCAGGCAGCGCCCGCGCCGGCCGCCTCGGAGATCGCCGCCCCGGCGGCAGCGATCGTCGTTGCGGCAGAGCGGCTGGCAACGGCAGCGACGGCGCGCTGACTGCCTAAGCGGCCTCTTCCGCGTCCGCGGGCGGCGTTGACCGCGTGCGGCGCCGCCGGGGCTGCTTGAGCGGGTCAACCCGGCCGTCGTCGGGTGACTCGGAGCCCACCGGCTCAGGGGTGGGGGCGGCTTCGGGCTCGGCCGGGGGCTTGGGCTTGCGCGTCCGGGTTCGGGCCGGCTTCCTGGCGGGCGCGTCGCCGGTGGGTGTGTCGGCGGTGGGTGTGTCGGCGGTGGGTGTGTCGGCGGTGGGTGTGT
>JBAWFG010000412.1:0-7004 GCA_049591655.1 Solirubrobacteraceae bacterium
CTCGCCTCGCCGTGGCCACGGGTCGAGCATAACCTCGGCCGGCCCGAAAAAGGGTGCGGGCCGGAACGCGTCATGCGCTCCGGCCCGCTGCCGGTCCGCGTGGGGGCGCAGACGGACCGGGAGGGTCCGGCCTGAGCCGGACCCCCAACGCCTTCCCGTCCCCGTTTGCACCCAAAACGAGGTGTGTTGGTTCTCAACTGGATCGGGGAGAGACGGCGACCGTCCGCCACCGGTCAGCAGGGGTCAGGGATTCAGCACGATCTTGAACGTCCCATCCTGCTTTTTCTGGAAGATCTCGTAGCCGTGGGGCGCCTGGTCGAGGGGGAGGTGGTGGGTCGCGAACTGGTCGACTCCGAGCGGATCGCCGGCGCCGGTGAGCAGCGGCATCAGGTCGTCGATCCAGCGCTTGACGTTGGCCTGCCCCATCCGGAGATTGATCTGCTTGTCGAACATCTGCAGCAGGGGCATCGGGCTGGCCGCGCCACCGTAGACGCCCGACAGCGACACTGTCCCGCCGCGCCGGACCAGCTCGATCGCCATATGCAGGGCGCTAAGACGGTCGATACCGGCCGTTTGCATGACCTTCTGTGCCGCAGCGTCGGGGAGGAGCCCGGACAGGCGATGGGCGAGCTTGCCGATCGGTGCGCCGTGCGCCTCCATGCCGACGGCGTCGATGACCGAGTCCGGTCCGCGGCCGTCGGTCTTCTCACGGACGAGTTCGGCCACGTCATCGACCTGTTCGAGGTCGATGGCGTCGACGCCGTGCGCCCGGGCGCGCTCCAGCCGCTCGGGCACGAGGTCGATCCCGATCACCTGCCCGGCTCCGCGATGCTGGGCGATCCGGCCCGCCATCTCCCCGATCGGCCCGAGCCCGAGCACCGCCACGCTTCCCCCGGCGGGGATGTTGGCGTACTGCACCGCCTGCCAGGCAGTCGGCAGGACGTCGGAGAGGTAGACGAAGCGATCGTCGGGCGGCCCCTCCGGGACCTTGATCGGGCCGAACTGAGCCTGGGGGACGCGCAGGAACTCGGCCTGCCCGCCGGCCACCTGACCGTAGAGCTTGGTGTACCCGAGGAGTGCGGCGCCGGTGCCGTACTCGTGGACCTGCGTGGTCTCGCACTGCGACATCAAGCCGTTGCCGCACATGTGGCAGTGACCGCAGGAGATGTTGAACGGGATCACCACGCGGTCGCCGGGCGCGATGTGGGTGACCTCGGGCCCGACCTCCTCGACAATCCCCATCGGTTCGTGGCCGAGGATGTCGCCGGGATCGATGAACGCCCCGAGGACCTCATAGAGGTGCAGATCCGAGCCGCAGATGCCCGATGAGGTGACGCGGATGATCGCGTCGGTCGGGTGCTTGATCGTCGGGTCGGGAACCGAATCGACGCGCACGTCGTGGTTGCCGTGCCAGGTGAGCGCTTTCATGACTGTCCTTAGTTGCTGTCAGTCACACCTCGCTACCCCGGCCACGCCCGGCGAACCGGATCGGCGCTGAGGTGGCGTCCTGACGGGTCGCCGTCAGCAGCGCTCAGGGCCCGGCGGTGATCGATCGCACGGCGGCGATCCCGGCCTCAACGTCATCGGCGACCACGGCGCGCGCAGCGAACGCGGTCATCTCCAGCACGCGCGCTGCTGCGGTGCGCGGTCGCGCGACGACCACGAGCTGTTGCTTGCGGCGGCCGAGGCGGACGTTGAGCTCGTAGAGCAGTGCGATCCCGGAGCTGTCGAGATACACGACCTGGTCGAGATCGACGACCAGGCCGAGAGCGTGGTTGGAGATCTCGGTGAGCTGGCGCCCGATCTCACTCGCGTTGGAGACGTCGATCTCGCCGCGCACGGTGGCGACGATCACGCCGTCGTGCTCGTGCCGGCTCACCGCGGCAAGCGGTCCCGAGGCGGGGGAGGGCCGGTGCGGTTGCGATGAGGGCATGGGACTCATGATGCCCCCGCGCGCGGCGGCGCGGCGGAGGCAGTCGCGGTGGCGGGCCGGACGGTCTGACGCAACCGAACCCGGGTGCCGCCAGGTTCCCGGTCGACCTCGACGCCATCGCACACGGCGCGCATCAGCTTCAATCCCCAACCGCCCTGATCACCGCGTGATTCCCGCCAGCTGCCGTGATCGGCGACCTCGAGCACGATCTCGGAGCCGACGCGTTCCATCCGCAACGAGAACGTCGCGTCGCCCGGGCCGTAGGCGTGCCGGACCGCGTTCGTGCACGCCTCACCCCAGGCCATCTCCAGATCCCGCGCTGCATCGAGGGTCAATTCGGGAGCGGCGACCCCGAGCCACGACCGCAGGCGGTGGCGGGCGACGGGAACCGAGTCGGCGGTCGCCGGCAGCGTCAGGGCCAGGCGTCCGGCGGACTGCTCGAGCAGGCGTACGGTGACGACCGCGACGTCGTCCTGGGCCGGATGATCGCCGAGTGTGCCGGTGAGGATCCGATCGCACAGAGCCTCGATCTCGGCGGGGGCATCGCGCAGGACGCCGCGGAGCCGCTCCAGGCCGTGGTCGATCGATTCGCCACGTCGCTCGACGAGCCCGTCGGTGTAGAGCAGGAGCGTGTCTCCGGCTGCGAACGGATAGACGTGCTCGGTCGCCGTGCCGTGGTCATCGACCCCGAGCGGCGGGAACGGCGTGGTCTCCAGCAGGCGCACGTGGCCGTCGGGCGAGACGACGGCGGGGGGGAGGTGCCCGGCACTGGCGAGTGTGACCGTCTCGGTGCCGGTGTCGAGGATCAGGAACAGCACCGTGGCCAGCATTCCCGGCCCATGCGTGGTGTGGACCACCCGGTCGAGGCAGCGCAGCGCTTCGCTCGGGGAGTGACCCTCGATGGCGAAAGCGCGTAGCGCGCTGCGCAACTCGCCCATCGTCGTCGCCGCACGCAGGCCGTGACCGACGACGTCGCCGATCATCACGCCGATGCGCTCGTCGTCGAGCAGCAGAGCGTCATACCAGTCGCCACCCACCCGGGCAGCGAAGCCGCTCGGCCGGTAGCGGGCCGCCAGTTGGAGGCGCGGGTGCGCCGGCAGTCCCTCAGGCAGCAGACCGCGCTGCAGAACCTCGACGAGCTCGAGCCCGTGGGCGAATCGCTGGGCATGCTCGATGGCGAGCGCGACCCGCTCGCCGGCGAACGCCAGCAGGTCAAGGTCCCCATCGCCGAACTGCCGTCCCGGCCGTGCCCCCAGATAGAGCAGCCCGACCAGTCCCGCGGTGCCGAGCAGCGGCACCACCAGATAGCTGTCGATGGCCGACTGCGCGGCGCCGGCCGGGGCCAACTCCGCCGCCGAGAGCAGCGACGGACGACGCTCGTCGGCGAGCTGCCCGAGAGCTCCCTCACCGAAGCCGACGCGTTGTCCATCGGGGAGGGGGAGGGGCTCGCCGTGGCTGGTGTGCAGCGACACCCCACGGCCATCGTCGTCGCGGAGGAGGAGCCCGGCCGCATCGGCGTCAAACAGAGTGGTGGCACGCTCCAGGATCTCGGTCACGAGGTCGTCGAGCTCAAGGTGGGCGAGCGCCGCATCGCTGACGATCTGCAGCTTGCGCACGGTGGCGGCGACGGCCTCGGCCTGAGCTCGAGCGCGTGACTGACGCACCCGCTCGGCGCGCTCCCGGCTCAGCTCGACGAACACCGAAACCTTGGCGCGCAGGACATCGGGCGCAAACGGCTTGATCACGTAGTCGACGGCGCCGGTGGCGTAGGCGAGTGAGATCTGCTCGACGTCGCTGGCCTCAGCGGTGAGGAAGATGATCGGGATATGCCGGGTGCGCGGGCGTGAACGAACGATCCGCGCGGTCTCCAGCCCGTCCATCCCGGCCATGCGCACGTCGAGCAGGATCACCGCGACCTCCTCGTGCAGCAGCGCCCGCAGTGCCTGGTCCCCGGACTCCACGCACACCAGGCGCTCGCCGAGGGGTTCGAGCACCGCCTGCAGGGCGACGAGGTTCTCCGGTACGTCGTCGACGAGCAGGATGCCGGCGCGGGAGTCGCCCTGGTCGCGCTCCGCGCTGGTCACGTCATCTCCAGGATCGCTGTGTGATGCCGAGCGGGGCAGGGTGTCAGGCCCGGAGGCAGCCATGGATCAGGGACATGAGCTTGTCGGGGTCCACCGGTTTGGTGATGTAGTCCGACGCGCCGGCGGCAATGCTCTTCTCCCGGTCCCCCTGCATCGCCTTGGCGGTCACCGCGATGATCGGCAGCTCACGCAGTGCGGGGATCGCGCGGACGGCGCCGATTGTCTCATAACCGTCCATCTGCGGCATCATGATGTCCATCAGCACGAGGTCGATGTCCGGGTCGGTGCCGAGGATGTTCAGCGCCTCGCGTCCCGTCTCGCTGAACACCACCTCCAGGCCACGGTCCTCGAGCAGGCTGGCGAGCGCGAACAGGTTGCGCACGTCGTCGTCGACGACCAGGATGCGCCGGCCGTGGAGGCTCGAGTGGTCGATCAGCGCACCGTCCCAGTCGGGGCTCGCCTCCGCCGGCCGATCGGCCCCGCGCGGGGTGTGCGGGTGCAGGATCAGGGCCGTCTCGGCTGCGAGCGCCTCGTCGCTCTCGACGACCGTGGCTCGTATCGCCGGCGCATAGCGGCGCAGCCGGGATTGGTCACGGGGGGTCACGACCCGGTCGAGATGCAGGATGACCGGCAGCTCGCCGACCTCCGGTCGCCCGGCCAGTGCGTCCAGCAGTGCGAACACGCGGCTCTTGGACAGCCGAGAGCCGATCACCAGGCAGTGCGGCAGGGCCTCATTCAGTGCGCTGAGGACCTCCTCGGGCTCGGTCGCGCAGGTCAGCTCGATGCCGTGATCACGCCCGACCACCTGCCGGACCGCCTTGAGCGCGGCGCCGCCGCGGTCGAGGACCAGCAGTCGCCGGACGACGGCCGATGACCGCCGGGGTTCACGCGGGAGGTCGGGCAGCTCGCCATCACCGCTCCCGTTGCCGGTACCGTTACCGGCCGTCAGGTCAACCGGGCGGGCCGCGGATCCGGTCCGCCAGGCGAGTGCCGCCGAGCCGGCGGTGGTGGCGGCGGGCGCGACCGGCAGCACGGTGCCGCGCGGTTCGGGCTCAGAGGACCGGACCCGCTGGACGGCGTCGAGCGTCAGGTGCAGCTTGAAGACGCTGCCGCGCCCGAGTTCGCTGTTCACCTCGATCTCCCCGCCGAGGGCCCGCGCGAGCTCCCGGCTGATCGAGAGCCCCAGGCCCGTGCCGCCGTAGGTGCGGCTGGTCGTGCCGTCGGCCTGTTGGAAGGCCTCGAAGATGACCTGGAGCTTGTCCTCGGCGATCCCGATGCCGGTGTCGATGACCGCGAAGGTCAGCCGGTCCTCTCCCTCGCGCTCGATGCTGAGCGTCACGCCGCCGTCGGCGGTGAACTTGAACGCGTTGGAGAGCAGGTTGCGCAGGATCTGCTGCAGACGCTGCTCGTCGGTGAGGATGGCGGTCGGCACATCATCGGCCATCGCGATCTGCAGCGTGAGTCCCTTGTCGGCCGCGACCGGTTCAAAGGTTCGCTGCACGTAGGCGCAGATGTCATCGAGCCGGATCGCGTCGAGCAGGAGATCCATCTTGCCGGCCTCGATCTTGGACAGGTCGAGGATGTCGTTGATCAGCTCCAGCAGATCGGTGCCGGCCGCCCGGATCGTCCGCGCGAACTCAAGCTGCTTGGGATTGAGGTTCCCCGACTCGTTGTCGGAGAGCAGCTTGGAGAGGATCAGCAGGCTGTTGAGCGGCGTGCGCAGCTCGTGGCTCATGTTGGCCAGGAACTCGGACTTGTAACGGGAGCTGAGCGCGAGCTGGGCGGCCTTCTCCTCCAGCCCGAGGCGGGCCTGCTCGATCTCGCGGTTCTTGGTCTCGATGTCGCGGTTGCGTTCCTCCAGCAGCTGAGCCTGCTGCTCGAGCTCGGCATTGAGCGACTGGGACTGCTGCAGCAGTTCCTCGGTGCGCATGTTGGCGATGATCGTGTTGAGGACCACCCCGAGGGTCTCCATCAGCTGCTCCAGGAACGTCTGATGGATCTCGCTGGCGGGACGCAGCCACGCCAGCTCGATCACCCCGAGGACCTGGTCCTCGAACAGGATCGGCATGATCAGGATGCTGGCCGGCTCGCGGTGGCCGAGGCCGGAGCTCACCCGGATGTAATCCGCGGGGGCTTCGCTGATGTGGATCTGGGTCCGCTCCAGAGCCGCCTGTCCGACGAGCGCCTCGCCGAGCTGGAAACGATCCGGCACGCTGTCACGGCGCACGTAGCCGTAGCTGGCGATCAGGCGCAGCTGGCGCACCTCGCCCTCGGCGTCGGGTTCGGCCAGGAAGAACGCCCCGTGTTGCGCGGAGACCGTCGGGGTCAGCTCGGACATGATCAGCTGCGAGACGGTTGCGAGCTCGCGCTGGCCCTGCATCAGACCGGAGATGCGCGCCAGGTTGGTCTTCAGCCAGTCCTGCTCCTCGTTGCGCATCGTCGTGTCGCGGAGGTTGGCGATCATCTGGTTGATGTTGTCCTTGAGCTCGGCGACCTCGCCCTGTGCCTCGACCGAGATCGAACGCGTCAGGTCGCCCTGCGTCACCGCGGTGGAGACCTCGGCGATCGCCCGCACCTGGGTGGTGAGGTTGCCCGCGAGCTGATTGACGTTCTCGGTGAGACCGCGCCAGGTGCCCGAGACGCCGGCCACCTCAGCCTGGCCGCCGAGCTTGCCCTCGGTGCCGACCTCACGCGCGACGCGGGTGACCTCGTCGGCGAAGGAGGAGAGCTGGTCGACCATCGTGTTGATGGTGTTCTTGAGCTCGAGGATCTCGCCCTTGGCGCCGACCGTGATCTGCTGGGTCAGGTCGCCGTTGGCGACGGCGGTGGTGACCTGGGCGATGTTGCGGACCTGGTCGGTCAGGTTGGCGGCCATCAGGTTGACATTCTCGGTCAGGCCGCGCCACGTTCCTGAGACACCCTCGACCTCGGCCTGGCCGCCGAGCTTGCCCTCGGTGCCGACCTCCCGCGCGACGCGGGTGACCTCG
>JBAWFG010000413.1:0-1951 GCA_049591655.1 Solirubrobacteraceae bacterium
TCCCCGAGCCGCAGCGCGCCGAGTCGCCCGGCGGTCAACGACCCCGATGGTGCGGGGCAGCCCGGCACGGCACCGGAGATGCTCGGCGAATGGCCGCCAGCCACGGCCACGGTCACCGACGCAGTGTCGGCCTCGATCGCGCCCCCGGCGTTGGACGCGACCACGGTGCAGTCAAGCGCTGACCCGAGATCGGCGGCGGTGACCGTGTAGGTGGCGCCCGTCGCCCCGCCGATCGGCCGGGTGCCCCGGTTCCACTGGTAGGCAAACGCCGTCGGCGCTGCGCTCCAGGTGCCGGTGAGGCAGGTGAGCGTGGCCCCAGGGGCCGGCGTCCCGGTCACCGCCGGCGCGCTCAGCACCGCCGGCGGCGCCAGGTTGGCCCAGGCGACGAGTGCCGGAGCGATGACCGCGGTCGGACCGGTGGTCACAGTCGCCGAGCCGCCGGCGTTGACGGCGGTGACGAGCGCGCGGATCGTGTCGCCCGGCGCCGCCCGCGTTGGCCGCCGTGACCAGCACGCGGACGGTGGCCCCGGGATCGGCGCCGGTGAGCGTCAACCCGGTGGCGGTGGCACCCGGGATTGATATGCAGCTGGCGCCGCTGGCGTTACAGCGCTGCCACTGGTAGCTGTAGGCGGTCGGGGCGTTGAGCCAGTTGCCCGTCCCGGCGGTCAGCGTCTGGCCCTGGGCGGGGGTCCCGGTGATCACGGGGCTGGCCCACGCCGCCGGCGGAGCGGGGGCGATCCGGTCGACGGTGGCGTGGGTGGAGTCGGCGATGTAGGTGATGCCGAGCGGGCTCGGGACAACCGAGGTCGGAGCGCTCAGCGCCGACCGGGTCGGCGCGGCGCCGTAGGTCGGCGCCCCGCAATCCACAAGGCGGCGAATGCCGCCAGCACATGACCGAGTCGCCGCGCGCGGCCCGTCCATCGACCGTCCGTGATCTCGCCTGCCCTGCGCATCCGATGCACCTCATGTCTGACTGGCCCCATCGAGAGATCGGCCGGCCCCGGGCGAGCCTTGAGTGTGTAGTGGCGTGATGCCGCGGGCACCTCTAGGAGGAGATGACAGCCACCCCAGAGACCGACACCGCCGCCAAGCCCGATGATCCGACCGACCTGCCGCGCCCCGCGTGGGGCGGGGTGATCAAGCGGACGTTCAAGGAGTTCAGCGCCGACAACATCAGCGATCTCGCTGCGGCGCTCACCTACTACGCGGTGCTGTCGATCTTCCCGATGCTGATCGTGATCGTCTCGGTGCTCGGCCTGATCGGCAACTCGGTCACCGGGCCGCTCATCCAGAACCTCGGCGCCGCCGCCCCCGGCCCCGCCAGGACGATCTTCACCAGCGCCATCCACAACATCCAGTCAAAGCCCGGGACGGCCGGGGTGCTGTTCGTCGTCGGGCTGCTCGGGGCGCTGTGGTCGGCCTCGGGCTACATCGGCGCGTTCATGCGGGCGTCGAACGTCGTCTGGGATGTTCCCGAGGGCCGGCCGATCTACAAGACGCTGCCGATCCGCCTCGGCGTGACGCTCGTCACCGTGATCCTTTTGACGCTGAGCGCGGCGGCGGTCGTGTTCACCGGAGCGCTCGCCGGGCGGGTGGGGAACCTGATCGGCGTCGGCTCGACCGCGGTGCAGATCTGGGACATCGCCAAGTGGCCGGTGCTGGCGATCATCGTCACCGTCATCCTGGCGATCCTCTACTGGGCGGGACCCAACGTCCGCCAGCCCGGCTTTGCCTGGGTGAGCCCGGGCGGGGTGGTGGCGGTCGTGCTGTGGATGATCGCCTCGGCGCTGTTCGCGCTCTACGTGGCCAGCTTCTCGTCCTACAACAAGACCTACGGCTCGATGGCCGGGGTGATCGTGTTCCTCGTCTGGTTGTGGATCACCAACCTCGCCATCCTGTTCGGCGCCGAGCTCAACGCTGAGCTCGAGCGCGGGCGCCAGATCATCGGCGG
>JBAWFG010000414.1:0-2613 GCA_049591655.1 Solirubrobacteraceae bacterium
AGCAGGCCCCGGCGGCGAGCCGCTCGCGCAGCGCAATGTGACCCGGACGGTCAAGCGGCGGAGCCTTGGACGCCGGCGGGCCACCGAGCACCGGGAGATCCTCACGGAAGTAGAGCGCGACCCGGCCGGAGTTGCGCCCGAGCGCCCCGGCGCCGATCCACACGAGCTCACCACTGGCACATAACTGGTCCATCCAGGCCGGCGAATAGGCGCCGGTGCGGCGCGGGAGCACGTCGCGCTCCCAGGCCGAGACGGGCAGCGCCAGGCCCTGCAGGGGCACGAGCGCCTCGCGCAGGCGATCGATGCCCGCGCCCGCCGGGGAGTGACGATCGACGTTTTGCCAGGAGGGGAGAAAGCGGGCCAGCGCACGCTGGTCGACCGGCTCGACCTCCTTGCGCAGCGCCGCCAGCGAGGCACGGCGCAGGCGGCGCAGGACCTGGGGATCACACCACTCGCGCTCGCTGCCGCCCGGGCGCAGTTCCCCGCGCACGAGCTCGCCGGCGCGCTCGAGCTCGGCGAGCGGGGCCGCGAAATCGATGCCGTAACGCACGCGCAGATCAGCCACCGTAAACGGCCCGTGCGTGGCCCCGTAACGGCGAGCTACCCGTGTCAGGGCATCCGAGACATCCTCGAGGAAGACGGCCGGCAGGCCGCCCGGGGGGACCGCCCCGAGCGCATCTCGGTACAGGCCCGCGTCGGCGGCGTCGATCCAGCGCTCCTCGCCCCCGAGGCGAACGCGGACGGCCCGTCGCTCGCCCCCGAGCTCGAGCAGGAGCGTCTCGGCGTCGAGGCCGGGGAGGACGCGCGCAGCCACCTCGGCGGCGCTCAGGTCCCCGAGCGTGCGCAAGACATCGTGCAGGGTGTCGCGGCTGGTGGCCTGGCGCTCGGGGGAGATGAACTGCAGGTCTGACTCGACCCGATCCAACGCCCCGGGATCGATCAGGTCGCGCAACTCCTCCTGGCCGAGCAGCTCGCGCAGCAGATCGCGGTCCAGCGACAACGCCGCCGCCCGGCGCTCGGCCGCCGGCGTGTCGCCCTCGTACATGTAGGTGGCGACGTAGTCGAACAGCAGCGAGGAGGCGAACGGCGACGCGGTCGGCGTCTCGACCTCGACGAGGGTGATCTCCCGCCGGTGCAGCGCGGTCAGCAGCGCGACGAGCCCGGGCACGTCGAGCACGTCACGCAGGCATTCCCGGTAGGTCTCGAGGATGATCGGGAACTCCCCGTACTTCTTGGCGACCTCCAGGAGCGACTGGGACTTCAGCCGCTGCTGCCACAGGGGCGTGCGCTTGCCCGGCCGGGCCCGCGGGATGAGCAGCGCGCGGCCGGCGTTCTCCCGGAAGCGGGCCCCGAACAGGGCCGAGGACCCGAGTTCGGCCACGACCAGGTCCTCGATCTCGTCGGGCTCGAGCATCACCAGCTCGGCGCCCGGTGGCTCCTCGGCGTCCGGGAGGTGGACGATGATCCCGTCGTCGGAGTAGATGGCGTCGGACTCCAGGCCGACCTGATCCCGGATCCGGGCGCTGAGCGCCAGCGACCAGGCGGCGTGCACGCGGCCGCCGAAGGGGCTGAGCACGCACAGGCGCCAATCGCCGATCTCGTCCCGGAACCGCTCGACGACGATCGTCCGATCCGACGGGATCACCCGGGTGGCCTGCTGCTGCTCGGACAGGAACTCGATCAGGTTGGCGGCCGCCCGGCGGTCGAGGTCATAGTCGCGCTCGAGCACCTCGGCCGGCTGGTCGACGGCCCAGCGGGCAAACGCGCCGATCGCCTCGCCGAGCTCCCGGGGCCGGCCGAGCGTGTCGCCCTTCCAGAATGGGACCGCGCCGGGCAGCCCCGGCGCCGGGGTCACGATCACCCGGTCACGACCGATCTCCTCGATCCGCCAGGTGCTCGCACCGAGCAGGAACGTCTGTCCCGGACGCGCCTCGTAGACCATCTCCTCGTCGAGCTCGCCGACGCGGCGCCCATCGGGCAGCGTCACCGCGAACAGCCCCCGGTCCGGGATCGTGCCCGCGTTGGTCACCGCCAGCTGGCCCGCCCCGGGGCGGGCTCGCAGGGTCCCGGCGACCCGGTCCCACACGATCCGGGGGCGCAGCTCGGCGAACTCCGATGACGGGTAGCGCCCGTCGAGCATGTCGAGCACGTTCTCCAGCTGGGCCCGTGAGAGCTCGGCGTAGGAGTGGGTGCGCGTCACCAGGGCGTAAAGATCATCGACGGCAATGCCTTCGGCATCGCTGGCGAGTTCGCTTCGCGAACTCGTGGCCGTGCCGGACTGAGCGGCAGCCGCGATCGCCACGATCTGCTGGGCGAGCACATCGAGCGGGTTGCGCGGCACGACCGTGGGCTCGATCTGGGCCTCGCGCATCCGCCGGGCGACGACCGCACACTCGAGCAGGTCGGCGCGGAACTTGGGGAAGATGCGCCCTCGGCTCACGTCGCCGACCGAATGGCCGGCCCGGCCGATGCGCTGCAGGCCCGAGGCGACCGACTTGGGCGACTCGACCTGGATGACGAGGTCGACCGCGCCCATGTCGATGCCCAGCTCGAGGCTGGAGGTGGCCACGAGACAGGGCAGACGCCCGGACTTGAGCAGCTCCTCCACGACGG
>JBAWFG010000415.1:0-3960 GCA_049591655.1 Solirubrobacteraceae bacterium
GGCCCTACACCGCCGGCCCGCCACTGCCGGCGGCCGCCGCAGCCGTCGCTGCACCCGCCGTGCCCCGAATGAGGTCGGCGGCCCGTTCGGCGATCATGATCGTCGGAGCGTTCGTGTTGCCGCGCACCAGGGTCGGCATCACCGACGCATCGACGACCCGCAGGCCCTCCATCCCGAGCACGCGCAGCTCGTCATCGACGACGCGGCCCATCCCGCAGGTGCCGACCGGGTGGTAGATCGTCGTCGTGTTGCGCTCGATGTGGGCGAGCAGGCTGGCGTCGTCATCGCCGGCCGGCGCCGCGAACGTGCCGGTGGTGAGGCTCGACAGCGCCGGCGACTGCGCGATCTGCACCGCCCGCCGGACACCCTTGACAAGGGCCGCGCGGTCCTCGGGCTCGACGAGATAGTTGTGCAGGATCCGCGGCTTGGCGGTCGGCACCCGCGAGCGGAGCTTGACGAACCCCTCGCTGGCGGGCCGCAGCAGGCAGGCCGACAGCGCCCACCCATCGACGCGGATCTCGCCGGCTCCGGCCTCGGGGAACAGGACGGGGATCATGTGCAGCTGCACGTCGGGGGCGTCCAGCGCGTCATCGGTGCGCAGAAACCCTCCGGACTCAGCGAAGTTGGAGGTCAGCGGCCCCCGTCCCTCGGTCGTCAGCAGCCCGAGGTTCTCCTCGGTCTCGGCGGTCAGCAGCGACGCCTCGTCGGTTGTGTAGGTGATCCAGGTGGAGGGATGGTCCTGGAGGCCCCGACCCACCGGCAGCTCGTGCAGACACGGGATGTGGACCAGATCAAGGTCCTCGGAGGGGCCGATGCCCGACAGGAGCAGGATCTGCGGGGACTGGTAGGTGCCGGCGCTGAGGACGACCTCGCGCTCGGCGCGGATCTCCGATACCTCGCCGTCGCGGTCGATCTCCACCCCGGTCGCCCGCATCCCGTCGAGCAACAGCCGATTGACGTGAGCACCAGTGATCAGGGTGAGGTTCTCCCGGCCGAGGACCGGGTGCAGGTAGCCGACGGCCGTCGAGCAGCGCATCCCCTGGCGCTGGGTCACCTGATACCAGCCGACGCCGTCCTGCTCAGGGCCGTTGAAGTCCTCGGTGCGGGCCAGGCCGGCCTGCTCGGCGGCGTCGATGAACGCCGCGCAGGTGCGGTAGCGGCTGCGGCCGTCGATCACGCTCAGCGGGCCGCCGGTCCCGTGCAGCTCGCTGGCGCCGCGCTCGTTGTCCTCGGCGCGGATGAAGTACGGCAGCACGTCGTCCCAACCCCAGCCGCGATGGCCCATCGCCGCCCAGCCATCGTAATCGGCGCGGTTGCCGCGGATGTAGACCATCGCGTTGACCGACGACGAGCCGCCCAGGGTCCGGCCGCGGGGCAGGTAGCGCTGGCGACCGGCGAGCCCCGGCTCGGGGTCTGAGATCAACGTCCAGTCGTACTTGCTGGTGCCGATGGCCAGCACGCCGGCCGGCAGGTGGATCTCATCGGCGGCGTCTGGTGGTCCCGCCTCCAGCAGGCAGACCGAAACGTCCGGGTCCTCGGTCAGCCGCGCCGCCAGCACGCATCCGGCGGAGCCGGCGCCCGCAATCACATAGTCATAGGTCATCGTGCCCTCCCTCGAGCCTCAGTGTCGACGGCATTCTCGGCGCCGCCGCCCGGCGGCGTCAAGTTGCCGCGCTTCAGAGCCGCCGATTTGCGGCCGATATCAGGTGCAATGTCAGAGCAGACTGCTGAGATCGCGGGGGTCGTCGTCGCCGACGCCACCCGTCCCGGATTCCCCCTCACCTACGTCAGCCCCGGTTTCGAACAGCTCACCGGCTACCGCTCCGCGGATGTGCTCGGACACAGCTGCGCCATCCTGCAGGGCCCTGACACCGACCCCCGCACGGTCGATGTCATGCGGGAGGCGCTCGCCGCCGGAGGCGAGGCCTACGCCACGCTCCTCAACTACCGCGCCGACGGGAGCACGTTCTGGAATGAGGTGGCGCTCGCGCCCCAGCGCGACGCCGATGGACGCGTCGTCCAGTATCTCGGGGTGCAGAAGGACGTCACGGCACGGATGCGCGCCACCGCCCGCATCCACGAGCTCGCCTACTTCGACGTGCTCACCGGCCTGGCCAACCGCTCAGCGCTCCAGGAGGAGCTCGAGGCCGCGCTGCAGGTGGCCCGCACCCGTGACCGCCAGCTGGCCCTGTTGTTCGTCGACATCGACGACTTCAAGCGCGTCAACGACACCCACGGCCACTACGTCGGCGACGCCCTGCTCAAGGCGGTCGCCCAGCGTCTGCGCCACATCGTGCGCCCCGGCGACGTCCTCGCCCGCCCCGGCGGTGACGAGTTCCTGCTGCTGATCAAGAATGTTCCCGACGCCTCGGTGATCGCCACCGACATCGCCGCCCGGGTCGTCGATGCCCTGCGCCGGCCCTTCACCCTGGAGGGCACCGTCCCGGTCGAGGTCCGCGCCAGCGTCGGCGTCAGCACCTACCCCCGGGACGCGGCCGACTTCGAGGATCTGCTGCGCCACGCCGACGCCGCCATGTACGTCGCCAAGGGCGGGGGCAAGAACGCCTTTCACGTCTACAAGCCGCGCGCGGTCCCGACCGGTCACGTCCATGACCCTGCCTTCGACTCCGCCGGCGCCGCCGCGGCATCCGAGCTCGATCGCATCCTGAGCACGGGGTCGATCGTCTCCGTCTATCAGCCGATCGTCGAGATCGCCACCGGTCGCGTCGTCGCCTACGAGGCGCTGGCCCGCGGACCCGAGGGGTCTGAGCTGCAGCGCCCCGACCGGCTGTTCGCCACCGCCGCCGCCGCCGGTCGCGTCCGAGAGCTCGACTGGCTGTGCCGCGCCCGGGCCGTCCAGGGAGCGCTCGACGCCGGCCTGGAGCACTCGGTGGCGTTGTTTCTCAACTGCGAGCCGTCGGTGATCGGCACGCCGTGCCCGGAGGCCCATGCCGCGGTCTGGGAGCGGGGCGTCAAGGAGCTCGACCTCGTGCTGGAGATCACCGAGCGCGCGGTCACCGACCGCCCCGCCGAGCTCTCCCGCGTCGTCGCCGAGCACCGCGCCGCCGGCCACGGCATCGCGCTGGACGATCTCGGTGCCGACGACCGCTCGCTGGCGCTGCTGCCGCTGATCGAACCCGACGTCGTCAAGCTCGACCTCGGACTGGTGCAGAACCGGCCCTCGACCGACCAGGCGGCGATCGTCAGCGCGGTCTCAGCCGAGCGCGAGCGCACCGGCGCCGCGATCCTGGCCGAGGGCATCGAGACCGATGAGCACGTCGCCATCGCCCGGACGCTCGGCGCCACCTATGGCCAGGGGTGGCTGTGGGGCCGCCCCGGGCCGCTGACCGACCGTCCCGGCCGGCGCTGGAACCGTACGCCGGTCACCTCGCGACGCCCGACCGGGCGGACGCCGTTTGAGGTGATCGCCGCCGAGCGCCCCACCGCGGCGGCGACCAAGGCGCTGCTGCTGCCGATGAGCCACCACCTGGAGAATCGCGCGCTGCGCATCGGCGAGGGCGCGGTCATCCTCTCCGCCTTCCAGGCGGCCAAGCACTTCACACCCGCGACCGTGCGCCGCTACGAGACCCTGGTGCGCGGCTCGAGTCTCGTTGCCGCGCTCGGCGCCGGGCTCGGGCCCGAGCCGGTCGCCGGCGTGCGGGGCGCCCACATCGATCCCGACGATCCGCTGGCGGGCGAGTGGAGCGTCGTCGTCATCGGCCCCCACTTCGCCGGCGCGCTCGTGGCCCAGGATCTGGGCGATGCCGGGCCCGACCCCGCCCGCCGGTTCGTGTTCGCCACCGCGTATGACCGCGGCCTGGTGATCGCCGCGGCCCGGACGCTGCTGTCCCGGATCGCGCCGATCGGCGTCCGCGACGAGCTCCCGGCTTAGTAGTAGTCCTGGGCCTGGATCGACCAGTTCGCCGTGTCCCCGCCCGGGGTGACGACGATCTCGTAGTG
>JBAWFG010000416.1:0-37401 GCA_049591655.1 Solirubrobacteraceae bacterium
CGTCTCCTTCGGCGTCTCCCCCGGCGCACGCGCGGTGCTCAACTCGGTGTTCCTGCACCACTGCGTCCAGGCGGGCCTTGACCTGGCGATGGTCAACCCCAACCACATCACGCCGTACGGTGAGATCCCCGAGCTGGAGCGTCAGCTTGCCGATGATCTCGTCTTCAACCGCCGCGAGGACGCGCTCGAGCGGCTGATCGCCCACTTCGAATCCAAGGGAGACAGCGGCGAGGCCGACAACCAGAAGGCCGACCCGACCGAGGGCATGGAGCCCGAGGAGGCGCTGCACTTCCACATCCTGCGCCGCAAGAAGGAGGGCGTGGAGGCCTGGATCGATGCCAGCGTCGACAAGATCGGCGCGGTGCCGACGCTCAACACGGTGCTGCTGCCGGCCATGAAGGAGGTCGGGGACAAGTTCGGGGCCGGTGAGCTGATCCTCCCGTTCGTGCTGCAGTCGGCCGAGGTGATGAAGCGGGCGGTCGCCCAGCTGGAGCAGTATCTCGACAAGCTCGAGGGCTACTCCAAGGGCACGGTGGTGCTGGCGACCGTGTTCGGCGACGTGCACGACATCGGCAAGTCGCTGGTCAACACGATCCTCACCAACAACGGTTACAGCGTCGTCGACCTCGGCAAGCAGGTACCGATCTCCACGATCCTCGATGCCGCCGTCGAGCACGACGCCACCGCGATCGGGCTCTCCGCGCTGCTCGTGTCGACATCCAAGCAGATGCCGGCCGCGATCCAGGAGCTGCACGAGCGCCAGCTGCCGTTCCCGGTCCTGATCGGCGGAGCGGCGATCAACCGCAATTTCGGCCTGCGCGTGCTGTACCCCCACGGGACCGAGTCAGATGACGTGTACGAGCCCGGCGTCTTCTACTGCAAGGACGCGTTCGAGGGCCTGGGCAAGATGGACCAGCTGATCGATGCCGACGCACGTGAGGCGCTGGTGTCCAAGACCCGGACCGCCGCCCAGAAGCTCCGCGATGCGCCGCAGGTCACCGACGACGACGCGCCAGCCGTCACCGACGCCTCGGTGCGCAGCGCCGCGGTCACCGACAATCCGGTACCCGAGCCGCCCTTCTGGGGCGTGCGGGAAATCGACGTCCCGCTCGACGAGGTCTACCCACATCTCGACACCCACGTTCTGTTCAAGTTGCACTGGGGCGGTCGCGGGGTCAAGGGCGAGGACTGGGCCAAGCTCCTCCGTGAGGACTTCCAGCCCCGGCTGACCCGCATGTGGGCGCAGCAGACATATCTGCATCCGCGTGCGCTGCTCGGATACTTCCCGTGCAATTCGGAGGGCAACGAGCTGATCGTGTGGGACCCGGAGGACTTCGACCCCGCCAACCCGCGGGAGCTGGAGCGTCTCGTGTTCCCGCGCCAGCCGCGCCATGACCGCATCTGCCTGGCCGACTTCTATCGGGAATACGACCCCGCCCACCCCGCGCCCGACGTCGTCGCCCTGCAGGCGGTGACCGCCGGAGAGGAGGTCACCGAGCTGATGGCGTCGCTGGAGGCCGAGGGAGAGTTCGCCGAGCAGCTGTTCGTGCACGGCCTCGGCGTGCAGACTGCCGAGGGCATGGCCGAATGGCTGCACGCCCGGGTGCGCTCGGATCTCGGCATCGACTCCGCGCAGGGCCGGCGCTACTCGTGGGGGTATCCCTCCTGCCCGGAGCAGTCGGAGCTGACCAAGGTGTTCTCCCTGCTCGACGCGCCGTCGATTGGGCTGCGGCTGTCGGGCGGATTCGCCGTCGAGCCCGAGCAGTCCACCCTGGCGATCGTCGCCCACCACCCCCAGGCCGTGTACTTCGGCATGAGGTCGGGCAAGTTGCCGTCGTCGTCCAAGCAGGCCAACGACGAGCTCGTGGCCGGCACCGCCAAGGATCCCACCCGGGGGGCGACGCTGCCCGACGCGGACCCGGCGGATGCCGGGTCCGGCGAGCCCGCGCTCGCCGAGGCCTGAGCCGGCGTGAGCAGGCTGAGCTCGCCGCATCCGTCGTATTTCTGACGAATCACGGCACCTGCGGTCCAGAGATCACGATCGCTGCCGATCTGTGATCAGGTGACCCCGCGTTCGGCGTCCGCCTTGCCACCCGACGTCCATCGACCCCTGCCCGCCGCGCCGGCACCCCCCGGAGACGAGGCGACCGGAGCGGTGCACCGCCCGTCGCCCTCGTCGGCAGCGGTGCTCGTCGCCGACCTCGACGGCCGCATCCACCACGCCGAAGGCACCGCCTTCGCCGCCGGCGGGGTGCGCCCCGAGGAATGGCTGGGTCGCACGCTTGAGGAGGTGCTCGCTCCGGACGCCGCGCCGTCCGTTGCCCCACGCCTGCGCCAGGCGCTCGCCGGGGTGCCCCAGTCCTTCGGCTATGACCGGTCCGACGGCCGTCGCTCCTACTGGATCAACATCACGCCGGTGCGTGACCGCGACGGCGAGTTGCGCTCGGTCGTCGCGGTCACCCAGGACATCACCGATCAGCTGCGCGTCCGCTCGGAGCTGGAGCGCAGCGAGACCCGCCTGCGTCAGGCCGAGCGCATGATCGGGCTCGGCAGCTGGGAGATGTGCCTGGCCACCGGGGAGATCACGTTCTCGGACGGCTTCGCCCGCCTGATCGGTGTCACCGTGCACGAGTCCGTCACCCTTGACACGCACCTGCGGCGGGTCCACCCCGACGACCGGACGGTCCTCACCGGCGCCGGGCGCCGATGCATCGCGGTGGGGTCGGCGACCTGCGAGTACCGGGTCTTTGGCCCGGATGATGCAATCCTCACGCTGTCCCTACGCGCCGAATTGGTGCTCGGGCCCTCCGGCAAGCCGGCGCAGCTGCGCGGCGCCGTCGTCGATGTCACCGACCAGAGGCGCGCTGAGCGCGAGCGCCTGGAGGCCGAGATCCGCTTCCGCCAGGGCTTTGACGCCACCGCCATCGGCACCGCCCTCGCCGATCCCGTCAGCGGCATCTGCCTGCGCGTCAACGACGCGATGTGCCGTCTGCTGCGCCGCTCTCAGGAGGAATTGCTGGGGGAGTCGATCGGGACGGTGGTCCACGGCAGCGACCGCGGGGTCGTGCTGCGAGCGGCCAACGAGATGCTCGCCGGCGAGCGCTCCGAATACCAGGCCGAGCACCAGTTCTCCCATCCCGACGGTACGCTCGCCTGGGGCATGCTCCACGTCACCCCGTTGCGCCGCCACGACGGCTCGCTCGAGGTCTTCTACTTCCAGCTGATCGATATCTCCGAGCAGAAGGAGCGCGAGGAGCGCCTCGAGCACGACGTCGGCGATGCGGTGTGGCTGGGGCGGATCCGCGATGCGCTCGACGAGCAGCGCCTCCTCCTCTACGCCCAGCCGATCGTCGATCTCATGACCGGCGAAACGGTCCAGCATGAGCTGCTGCTGCGGATGCGCGCGCCGGACGGCTCGATCGTCGCCCCCGGAGAGTTCCTGCCCGCCGCCGAGCGCTACGGGCTGATCGCGGAGATCGACCGCTGGGTGATCCGGGAAGCGGCCCGGATCGCGGCCACCGGGACCCCGACCGAGTTCAACCTGTCGGGCCGTTCGATCGGCGACCCGTCGGTGCTGAGCGAGCTGGCCAACGCGATCGAGACGACCGGGGTCGATCCCGCCCTGCTCGTCGTCGAGGTGACCGAGACCGCGTTCATCGACCAGACCGAGGCCGGACACAAGTTCGCCCAGCGTGTGCGCGAACTCGGGTGCCGTCTGGCGCTGGATGACTTCGGCACCGGCTTCAGCAGTCTGAGTTACCTCAAGCACATTCCGGCCGACCATCTCAAGATCGACATCGACTTCGTGCGCGAGCTCCGGTACAGCGAGACCGACGCCCGGGTGGTCCGCGGGATCGTCGCCCTCGCCCGTGAGTTTCACCAGACGACGATCGCCGAGGGCGTGGAGGACGAGGCCACGCTGGTGATGCTCAAGGAGCTCGGGGTCGATCTCGCCCAGGGTTACCTATTCGGGGCCCCCGAGCCTCGCTCCGACGCCCCCGAGGCGCCGAGCCCGGGCCGGCCGGCCGCGGCCGGCGCCGCTGACCCGATCGCCGTCGTGCGTGATGCCTTTGCGGGATTCGCCCGGCGTGACCTGCCCTCGATGCTGGCCAGATGCACCCCGGACCTCGTCATGCGTCCGCTCGTGACATCGCGGGAGACCGAGCGGACCGCCCCCTACCGGGGGCATGAGGGGTTGATGGCCTACCTGTCCGACGTGGACGCCGTGTGGGACGAGTTGCGGCTGGTGCCGTTCACGTTCCGCCAGGCCCAGGACGCGGTGATCGGCTTCGGGCGTGCCGAGGCGTGCCGTAACGGCGATCGCCTGATCTCGAGCATCATGTGGGTCGTCCGCATGCGGGGAGACCTGATCGCGGCGATCGAGGTCTTCCAAGCCGCCGCCGGCAGCGCGGCGTTGAGTCCGCTGCAGGAGGAGCGCCTCAGCCTGGGTGTACCCGCGGGCGGGGCGGCACCCGCCCGGGCCGCCTAGATGGTCTAGCGGGGGTCAGCTGTTGACGTCGACCGCAGCGCCGGTGCGGCGGTTCGTCGCCGAGCGGTGCGGTCGAGCCGGGAGCTTGACCGGAGCGGCGTGCATCGCGCGCAGGCGCACCTCCCGCCAGGACATGCCCTCCTTCAGCAGTGCCGGGGTCCCCATGAGGATCGCGGTTGAGACCTCGACGGCCTGCAGGATGACGCCGAAGGCGACGCCGGTGCCCAGACCGACGTGCCATCCGGTGTGCAGGACCGCGGCGCAGGCGGCCTGGAAGACGCCGAGGTTGGCCGGCGTCGCCGGAAGCACCGCCGTGATGTTGACCGCGAACAGCACCGCGGCCGCAGCCGCGATCCCCGCCTGGTGGTTGAGGCCGAGCGCCACGAGCAGCAGGTAGCACGACAGCCACTGCAGGGCCCACGCCCCCAGTTGGGCACCCGCTGCAACCGCCCCGAGCCTGGGGCGGCGGAAGACGACGAGCCCGGCCCGGACCCGGGTCATGGCACCCCGGGCGGCGAGCAGCAGCGCGTGGACGCGCCCGAAGCGAGCGGCGCTGCCGTGGCGCAGCAGGAGCGGTGCCGCCAACACCACGAGCAGCAGGGCGGCCGGCGCGATCGCGGCGAACAGCAGCGCATCCTGGTGGCCGTTGAACAGGTTGACCGAGGAGAACATCACCGAGCCGAGCACGATCAGCGCCACGATGTTGATCAGGGTCTGGGAGACGACCGTGCCGAGCACCACTGGCAGATTCTCACGGGGCCGCCCGGTGCGCCGGGCGACGACAAGCGCGCGTGACGGCTCGCCGAGCCGGGCGGGAAGCGTCGATGACATCAGAACCCCGATGAACGTGCCCTGCATGGCGTCGGTGAACCGGATGCGCGCGTTGGGCAACGCCGCCCTGAGGATTGCGTACCAGGAGACGGCGCGCAGGGCCATCGCACCGCACATCACCCCGAGCCCGAGCAGGACGAACGTGGGGCTCGACGCCAGCAGCGCTGACGCGATGTTGTCCAGGCCGATCGCCGTCAGCGCCTTGAGCGCAAGCAGCACGGCGACGATTGACACGATGGCAAGCCCGCCACGCCGCGCGAGCGCGGCCGGAGAGCTGCGCTGCGCCGCACGCCGAGGCTCGAGGCTGGCGATCCGCCGGGCGGGGGAATGGGGCTTGAGGTCGGCGGATCGCACACCGAGCCGGACCGCCGCGCGCTGGACGCCAGGGGCCGGAACGGGAACGGCGACCGCGTCCTCATAGGCCTCGAGCACCTCGGCGGCGACGTGCTCCCAGGCAAAGCGCTGCACGTCGGCGGCAGCGGCGGCCGACATGCTCACACGGCGTTCGGGCTCCTCCCAGAGGTCCCGCAGGGTCTCGGCGAGCGCCTGCGGATCGGCGGGCGGCACGAGCACGCCATCGACCCCGTCGCGGACGACGTCCCGGTAGCCGGCGATGTCGGAGGCGACGACGGGCGTGCCCGCTGCAAACGCCTCGGTGAGCACCATGCCGAAGCTCTCCCCGCCCAACGAGGGGGCGCAGAGGAGATCGGCGCGTTCCAGTTCGGTGCGTTTGCGGACGTCGTCGACCTTGCCGAGCACGCGCACGTTGCGGTCGTCGATCATCAGCGGGGCGAGTTCCTGCGCGGTCGGCCCGATCACGGTCAGCTCGGTCGGGATGTGCTCCCGCAGGGCTTCAAAGGAGCGCAGAAGCATCGGCAGGCCTTTGCGCTCGACGGCCTGGCCGATGAACAGGATCCGCAGGCGGTCCGCGGGCTGTTTCCCGGCGGCGCGGGCGAGCACGTCGGGATCGACGTGAACGCCGTTGGGAATGATCCGGTAGTGGCCACCGAAGAACCGCTGGCCGGTCCAGGCGGCCGCCTCTGAGACGGCGATCCGGACGTGCAGGCGGTTGAGCATCCGCCGCGCGCCCATCAGGTTGGCAACCCCGTTGGGGACCCGGCCCTCGGAGTAGGAGTGGAAGGTGCCGACAAGGGGAAGCCGCGTCCAGTCGGTCGCCACCCAGCCGGCCAGCGGCGCGATCGGCTCATGAACGTGCACCACGTCATACCCGCCGGTCCGCAGCTCTCGGTGCAGCGCCGCGACACCGTGCGGGGTGATCGACAGATTCGAGACCGCACCGTTGGCCTTGAAGCCGATGGTGCGTCCGAGGGAGACCAGGTAATCGGGCGCGGGCAGCGGCTGGGGCTCCGCGCCACGGTGGGCGACCTTGGCGCGCAGGTCGACGGGGTCGTAGGGCGCGAGCACCCGTACGTGATGGCCGTCGGCGAGGAAGCGCTGGGCGAGAGCCTCGATGTGCCTCGTCACGCCCCCCGGGTACGTCCACGAATACGGCGACACCAAGGCGATCCGCATCCGGCTCATGTTACCCCCTACCCCGGTCTGGCCGTGGGGTTGCGAGGCGTATCATCGAACGGATATGCCCGTCCGTCATTTCGTCAAATACACCTTCCTTGCGGTCGACCCGGCCTGGCGCCGTCTCGACGAGGAGCAGCGCGCCACCGACAAGCGCGAGTTCATGGCCGCCTGCGCCGATTTCGCCGACGGCCACCTGCTGCGTTCCTTCTCGCTCGTCGGCACCCGTGGCGACGCCGACCTGCTCCTGCTCAGTCAGGCACAGAATCTGGAGCGCATTCACGAGTTTCACGTCGTGCTCGCCCAGAGCGGGTTGATGAAGTGGTGCACGGTGCCGTACTCGCTGCTGGCCATGACCAAGCCGTCGGAGTACTCCGAGGAGTCCCGTCTTGAGGTTCGACCCGGACACGGCAAGTACCTGTTCGTGTATCCGTTCGTCAAGACCCGCGCCTGGTACGGCCTGCCCGCCGACGAGCGCTGGCGGATCATGCAGGAGCACATCAAGGTGGGGCGCGAGTTCCCCTCCGTCGACCTCAACACCAGCTACTCCTTCGGTCTTGATGACCAGGAGTTCGTCGTCGCCTTTGAGACCGACGACCCCAGCGACTTCCTCGATCTCGTCCAGCGACTGCGCACGACGGAGTCGAGCTCCTACACGCTGCGCGACACGCCGACGTTCACCTGCATCGCCTGCTCGGTCGAGCGGGCGCTGGGGGCGCTCGATGGCGCCGCGCTGTCAATGACCGCCTAAACGGCGGTCGGCGTGCCGCCCCCGGCCGCGCAGCAGCAGGCGCTCGCCCATCTCCGGGCAGCAGATCCGGTCATGCGGGAACTGATCGACGAGCTCGGCGCCGCCGGCGTCGGGGACCCGCGCCGGGGCCGCCCGCGTGACCATTACGGGGCGCTCGTGCGCACCATCGTCGGCCAGCAACTGTCGACCACCGCGGCGCGGGCGATCCATGAGCGCCTGATCGCTCGCTTCGGCGGCCGGGCGCCGACTCCTGAGGAGATCCTCGCTGACGATCCCGACGCGCTGCGCACAGCTGCCGGCCTGTCACACGCCAAGGTTCGCTACCTGCGTTCGCTGGCCGAGCATGTGCTCGATGGATCGCTGGAGCTGTCCCGGCTCGGGCGGCTGGGAGACGATGCCGTCATCGCCGAACTCGTAGCGGTCAAGGGCATCGGGCCGTGGAGCGCCCACATGTTCCTCATCTTCCACCTGCAGCGCCCCGACGTCCTGGCGGTCGGCGACCTCGGCGTGCGCCGGGCGATCATGCTGCGCTACGGGCTCCCCGAGCTGCCCGCGCCCGATGAGATGGAGCGGATCGCACAGCCGTGGCGGCCGCACCGGACCCTGGCGTGCCTGTTGCTCTGGCGCTCCTTGGACGCTGTCCCGGCCTGAGCGAACGCGCAGGCCTCGGACGGCTAGACCGCGGAGACTTCCTGCTCGTCCGCGACGCGGAACGAGGAGCCGCAGCCGCAGTTGGCGACCACGTTGGGATTTTCGACCTTGAAGCCCGCGCCCTGAAGACCGTCAACGAAGTCGATCGTCGAGCCGCTGACGTACGGGAGGCTGGGGTTATCGACCAGCACGCGGATTCCCTTGTCCTCGAACACGGAATCGCCATCTCGCTGCTCGTCGAACGCGAGCGCGTACTGGAAGCCCGAGCAACCGCCGCCGCGCACCCCGACCCGCAGACCGGCCGTCTCGGCGACCGTGCTCTGAGCCGTCAGGAACTCACGGACCTTCTCGGCACCCTTATCAGTGAGAGTGATCATGCTTCGAAAAGTATAGCGGTGCCGGCCGCCGAGCCGGGCTCGATACCCTAGGAGGCATGTCCGCGACCTCAGCCACCCCCGAGGAGCTCAAGGAGCGTATCGAGGCCGGGATCCCCGGCGCGGTCGCCAGCGTGACCGGGGACGGCCACCACTTCAACGCGGTCGTGAGCGCGACCGCCTTCGAGGGGATGTCCCGAATCGCCCAGCACCGGCTCGTCTACGACGTGTTCGGCGCCGAGCTCGGAGGCCGCATCCACGCCCTCTCGATTCAGACCCGAACTTCAGACACAGAGGAGACGCGATGAGCGACACCGCCAACCCCATGCGTGAGGCGATCCAGGAGGCCATCACCGAGAACCCGGTGATCCTGTTCATGAAGGGCAACCCAGAGGCCCCGGCCTGCGGCTTCTCGGCGCGCACCGTCGCCATCCTGCAGTCCCTCGGTGCCCGCTTCGCGGCGGTCGACATCCTGCCCGACCCGCGGATCCGCCAGGAACTCTCGTCGATCTCCAACTGGCCGACGATCCCCCAGCTGTTCGTCGGCGGGGAGCTCGTGGGCGGCTGCGACATCGTCACCGAGATGTATGAGTCCGGTGAGCTGGCCCACACCCTCGGCCTGGAGGCGCCCGAGGCGGCTGCCGCACCCCAGCCGGCCGCGGCCGAGCCGGCCCCGCTGTCGATCGAGAACCGGCTGTAGCTCACGACCCAGCATCGCCGGGCCCGGCGGCCGGAGACCCGCCCCGGCCGACCTCGGCGCTGCGCTTCAGCGACGGCGCCCTGTGGGCGCTGGATCAGACCCAGCTGCCGTGGCGCGAGGTGGAGCTCGAGCTGCGCAGCGCCGACGACATCGTTGGCGCCCTGCAGCGGCTGAGCATCCGCGGCGCCCCGCTGATCGGGGTGGCCGCCGCCTACGGCGTCGCCCTGGAGCTGATGCGTGATCCGGAGGGCCTGAATCACGCCTGCGAGCGGCTGACCGGCGCCCGGCCGACGGCGGTCAATCTCGCCCACGCGGTGCGCCGGGTGGCGGAGGCGGCAATCGCCGCGCCCCCCTCCATGACGCCGGCGGCAGCTGCGCTGCGCGAGGCCCACGCGCTGCATGCCGAGGAGGAGGCGGCGAGCATGGGGATTGCCCAGCACGGCGCCGAGCTGTTGGCCGGAGCGCGGCGCATCCTCACCCACTGCAACACCGGCGCGCTGGCGGCTCCGGGCCGCGGGACCGCACTGGCCGTGATCGCCGAGCTCGCCGAGCGCGGTTCGCTGCAGCGGGTGCTGGCCGCCGAGACCCGGCCCTTGCTGCAGGGGGCCCGGCTGACCGTCTATGAGCTGCGGAGGCTGGGGATCGAGCACGCGCTGATCGTCGACGGAGCGGCCGCCGGGCTGATCGCCGCCGGTGAGGTGGACGCCGTGATCGTCGGCGCCGACCGCGTTGCGGCCAACGGCGACACCGCCAACAAGGTCGGGACCTACGCCCACGCACTGGCGGCCGCCGCTGCCGGGATCCCGTTCGTGATCGCCGCTCCGTGCACGACGATCGACCCCGCCTGCGCCGCCGGCGCGGAGATCGAGATCGAGCAGCGGTCCGCCGATGAGGTCCGCGGCGCCGGGCTGTGGGGGCCCGACCCACTCGAGCTGACCCTCCCCGACACCCCGTGCCTGAACCCGGCATTCGACGTCACCCCGGCGGCACTGATCACCGCGCTTGTCACCGAGCGCGGAGTCGCCGCACCGGTCAGCCGGGAGTCGGTGCGTGCTCTGATGCGGGCGAGGACTCCCGCCGGAACCGGAGGTGCTCGATGATCCGGCGCGAGTCGCAGATCACCTCGCCGTCGATGATCAGCACCGGCACCCGCCGCTGCCCGCTCAGCGCCTCCACCTCCGGCCGGCGCGACCGGCGCTGGCCGACGACGACCGACTGAAACGCGATCTCGTCACGGCGCAGCGCCCGTGCGATGCGCCCACACGGGCACAGCCAGTCGGTCGGGGTGTTGCAGCGATACAGCGTCGCCATCGGTCACGAGCATACGGATAGGGGGCGCGGCCTCAGGCGCCGACGCGCCGCAGCGTCTCCCCCACCACACGCAGCGCCAGCGGTTGCTGGGTGCCGGGCGGCGCCAGCCGATCGCCGTCACGCTGCCGATACCACGCGATCGTCTCCTCCAGGCAATCCTCGTGCGGGGACGTCTGCCAGCCGAGCTCCCGCTTGGCCTTGCGGCTGGAGAAGCTCCAGCGCAGCGACGCGGCCCGGATCTCGACCGGCGTGGGCAGTGACCCCGCGCCGAGGCGTCCGCCGGCCTCGGCGAGGGCCAGCGCAACCGACACCGGAAGCTTGAGCGCCGGTGGCGCGACTCCGGACAGCCGTCCGAGATCGGCGAACAGACGTGTCGTCGTGAAGTTGCGATTGCCGAGGATGTAGGTCTCGCCGACGCGGCCGCGCTCGTCGGCGAGCAGATGGCCACGGGCGACGTCCTGGACGCCGACGACGTTGAGAGTGCCGTCGACGTAGGCGGGGATCTCCCGGCGCATGAACCGGCGCACGAGCAGCGTCGAGGACCGGCCGGGATCGCCGGGACCAAGCACGTGCGCAGGGGCAACGACGACGAGCGGCAGCCCGCGGGCCACGAACCCGAGGGCCAGCTCCCGGGCCTCGTGCATGGCGTCGAGGTACGGAATCTCGTAGCGGGCGCCTCGCCACGACGTTGTCTCGTCGGCGTTGCGTCCCGGCGGCGCGGGGCCGATTGCGGCCACCGATGAGGTGTAGACGACCCGCTCCACGCCGGCGCGCAGGGCCTCCTCAAGCACGATCCGCGTCCCCTCGACCGCGACGGCGGAGATGGCAGCGAGGGGCTCACGCAGCCGGGTGCTGCCGGCGACGTGGAATATGCGGTCGACACCCTTGAGCGCGCGACGGACCGCCCGCCGGTCGAGGATGTCGGCGCGCACGGTCTCGACGTCAAGGCCCTCCAGCGTCGCCCGGGGTGAGCCGGACCGCACGGAGACGACGACCGTGTCACCGCGCTGCACGAGCAGGCGGGTCAGGTGCGACCCGATGAATCCGGTCGCCCCGGTGACGAGGGTCCGCGGCATCTCCGCGGCCGAGTCTAGAGCGGCACACCGCGCCTCGCCAGCGACCACCCGGGGGCGGTCGACCGCTGGTAGGGTGCGCCGCTCATGAGCGTCGCCATTGTCTCCGACACCTGCCACTACCTGCCCGCCGAACTGATCGCCGAGCAGGACATCCACCAGGTCAGCCTCTACGTCCATTGGCCCGAGGGCGCGCAGCGGGAGTCAGAGATCTCCGATTACGACGCCTACTACCGCCGGCTCGGCTCCGATACGTCCCTGCCGACCACCTCCCAGCCGTCGATCGGCGACTTCCTGGCCGTCTACGAGCCGCTGCTCGACGCCGGGCACGAGATCGTCTCCGTGCACCTTGCGGGCGGCATGTCGGGCACGGTGCGAGCCGCCGAGCAGGCGCGTGATCAACTCGGCGACCGGTCCGCGCTCGTCCACGTCGTCGACTCAGCCACCGCGTGTGGCGGAGAGGGGCTGGTCATCCTGGCCGCTGCAGCGGGCGCCCGGGCCGGCGAGGACGGCGCCACCGTCGCCCAACGAGCCCGTGACGCGCGGGCGGGGCTGAAGATGTGGTTCGCGGTCGACACGCTGGAATACCTGCGCCGCGGTGGCCGCATCGCCGGCGCACAGGCCTGGCTGGGGTCGGCGCTGCGGATCAAGCCGATCCTCACCGTCGAATCGGAGATCACGCCGGTCGAGCGCGTGCGAACCTCCCGCCGGGCGTTTGAAAGGATGGTCGACCTCCTGCGCGAGCGCGCCGAGGCCGGGGCCGACGCGTGGATGGTCCAGCACATCCAGGCCCCCGACGAGGCGGTCGAGTTGGCACGCCGGGGCACCGAGGTGTTCGGCGTACCGCCCCGCGTGATCTCCGAGATCGGTCCGGTGATCGGCACCCACGTCGGCCCGGGACTGCTCGGAGTCGGCGGACTGCCCGGCTCGTTTCTGACCTGAGCGCGCCGGGCGCGCTACAGACGGATCAGCGTCCGAGCAGCTTCTGCTGACGGCGACGGCGGCGGCCGAAGGTCAGCGCCCCGAGCGCGGCGATGCCGCCGCCGATCACGAAGCCCGCCACCCCGGCGCCGATCAGCAGCTGGGGCTCGTAGCGCTGCACCTGTGAGCGCCAATCGGTGAGCTTGACGACCTCGACGCGCAGTTGCTCCACCGCGGTGCCGAGATCCTCGCGGTTGCGTTCGATCGAGGCGCGGATCTCCTCCGGTCTGCGGGAGGCGGCCATCAGACCTCACCCTCCGGCTTGACCGTGGCGCGGATCTTCTTGGCCTCGTCGATCGCCATGTTCGGAGTCGGCGCGCCGACCTTGAGCTTGCGCCAGGCGAACAGGAACGCGCCGGCGGTCAACAGGATCAGAAGCACCATGACAATGGCGAAGCCCAGCCAGAGATCGCCGGTGGCGTCGTTGATCGCCCAGGCGATCGTCAACAGCACGAAGATGAGTGCGAACACGCCGAACACGGCGCCGACCGCCACCGCCGCCGCGCCGCGGCCGAGGCTGGTCGCCTTCTCGGTGACCTCGACCTTGGCGAGCTCGATCTCCTCACGGATGAGGACGGTCAGCTTCTCGGAGACCTCGGTGACGGCCGCCGAGAGGCTCTCGTTCTTCTCGGTGGGGTTAGCGGGCAAGGCGCTTGAGGATCAGGGCCAGGACGAAACCGCCGGCGAAGGCGGCCCCGACGGCGATTTCGGGACGGTCGGCCGGGAACGGCGAGCCGCTGGGAAGCGGACCGTCGTTCACGTGGGCCGCGGCCGGTCCGGGGCCGGGGATCGGCGGCGCCTTCACCGGCGGTGCATCGGTCACCGGTGGCGGCACCGGAGCGGGTGCCTCGGCCGACGGCTCAGGGGGCGTGGCGGGCGCGAATGCGGCCGGGGGCTCAGGCGGTCCGACGACGCGCGTCGGGTCATCGGCCCCGTCGCTGGCGGGAGCGTTGGAACCCTGCTCGTCCGGTGGCTGCTGGCCGGGCGGCTGCTCGGTCACTCAGGAGGCTCTTCGCCGAACAAACGCACCCAGAGCATGGCCGCCGCGCGCGTGGACGCGAGGCTGGCCAGCGCGCCGAAGCCGGCGAGCATCCCTGACCACATCAGACGCTTGACCAAAGGACTTTCCGTCATTGGGGGCCCATTCAAGCAGACTCGCGGCCCGTCGCGGTGAGCCGTCGGTCCAGTCCGTGGCAGATCGTGTCGACGATCATCGTCTTGGCCTGTTCAAGAGCGGCGTCGGCGATCACGCCACTGTCGAAGATCCACCCGGTCAGCACCTGCTCGACCGCACCGTAGAACGCCTGCGCGGCGAATTCGGGGGTGATATCGGATCGGAACCGGCCATCGGACTGGGCCTTGGCGACGATCGCCGCGATCCCCGCGTATGCGTCACGGATCTTGTCGAGGTGGGTGAGCCCGAACGTGTTGGCAGCCCGGGTGACCTCGACGATGATCACCTTCATCAGTTCGGGGTCGTGACGGTAGGAGTCGATGATGAAGCCGGCGATCGCCTCCAGCTTCTCCGCGGGCTCACGCGGGGACGCGTCCGCGTCGGCGATCGCCGCCAGCATCACGTCCCAGCGCTCCAAGAAGAGCGTGTCGAGGATCTGCTCCTTGGATGAGAAGTAGTGGTAGACGAGCCCGTAGGCGACCCCGGCCTCGTCGGCGATGTCCGACACCCGGCAGGTGTGGAATCCCTGGCGGGCGAAGACGCGCACCGCGGCGTCGAGGATCATCCGGCGCTTCTCGGTGGCCGCGGTCGTCACGGTGCCTCCCACGCGTACACCTCGGGGCGGCGTCGGTTGAGCGTCGGAACCCGTCGGCGGATCTGGTGCAGGGCGTCGAAGTCGAGCTCGGCGACGATCGCGGTCTCGGCGTCGGCCGCACCGGCGAGCACCAGCCCCCAAGGGTCGACGATCAGCGAGCGCCCGCCGGAGCGCAACCCGCCGGGATGATCACCGACCTGGTTGGGAGCGATCACGAAGCACTGGTTCTCGATCGCCCGCGCGCGCACGAGGACCTCCCAGTGATCCCGCGTCGTCGGCAGGGTGAACGCGCTCGGGACCGTGATGACCTCGGCGCCGCGCAGGGCGAGTATGCGGAACAGCTCGGGGAACCGCAGGTCGTAACAGACCGTCATCCCCAGGCTCTGACCCGACGTCAGCCGTGAGACGACGATCTCGTCGCCCGCATCCTCGGTCGCGGACTCGTGGTAGTGGAGGCCGTCGATCTCGACGTCGAACAGATGGATCTTGCGATACACGGCGCGGACCTCACCGTCGGCGCTGACGTACACGCTCGTGTTGTGGCCGCGCTCCTGACCGGGCGCGAGCTCGTACACGGAGCCCGCCACGAGGTCGATTCCGAGCTCGGCAGCAACCGAGCGCGCCCACGAGATCGCCGGGCCGTCAAGCGTCTGGCCGCCGGCCGCCATGTCACTCCGGGTGCCGAGCACGCTCCACTTCTCCGGCAGCACGGCCAGCTCCGCGCCGCGTGCTGCCGCGTCGCGCACAAGCCGGTCGGCGGTCTGCAGGTTACGATCGGTGTCTTCGGTGGCGTTGAGTTGGATTGCGGCGACGCGCACGCTGGGCCTCGATGGATGGGAACCGATTGACTGGTCAGTCAGTTATGCACCATACCCGGCAGCCGCCGTTTTCCAAAAGCGCAGCCGCCACCGCCCTTCCCCATCGCGGCCGATTCGGCGCGCCGCGGCCCCCGGCGCTGGACTCGCTGCCGCTGCCGCCGGCCCCGATGCCGTCCCACCGGGGGCGGCGACCGCTCAAGGCGTGGCGCTACATCGGCGTGTTCGGTCCCGAGCTGATGCTGTGCGTGGGCCGCGCCCGCATCGGGCGCGCCCGCCAGTCGTTCTGGGCGGTGTGGGACCGCGCGGCCGGCGTGCTGCACGAGCACACATCGCTCGGCGACGGCGGCATCACGATGGGTCCGGGGTTTGCGCGGGTGCAGACGCGCGCGATGAGGCTATCGCTGCGGTTCGGCGAGACGGCGGGCGTCGAGACCGTCTGCCCCAGCGGCAGTGCCTACGGGTGGACGCGCAAACAGGGCGGCGTCCGGGTCCAGGGGGCCGTCGTGCTCCCCGGCGGGCGGGCGATCGCCGTCGACGCCGCGGCGGTGATCGACGACACCGCCGCGTACTACGAGCGCCACACGCACTGGCGCTGGAGCGCCGGCGTCGGAGCCGACGCCCGAGGCCGCGCCGTCGCCTGGAACCTCGTCGAGGGCGTCAACGATCCGCCGGCCGGCAGTGAGCGCACGGTGTGGATCGACGGACAGCCGGCCGAGGCCGGCCCGGTGGCGTTCGCCGCGGATCTGAGTGCCGCCGGGGAGCTGCGCTTCAGCCCCGAGGCGACCCGGGCCAGCGACCAGAACCTGCTGGTCATCCGCAGCCGCTACCGCCAGCCGTTCGGCACCTTCGCCGGACGGCTGCCCGACGGCTCGGAGCTGATCTCCGGCTACGGCGTGATGGAGGATCACGACGTCTGGTGGTGATCTCCGCGCTGGCGTCGCAGCTCCGCCAGCAGGAGCTTGGAATGCATCGCGCCGATCAGCTCGCGCAGCGGCTCGGCGCCGGATTCGATGATCTCCAGCGCCCGGTCGACCTCCACCTCGCCGGCGAGGCGGTCGAGCAGGACACGGACCTCCTCGGCAACCAGCGGTCCGAGCGCGTCGCGATAGCGCAAGGTGTCATACACGGTGAACCCGAGCGCCTCCTCATAGCCGCCGGCCCGGAACCGCGAGATCGCGGCAATGATCGCGACGTCATCGGCGTCGTAGCCACGCGGGCCCGGTGTCAGCACTCCGAGCCCCTCCAGCCGCTCGAGCACGTTGCGCGGCACGTCGTAGGTCGAGCGCACCGCCGTCCGTGAGACCCGGCCGGTCTCGCCGGCCTCGACGGCGCGCTCGATGATCCGGTCCTCGAGCTCGATCACCCTCGCCGCCCGTTGGGGATCGTCGCCGACGACCTCGCGGATCACCCGCAGCGGCATGAACCGCTCTTCCTGCAGGCGCTTGATCAGCCGGATCCGCTGGACGAAATCGGCGGGGTAGTAGGCCATGTTGCGGCTCGTGCGCAGGACATCGCTGTCGGAGCCGAGCAGCCCCTCGCGCAGGTAGTGCTTGATCGTGCCCGCGCTCACGCCGGAGCGCTGGGCCAACTCCGACATCCGCAGCATCCCCTCGGCGCTCATCGCGTCAGCTGGACAGGAACGAGCCGGTCGCCTGTTCATCGGCCCCGGCGATTGCATCCGCAGCGTGCAGCTCGGCGATCTCGCCGGCCGAGAATCCTGCCGCCAAGAGCACCTCGTCGGTGTGCTCGCCAAGCGCCGGACCGGGGGCACGGGCCGCGTCGCCGGGGGTGCGACTGAGCTTGACCGGGACCCCGAGTAGCCGCACGGGGCGGTCGGCGCCCGGCTGGGTCAGCGCCACCACCATGTCCCGGGCGGCGACGAGTTCAGAGTCAAGCGACTCCTGCAGAGAGAGCACCGGCTCCAGACAGCAGTCGTGTTCAGAGGCGAAGGCGCGCCACTGCTCACGCGTGCGTCCCCGGAAGATCTCGGCCACCGCGGCGTGGGAGTCCGAGCCGGGCGAGTCGAAGGCGTGCGGGATGAGATCGGCACGCCCCACCCCCTCACACCACGCCTGCCAGAACTTCGGCTCCAACGCGCCGAGGGTGACATGACCGTCGGCGCATGCGTACGGGCGGTAGCAGTTGTAGCGCCCGGCCAGCCCGAGGTCACCGCGCGCCGGTGATCGTCCGGTGGCGAACACCTCGGCGGCCAGCATCGCCAGCCACGACAGCGAGCCGTCGAACATCGAGCAGTCGACGAGCTGACCCTCGCCGGAGCGCTCGCGCTCCCGCAGCGCGACGAGGATTCCGACCGCGGCCATCAGCGCGCCGCCGCCGATGTCGGCGATCTGGCCCGCCGCCTGGACAGGCGGCCCGTCGGCCTCGCCGGTCAGACCGAGCAGGCCGTTGAGCGCCAGATAGTTCATGTCGTGCCCGGAGCGGTCGCGGTTGGGGCCGTCCTGCCCGTAGCCGGTGATGGCGCAGTACACGAGGCCGGGGTTGACCTCACGCAGGGTGTCAAACCCCACGCCGAGCCGGCCGAGCACACCCGGGCGGAAGGACTCCAGCAGCACGTCGGCGGTCTGCACGAGGCGCAGCAGCGCCGCTCGCCCGCCCTCGGTCTTGAGGTTGAGACGGATCGACCGCTTGCCCCGGTTGAGCGACAGGAACAGCGCGCTGCGCGCGGTCTGCGCCGCCCCGTCGTAATAGGGCGGCGACCAGCGGATGTAGTCACCCATGCCGGTGTCCTCGACCTTGATCACGTCGGCACCGAAGTCCGAGAGCAGCAGCGAGCAGAAGCCACCGGGGAGCAGGCGTGAGAGGTCCAGGACGGTGAGACCCTGCAGCGGCAGCTCGCTCATGCCGGGGTTGAGTCTGAGAGTTCCGCGCCAGCGGAACTCTCAATGGCGCCGGCGCCAGCCGGTGCCACGGTGCCAGCCGGTGCCACGGCGCCAGCCGGTGCCACGGCGCCAGCCGGTGCCACAATGCCAAGCCGCTCCCGCGCCTCCTGCACCGTTGCCGGGCGCCGCCCGCAATCCTCGGTGAGCTGCCGGGCCTTGGCGATCAGTTCACCGTTGGAGCGCGCCATCTGGCCGTCGGGGAGGTAGAAGTTGTCCTCCAGCCCGACGCGGATCGAGCCGCCGAGAGTCAGTGCCGCGGCGACCAGTTGCCACTGGCCGCGGCCGATCCCGATGACCCCCCAATGATGGGGGCGGCCCCGAGGGTCTGCCTCCGCGTCGCCCACGCGCCGGGGGATCTCGGCGAGATTGTCCGCCATACACGCGAGGTTGCGCGCCGTTGGCGGCACGCCGCCAACGACCCCCATCACGAAGTCGGCGTGCAGCGGCGCGTCGAGCAGCCCCATGTCGACGAGCGGCGCCAGCGAGCCGACGTGGCCGAGGTCAAAGCACTCGTGCTCGGGCTTGATGTCCAGCCGGCGCATCGCCTCCAGCAGCTCGATGATCTCGTCGAACGGATTGGCGAATACGAACTTGAACACGAAGTCCCGGCGGCTGCGCGAATACTTGGCGTAGTTGAGCGAGCCCATGTTGAGCGCCGCCACCTCGGGCCGGCATGCCTCGAGGTACGCGATCCGCTTGGCGACCGGAACCCCGACCGTGCCGGTGGAGAAGTTGATGATCGCGGCGTCGCCGACCTCGGCGACGATCGCCTCACGGATGGCGCGGAAGTCCTCGATCTCGTAGCTCGGCGCCCCGTCGGGCGAGCGGGCGTGGATGTGGATGTGGACGCCGCCCTCGTCGACGATCCGCCGCGCCTCGGCGGCGTACTCGGCCGGTGTGTAGGGGATCGCCGGACACTGATCGCGGTTGGCGATCGCGCCCGAGATCGAGCAGGTGATGATGGCGGGGTCGTCGACGCTCATCAGACGGGAATCACCCCGGACCGCTTCCACGGCCGCTCGACCTTCTTGCCGGCCGCCATCTCCAGGCCACGGCAGATCGTCGCCCGGGTCTCCCGCGGGTCGATCACGTCGTCGATCATGTCGTTGCCGGCGGCGACGTAGACATCGATGATCTTGCGGTAGGCGTCGATCAGCTCCTGGCGCTTGGCCGCCGGGTCCTCCGCCTCCTGGACCTGCTTGCGGAACACGATCTCGACCGCGCCCTCGGCCCCCATCACGCTGATCTCGGCCGAAGGCCAGGCGACGATCAGGTCGGGCTCGTACGCGCGGCCGCACATGACGTAATAGCCGGCCCCGTAGGCCTTGCGCAGGACGACCGTGATCTTCGGGACCGTCGCGTTGGCGGTGGCGTACAGCATCTTGGCACCGTGGCGGATGATCCCGGCCTCCTCGACCTTGGTGCCGACCATGAAGCCGGGCACGTCCATCAGGTAGACGAGCGGGATGCCGTAGGCGTTGCACAGGTTGATGAACCGGGCCGCCTTGTCCGCGGAGTCGTTGTCAAGGATCCCGCCGAGCTGCTTGGGCTGGTTGGCGACGATCCCCGCGGGCCGGCCGCCGAACCGGGCCAGGCAGGTGATGATCGTCTTGGCGAACTGCGGCTTGAGGTCGAAGTACTCGCCGTCGTCGACGATCCGCCGGATCACCTCGTACATGTCGTACGGCTTGCGGTTTGATTCGGGCAGGACGTCCAGCAGCTCCTCGTCGGCGCGGTCGACGGGGTCAGCGGTGGGCTGGATCGGCGGAGACTCCTCACAGTTGCCGGGGAAGTAGCTGAGGTAGCGCTTGATCTGCTCGATGCAGTCGGGATCGTCGGCCACCTCGAGATCGCCGACGCCGGATTTGCGGCAATGCACCCGCGATCCGCCGAGCTGCTCCTGGGTGACGTCCTCCCCCACCGCTGCGCGAACCAGGTGGGGGCCAGCGAGGGCCATCGAGCCGCGGCCCTTGACCATCGGCACGAAGTCGGCGAGGCCGGGGATGTAGGCGGTTCCGGCGGCGCACGGTCCCATCAGTGCAGCAACCTGCGGGATGACGCCGCTCATCACGACCTCTTCACGGAACAGGTGTCCCGACCCGGCGAACAGCGATCCGACCGCCTCCTGGATCCGCGCCCCGGCGGAGTCGAGCAGCCATACGAGCGGGATGCGCTTGGTCAGGGCCAGCTCCCGCAGGCGGGTCACCTTGAGCTCGCCGGTCATCCCCATCGAACCGGCCATCACCGTGAAGTCGTAGGCGACGACGGCGGTCAGGCGACCGTCGACCTTGCCGTAGCCGGTGATCACGCCGTCGGCGGGGGCCTCACGGCCATCCATCGCGCGCTGGGAGAAGTGCGGACGACCGTGGATACCGAGCTCGACGAACGTCCCCTCGTCGATGAGCAGCGCCAGCCGTTCCCGGGCGGTGAGCTTCTCGGCGGCGTGCTGGGCGGCGATCTTGGCCTCGCCTCCGCCGAGCATCAGCTGCTCGCGACGAGCTCGCAGGTCCTCGGCGAGCGGGCGCAGCAGGCTGGTGGGCGGGGCGTCTGAGGACACGGACAGTTGCGAGTACGGAAAGTGAGACGTACTACTTACCACTCTGCCAGGTCACGGCCCGAGCCGTCAAGGTGTGCCCGCCGACGGTCACGGCAGCGGCACAGACCGCATCGGTAGTTCACCAACTTGAACGCCCAGATGGGCACAGGGGCCGATTCGCCAGCGAGCGCAAGCCCGGATACTCGCCTCAGGATCCGGCCTGGCCGGCGAGGATGCCGTGAGGACGAGGGGGCAGCAATGAGGGGCAAGCTCACCAGCACGCTTGTGACGACGTTGGTCGCCAGCCTGCTCCTGGCCTGGTCCCTGCAATCAACCGGTGCTGCCGCCGCCGGCAACGCGCCGGCGTTCGTCCAGCAGGTCTCGGCCCACTCGGGCGGGACGGCGGCGCTCAAGCTGACCCCCGGGGCGGCGATCACCACCGGCAACCGGCTGATCGTGCTGGTTGGGATCTGGAACGGCAGCCACGCGACGGCGTCAAAGGTCACCGACGCCGCCGGCAACGTGTACACCGAGGTCGTCCACTTCCAGGCCAGCGATGGGACCGAGGAGAGCGTCTGGACTGCGCCGATCACCGCCGGGGGCGCCACCAAGCCCATCATCACCGTCACGCCCACGTCCCGGGCCGACGTGGGCGCGGTCGTGTCTGAGTATTCGGGGCTCTCCTCCGCGGCGGGTGCGGCGGCCGTCGATCAGGTTGCCCACACCACCGGGACGACCGGATCCGCGGCGGGCGTCGCCTCAGGCGCAACGCCCCCCACCACCGCACCCGGCGAGTTGGCCATCGGCATGTACGCCGACTCCGGATTCGGCGACACGCTCACGGCCGGGTCTGGCTACACACAGCGTGCCAACGTCTCTCCCACCTCGGATATGGAGCTCCTGACCGAGGATCAGGGACCGGCGGCGACCGGTGCCACGCCCGACGCCACGGTGAGCACCGGAGCCAACACCGTGTGGCTGATGTCGACAGTCGTGTTCGTCGGCACGGGCTCGTCCGGCACCGCGACGGCTCCCGCCGCTCCGACCGGCGTCACCGCCAGCGCCGGCGACGGAACGGCGACGGTGAACTGGACGGCGCCGAGCAACGGCGGCAGCCCCATCACCAGCTACACGGTCACGCCGTACGTCGCAGGCGTCGCCCAGGCCTCAACGACGGTGTCCGGCACACCCCCCGCGACGACCACTACCGTGACCGGCCTCACCGACGCAACGACGTACACGTTCGCGGTGAGTGCCACCAACAGCATCGGCACGGGTCCGCAATCGGCGATCTCCAACAGCGTCACCCCGACCGCCACCGGCGGTGGTCAGTGGTCGTCGCTGATGAGCTGGCCGATGGTGGCGATCCACTCGATCCTGATGGACAACGGCAAGCTGCTCCAGTTCGACGGCTGGCAGCAGCCCGAGCCCACGGTCGTCTGGGATCCGAGCACCCAGACGTTCGCCACCCAGACCGCCCCCGACAGCATCTTCTGCTCCGGCATGGCCGAGCTTCCGGACGGGCGCGTACTCGTCGTCGGCGGCTATGGCGGCCTCACCACTGGCAACAACGGGATCGTCGATACGAACATCTTCGACCCGAGCACCAACACCTGGACACGGGTTGCCGACATGCACTACCCCCGTTGGTACCCCGACCTGACCGAGCTGGCTGACGGCCGCTTCGTGGCGATCAGCGGGAACACGACCAATGAGAGCACCTGGGCCGACACGCCCGAGGTGTATGACCCCACCACCAACCAGTGGACGCTGCTCACCGGCGTCTCGACCTCCCAGGTCCACGAGGCCGAGTACCCGTTCTCGTACCTGATCCCGAACGGCAGCGTGTTCACGATCGGCCCATCCGAGGACAAGTCGTTCGAGCTCAATGCCGCCGCCAAGACCTGGACCCAGGTCGGCGGGTCCAGCGGCGTCGTCAACGGCTCGTCGGTGATGTATCTGCCGGGGAAGGTCCTCTACACCGGAGGCGCCGCCAACCTCAACTCCAGCACGCCCGCCCAGGCCACCGCGGCCACCATCGACCTGACCGCCGCCACACCGGCGTGGCACGCCACCCAGCCCATGGCCCATGCCCGCATCTACCACACGCTGACGATGCTCGCCGACGGGACCGTCCTCGCTGTCGGCGGGGAGCCGACCGCCGGCCAGACCGGGTCGACCGAGGTGTCCGGCGGCGTGCTGCCCAGCGAGATCTGGAACCCCAGCACCCAGGCCTGGTCGCCCGCGGCGGCGACCGGGGCCACGCGCGGCTACCACTCCACGGCCGTCCTGATGCCCGACGGGACCGTCCTGGTGGCAGGCAGCGGCCACGCCAATCCCGGGTACCCCGGCCAGGACTCGGCTCAGGTCTATTCGCCCCCGTACCTGTCCAAGGGAGCCCGGCCGACCATCACGTCGGCGCCGGCCTCGATCGGATACGGCACCAACTTCAACGTCGCCACCCCCGACGCCGCCACCATCAGCGCGGTCAACCTCGTCTCGCTCGGAGCCGACACCCACCAGAGCGACATGGATCAGCATTTCGTCCCGCTCAGCTTCACGCAGAACAACGGGACGCTGACCGTGCAGGGACCCGCCTCGGGCGCCTACGCGCCCCCGGGTCACTACATGCTGTTCATCGTCAACTCCAACGGCGTCCCCTCCGTGGCGCCGATCGTCACCGTCGGCCAGCCGGCGACGGCCCCGTCGGCGCCGACCGCCGTGACGGCGTCGCCACTCAATGGCGGCGCCAGCGTCTCCTGGACGGCACCCGGCAACGGCGGCAGCACCATCACCTCCTACACGGTGACGCCGTCCACGGGCGGCGTGGCGCTGCCCTCGACCACCGTGACCGGCTCCCCCGCCCCGACGAGCGCCTCCATCACCGGCCTGACCAACGGGAGCTCCTACACATTCACCGTGACGGCCACCAACGTGGTGGGCACGTCCCCCGCGTCGCTGCCGTCAACTGCCATCACCCCCACGGCAACGCCGGTACCGCACTTCGTTGGATCGGCATCGGGCCACACGGGCTCGACTGCCGGGCTCGCGGTCACCCTGCCATCTGACACCGTTGCGGGCGATCGGTTGGTGGTCGAGGCCGGGATCTGGAGCTCGAGCAACGCGACCGCCAAAAGCGTGACCGACTCGGCGGGCGACACGTTCACCGAGCTGCTGCATTTCGTCGCCGCCGACGGCACCGAGGAGAGCGTCTGGACCGCTCCGGTCATCGCGGCATCCGGCGTGCCCCCGCAGATCACCGTCACCCCCACCGCGAAGGCCGACGTCGGCGCCGCCGCCCTCGAATACTCAGGACTCTCGTCGGTCACGGATGCCACCGTGCTTGACCAAGCGGCGCATGCCGTGGGCAGGACCGGCAGCGGCGGGGCCACGGTGAGCTCGGGCGCGACCGCGGCGACCACCGGTGCCAACGAGCTGGCAATCGGGCTCTACGCCGACTCGGGATTCGGGGACAGCCTCACGGCCGCCACGGCCTACACCCAGCGGGTGAAGATCGCGAATGTCGGCGACATGGAGTTGCTTGCCGAGGACCAGCTCGTGCCGGCGGGAGCAACCCCCAATGCGAGCGTGGGCACCGGTGCCAGCACCGTCTGGCTGATGGCCACGGTCGTGCTCAAGGCCGCTCCGCCGGCCCAGGGGACGGTGCTCAGCCAAGCCCTGCTCACCCAGAGCGTGGCAGCCCCGGCCCCGGCCTCCGCGACATCCGCCACCGCTCGAGCGCCGCTGGCCCGCCGGTCAACCGCCCGCCTGTCAACCGCCCGGCACTCAACCGCCCGCCACATCCTCCCGGTGCGCTGCCACGGCGGCGCGCAGACCGCCACCGCGCGCCGCGCGTGCCGCTCGCTGCGCCACGCAGCAGCCGTCGCCCGCCGGGCGCGGCATCGCTGGGTGTACGAGGCGCTGCTGAAGAACCTGTCGTCCAAGCTGCTGTGCCGTCACTGGTCCGGCAGCTCCCTGCGCAGCCTGATCGGGCTGTCCGCCGGCTGGTACGCCAACTCCTGACGGGCGTCGCGCTACCCCGTCACCCCACCCTCAGCGGCCTTTCCACTCCGGCTCGCGTTTCTCGAAGAACGCCCGTACGCCCTCCTGGATGTCCTCGGTGGAGAAGGCGATCGTCAGCTGGGAGCGCAGGAAGTCGATCGCGTCGGCGTAGGCCATGTCCTGCTGGCGGTACATGGCGTCCTTGCCGAGCTTCATCAGCACCGGCGACTTGCGCGCGAGCTTCTCGGCCCACTCGGTGACGGCGGCGTCGAACTGCTCGGCGGGTACGACCCGGTTGACGAGCCCGATCCGCTCGGCCTCGTGAGCCGATACCTGCTCGCCCAACAGCATCAGTTCGGTCGTCTTCTTGCGACCGACGTTGCGGTAGATCAGCGCCATGATCATGAATGGGAACAGCCCGATGTTGATCTCCGGAGTCCCAAAGCGAGCCGCATCGGAGGCGATCACCAGATCACAGGCAAGCGCCAGGCCGAGCGCCCCCGCGAGCACGTGGCCGTTGGCGGCACAGATCGATGGTTTGCCGAGCTCGCCGAGCAACTGGAAGACCTCCGGGAACAGCGAGGTCGCGAAATGCTTGTGGACGAGCGGCACGTCGGCGGCGAATCCGCCGAGGTTGCCGCCACTGGAGAAGACGCTGTGGTGAGTCGAGGTGAGCACCAGACAGCGCACGGCCGGATCGTCCCGGGTGGCCTCGAGCGCTCGGACGAGCTCGGCCAGTAGGTCGTCGGACAGGGCGTTGCGGGTCTCGGGCTCGTTGAGCGCGATCGTGGCGACGCCGGAGGGCGCCAGGGCGAAGGTGATCTTTTCGTAGGCCATCGCCCAAGCCTACGGGTCACGGGACGACCGCGGCACGTTTCCGGGCGATCGCTCGAAGTGGAAAGTAGGAAGCACTACTGTTTACGCACCCACCGACCCAAGGAGCGCGTTCCCGATGGCAACCGCCGACGCCCTGAAGCCCGACTACGCGACGCAGCGCAAGCACTTCATCTTCACCGAGGAGCACGATCAGCTGCGGGAGTCGATCCGGCGGTTCGTGGTCAAGGAGCTCGCCCCCCACGCCGAGGAGTGGGAGGAGTCGACGTTCCCCGACTCGGTCTTTCGCCGGATGGGTGAGCTCGGCTTCCTCGGCCTCGACAAGCCCGAGGCCTACGGGGGCCAGGGCGGCGACTACTACTCGAGCCTCGTGCTCGCCGAGGAGATCGTCCATGCCAACTGCGGCGGGCTGGCGATGGGGGTTGCGGTCCAGACCGACATGGCGATGCCGCCGATCCTGGCGTTCGGAACCGAGGAGCAGAAGCAGGAGTGGGCCGCCCCCGCGATCGCGGGCACCAAGATCCTCTGCATCGGGATCACCGAGCCCGACGCCGGCTCCGACGTGGCGGGCATCAAGACCCGTGCGGTCCGGGACGGGGACGAGTACGTGATCAACGGCTCCAAGACCTACATCACCAACGGGCACCGGGCTGACGCAATCGTGCTCGTGACCAAGACCGATCCTGACGCCGGCTATGACGGGTTCACGCTGTTCGTGGTCGGAATGGACGCTCCGGGGGTGATCCGTGAGAAGCGCCTCAAGAAGCTCGGGATGCACGCGTCCGACACGGCGCTGCTCGCCTTCCAGGACGTGCGGGTGCCCGCGTCGGCGGTGCTCGGCCAGGTCGGAAAGGGCTTTCAGCACATCATGTGGGAGCTCCAGGGAGAGCGGCTGATCGCCGCCGCCGGGGCGGTGGCCGGCGCCCAGCACGTGTTCGACCGCACGCTGCAGTACGCCAAGGAGCGCAAGGCGTTCGGGCGCTCGATCGGTCACTTCCAGGTGATCCGCCACAAGTTCGCCGAGATGGCGACGAAGATCGAGACCGCCCGCCAGCTGGTCTACATGACCGCGTGGCGTTTTCAGAACGGCGAGTATCCGGTCCGGGAGATCACGATGGCCAAGCTGCACGCGTCCCGGATCGCGGTCGAGGTCGCCGACGAGTGCATCCAGATCCACGGCGGAGCCGGCTACATGCAGGAGTACGGCGTGGAGCGCTCCTGGCGCGACCTGCGCCTGAACCGGATCGGCGCCGGAACCGACGAGATCATGCTCGACGTGATCGGACGTTCCTACGGTCTCTGAGAGCCGGCCCACCCCACCGTTCACCGCTGAGCACGAGGCGCTGCGCCGGCAGATCCGCGGCTTCGTCTCAGAGCGGCTGCGTCCCCATGCCGAGGACTGGGAGGCGGCGGGCTGGTTTCCCAATGACGTCTTCGGCTGGCTGGCCAAGGCGGGCTATCTCGGGCTGCGCTTTCCGGCACGTTACGGAGGCGGCGAGGACCCGATCGGAGCGGCGGTGTTCGTCGAGGAGCTCGCCCGCTGCGGCTCGGGCGGCCTTGCCGCCGGTCTCGGCGCACACGCCGGGATCGCACTGCCGCCCATCTGGACGTTCGGAACCGAGGAGCAGAAGCAGCGCTACCTCGTGCCCGGGCTCCAGGGTGAGCTGATCGCGGCGCTGGCGATCACCGAGCCGGGCGCAGGTTCGGACGTAGCCTCGATCCGCACTCACGCGCGGCGCGTCGACGGCGGGTTCGTCGTCAACGGAGCCAAGACGTTCATCACCGGCGGGGTGCGCGCCGACGTGCTCGTCACCGCCGTGCAGACCCGTGAGGGCGGCGGCCACCATGGGATCTCGTTCCTGATCGTCGAGCCCGGCCCGGGCCTCAGCCGCGCGCCGCTGCGCAAGCTCGGCTGGCACGCCTCCGACACCGCCGAGATCGCGTTTGACGACGTGTTCGTCCCGGAGGAGAACCTGCTCGGGCGCGAGCACGAGGGCTTCTACCTGATCATGGCCAACTTCCAGTGGGAGCGGCTGCTCATGGCCCTCGGCGCCGTCGGCGCGATGCAGGTGTGCTTCGAGCAGACGCTGGAGTTCGTCCGCGGCCGGTCCGATCTCCTCGGATCGCAGGCGATCCGCCACGCGATGGCCGAGATCGCCCTCACCGTTCAGGCCGGGCGCGATGTGACCTATGCCGGCCTGCGCCGGTTCGCGGCCGGCGCGGACGCCGTGAGGGAGGTCACGATCGCCAAGCTGGCCACCCAGCGAGCGGCCTTTGACGCGATCGATGCCTGCCTGCAGATCCACGGCCTCGACGCGCCGCCTGAGCTCGAGCGGGCACTGCGCGACGCCCGCCTCGGTCCGATCGGCGGCGGGACCGACGAGATCATGAAGGAGATCCTGGGCCGCTCGATGGGTCTCTGACCGCTGTCGGGCCGTCCCGGCATCGTTTACATTCGGCCCGATGGACTCGGCACGTGGGCAGCTCCTGATCGCGGGCCCGGGGCTCGTGGATCCGAACTTCTGGCGGACGGTGGTGCTGATCGTCGAGCACTCCGACGAGGGCGCGCTCGGACTCGTGCTCAACCGACCGTCGGAGACGACGGTCGGGGAGACGGTCTCCGAGCTCTCCGATCTGCTTGACCTTCAGGACCCGCTCTACGTCGGCGGGCCGGTCCAGGAGTCGGCGCTGATCGTGCTCGCCGAGTTCGAGCGCCCCGACGACGCGGCGCTGATCGCCTTTGCCGATATCGGAGTGCTCGCCGGCACCGCTCAGGAGGGCCCGGCGCCCCCGGTCCGCCGCGGCCGCGCGTTCGTCGGACATTCGGGCTGGGGGCCCGGTCAGCTCGACGGCGAGGTGGCCCGGGGGGATTGGATCCTGGAGCCGGCCCGGCGCGAGGACGCGTTCAGCGACGCGCCCGATGCGCTGTGGGAGGCCGTGCTGACCCGCAAGGGCGGCAGCTACGCGCTCCTCGCGCGGATGCCGGCCGACCCGTCGGTGAACTGACAGCGCCGCCCGGAGCCTGCCCAGCCCGATGGCCCACGACCACTCCCACCCCCACTCCCACCACCACCACGGGCCCTCGCGGGAGACGGAGCGTGGCGCGCTGAAGCGGGCGCTGGTCCTGATCGCGGTGTTCATGCTCGCCGAGGTGGTCGTCGGGATCCTCGCCTCGTCACTGGCGCTGCTGTCAGATGCCGCCCACATGCTCACCGATGCCTTCGCGCTGGGGATGTCGCTGGCCGCGGCCCGGCTCGCCGCGCGCCCGGCGGCGGGGACCATGACCTACGGACTGGGCCGGGCCGAGATCCTCTCGGCACAGGCCAACGGGGTCACGCTCGGCGTCCTGTCGGTGGTGATCGTGATCGACGCCATCGGGCGGCTGATCTCGCCGCCCCGGGTCGACGGGCTGCCGGTGCTCGTCGTGGCGCTGGCCGGCATCGTCGTCAACCTCGCCGCGGCAGGGATTCTCGCCCGTGGCACCGGCGAGCAGCGCAGTCTCAACCTCGAGGGCTCCTACCGGCACATCCTCACCGACCTGTACGGCTTCATCGCCACCGCCATCGCTGCGGCGCTGATCCTCGCCACCGGCTTTGACCGCGCGGATCCGATCGCCTCGCTGATCATCGCCGCGCTGCTCGCACACGCGGCATACGGATTGGTCAAGGAATCCGGGCGGGTGTTCATGGAGGCGGCACCGGCCGGCCTGGATCCCGAGCGCATTGGGCGCACGCTGGCGGGCTATCCCGGCGTCGTGGAGGTGCACGACCTCCACGTTTGGGAGGTCACCTCCGGGTTCCCGGCGCTTTCGGCGCACGTCGTGGTGAGGGCCGGCGATGACTGCCACGAGCTGCGCCGCTGCCTGCAGCGGGTCGTCGCCGAGACCTTCGACATCAGCCATACGACGCTTCAGGTCGACCATGAAGCGGCGGCCCAGGCGCCGCTGCAGATCGAAGTGCACCCCCGCCGGTAGACTCGCCGCCCATGAGGCTGATCAAGCCCGGGCCGGACCGTGAAACGCCTCGCGGAATCGTGGGCGGCGCCGAGATCTCCCAGACCACGGCGGGTGCGCTCAACCTGTACATGGGGCGGTTCCGCGTCCCCGCCGGAGCGCGGTCACGCCCGCACTACCATGACGGCTGCGAGAGCGCGCTCTACATGCTGAGCGGCAGCGTGCGGATCCGGTGGGGCGATCGGCTCGAGGAGGAGCTCATCGTCGAACCGGGCGACATGCTGTACGTGCCGCCTCGCGTCACCCACGTGGTCGAGAACGTGTCGGACGCCGAGCCCGCCGAGTACGTCGTCGCGCGTGACTCACCGCACGAGGACGCAGTCGTGGTCCCGTGGGCGCAGGACCCGGCGTGACCCACCGGACCGCCTCGCTGCGCGGGGCCGGAGGTCGGTCGATCTTCTGGCAGTCCTGGACGCCGCAGGGTCCCCCGCGGGCGGTCGTCGTGCTCGTCCACGGCGCCGGTGAGCACAGCGGCCGCTATGAGCACGTCGTTGCGCGGCTGGTCACGGACGGGGTGGCCGTCTACGCCGCCGACCATCGCGGCCATGGCCGCTCCGAGGGACCGCGCGCACTCGTCGAGCGCCTCGACCTCGCGGTCGCCGACCTCGACGCCTTCGTCGTCCTCGCCTCCGCCGCGCACCCCGGCGTCCCGGTGATCATGCTCGGCCACAGCATGGGTGGGCTGATCGCGCTGCGCTACGCCGCCGCCCATCAGCAGCGACTCACCGGCCTCATTCTGTCCGCACCGCTGGCCGCCGTGGAGGCGGTCCCGGCGGCGCTGCAGGTCGTCGCCCGCGTGCTGTCGAGGGTGGCCCCGCGTCTGCCGCTGATCGCCATCGACCCGGGACTGGTCAGCCGCGACCCCGGCGTCGTCGCCGCCTACGAGTCAGATCCGCTCGTCCATCACGGCAAGTTGCCGGCGCGCACCGCAACCGAATTCGCCGACGCCGTGGCGCGCCTGCCGGCCGACGTGGCGACGATCACCGTGCCAACGCTGCTGCTGTACGGCACCGCCGACCGCCTGTGTGCGCCCGCCGGCAGCGAGATGATCGCCCGCGGGATCGGCGCCGGCGATCTCACCGTCAAGGCCTACGACGGCCTCTACCACGAGATCTTCAACGAGCCCGAGCGCGACGTCGTGCTCGACGATGTGTGCGCGTGGCTCGCCGACCGCGTGGGCACGGGACGCGACCCGGCGGGCGCCAGCAGCTCGTAGCTGCCGTCGTCTGAGACGACCAGACCGCCGTAGGTCAACCATTCCGCAGCCCCGACCGGCCCTGACAGCAGTGCCGCCTTGGCCAGGATCTCGGCACGGGCGGCGGTTGGCGCCAGCGCCGTCACCTGGACCAGGCCGGTGAATGCCGGTGCGCCGGTCCGCGGGTCGAGCAGATGGTGGGCGGGGCGATCGCCCTCGACGGTCCAGCTGCGTCGCCCGATGCCCGACGTCGCCACCGCACCTGCGGGCAGCGAGAAGGTGTGCAGCAGCCCGCCGTCAAACGGCCCGGTCACTCGCACCGGGCGCGCGATGCCAACGCGGCCACCGACTCGCAGGTCGCCGGCGCAGTCCAGCGCGTAGGCATCGAAGCCCTCGAGCATCTCGGCCAGCTCGTCGGCGAACACACCCTTGACGATGCCGCCGAGGTCGATTCGCAACCCGGGAGGACGGCTGACGGTCCCATCATGAGGGTCGACGGACAGCTCACGCCAACGTGCATCGTGGCGCGGAGCGGCCTGGCTGCGGCCGGGCGCTCGGCGCAGGGCCTCGGCCAGTGGCGTGCCCTCACCCTCGAGGTGGGCGTCGTAGCCGGCGCGCTCGATCTCGCCCCCGAGCGTGAAGTCGACGAGCCCACCGGTGTCGCGGGCCGCCTGCAGGCCGGTGCGCAGCGCGCGGCGCATGAGCGGGCTGACCGGCACCCGGGAGCGCGGATCGCGGTTGAGGGCCGACAGCTCGCTGCCGGGGTCAAAGCGACTGAACCGCGCGTGCCAGCTGAGCAGCGCCCGCTGCGCCATGGCCGCCGCCGCAGCTGCATCCGCGGGCCGCGCCGAGTCGCCGACGAGCACCGTGCACTCCCCGCCGAAACACGGAAACGTGTGGCGGTGCTCACGGCGCGGCGACGGAGAGGCCAAGGTGTAACGGCGGCTGGTCATGACTGGGCCGACGTGACAGGGCTGACGCTCGACGAGCCGGTGCCGGTGGAGCTGCCGGTGCCCGAGCCGGCCGACGAGCTGGTCGGCGTTGACGTCGTTGTGGTCGTTGGGGTCGACGTTGTCGTGGTGGGGGTCACGCTCCCCGATGTCGACGTCGTCACGGTCGGCGTGGTCGTGGTGCTTGAGGCGCCGGAGGTGGTGGTCGTCGTCTGTGCCGCGACGCTGCTCGTGGCGGCTCGGTGCGCCAGCGCCGGGTCGTGGCCGGTGACGAGCAGCACCGCGATGACAGACCACACGCCCATGAATAGTGCGACAGTCGCGCTCAGGACACGGGCCCGGATCACGCGGACCCGCTCCCGCCGGGCGTCTCTGATCTTGGCTGCATCTGATTGGGTCATGCAGAGAGCTTCGGCGGCGCGCGTAGCAGCCGCGTGTGGAGGCCCTAAGAACGATGTATGAGCGCCCGGCAGGGCCCGCAGCCGGTCAGACTGCGGCGAGGCCGCCGAGCTCAAAGACACAGCCGCTGAAGTAGCCGCCGGCTGCAGAGACGAGGAAGCAGGTCAGCTCGGCGAGCTCGCCGTCGGTGGTGCGGTCTCCGGGTGCCAACGCCACCGGGGTGATCCCATGCCGCGCCCATTCGACCGACAGTGTCCGGGCCAGGTTCTCCAGGGACGCCCGCGCCGCGCCCGCGTGAGCGCCCGCCCCCGGCCGCGGGGCGACGAACACGATCCGCGTGGGCTCCTCAGCGTCGATCAGCGCTCCGGTGGCAAGGCCGCGGGCCGCGCGCCAGCTGCCCTCCATCGCAGCGGTCAGCCGCTGCGAACCGCCGGAGCCGAACGCATCGCTCGTCGCGACGACCAGTGCCCGCCAGGGAGCGTGCTCGGAGGCCCAGGCCGCCAACCCGTCCTCGTCGTCGAACAGCCCGGACGGCACGACGACGACAGTGGCGCCGAGCGAGCGCAGCCGCGTCGCGATCACGTCGTCCACCGGCCCGGAGCCGCCGAGCGCGATGCCGGCACCGGTCAGCAGTCCGGGAGCGAAGGTCACGTGGATGGCTGGGCCCGGGCAGCACGCCGGGCGCCGCGGTGGCCGAGCCGCTCCAGCTCGTCGTGGAGCGTGCGGATCCGGTTCAGGATGGCGTCGGCGGCCTCCTGCTGCTGGTCGCGGGTCGGGTCGGCGATCGGCTCGAAGCGCAGCGGGGTGCCGTAGCTGACCGTGACGCGGGGGAACTGCAAGCGCTTCCAATTGCGAACCTGGTGGGAACCGAGGATCGCCACCGGCACGACCGGGGCGCCGGATTCCAGCGCCAGGCGGCCGATGCCGGATTTGGCCTCAGTGCCGACCTGGCCGTTGCGGGACCGCCGGCCCTCGCAGTACATCCCCACCGCTCCGCCGCGGGCGAGGATCTGGAACGCGCTGATGAACGCCTCCTCGTCGGCAAGACCACGGCGAACGGGGAACACGCCGCCGTGGTTGAAGATGTACTGCGGGATCGGCGAGCCGAAGAGCTGGGACTTGGCCATGAACTGGATCCGCCGCCGGACGAACGCGCCGGTGAAGAAGTGGTCCATGAACGAGGCGTGGTTGGGCGCCACGATGAGCGGCCCCGCGGGCACGTTCTCCGAGCCGATCGCACGGGCGCGGAACGCGACGAGCGCGTGCAGCGTCGTCGCGATCCGCACGATCTCGTAGACGTGGGCCTCCGGCTCGCCGGCCCGCACGCGCGCGTGGAACTCGTCGAAGAACTCCTTGGGCCGCTCGTCGCGATAGTTCGTCGGCTTGATCTCGACGTCGGGCATCGCCGCCCGACGTTATACCTCAGGCGGCGAACTGCGCGGCGAAGGCCTCCAGACCCGGGGTCCAGCCGGAGCTGACGGCGCCGTGCATCGACTCCCAACCCTCGCCGTGGCGCTCGATCCCGCTGTGGGTGAGCTCGACCCGGGTGCGCTGCGCCGATTCCGGTATGAAGCGGATCTCCACCTCGCTCGTCCGCTGTGGATCAGGCTCGATCTCCCACTGCAGGTTGATGTCCCAGCTGAACACCAGCCGGGTCGGCGGCTCGTAGGCGAGGACCCGCGCCCAGTGGCACTCGCTGCCGTCGACACCGCGGTCGTAGATGTGGCCTCCGACCCGGGGCTCGAACACCATCTCGGCCAGCTCTCCCTCCAGGATGTGGTTCTTCGGTGGCCACCAGTCGCCCATCCCCATGGTGAACACCTCGAAGGCGTGCTCGATCGGGGCCTGGACGACAATCGTCGTCTGCACGGGCGCGGCGGTTGACTGGGTGCTGCTCATAGGGGCTCCTCTCCCTGTTGCATCGGCGTGACCTGCTCGGCGGCCGTTCGGAAGGCGGCCAGTGCCTGATTCCAGAAGTGGTCGAGATACGCGCGCAGGTCCTCGATCCCCCGCTGATCCATCCGGTAGACGCGGCGGGTGCCGACGGCCTGGTCGGCGACGAGCCCGGCGGCCTTGAGCACCTTGAGGTGCTGGGAGACCGCGGGACGGCTGACCGGCAGGTCGCCGGCCAGCTCGCCGACCGACTGCGGCCGTCCGGCCACCCGCTCGAAGATCTCCCGGCGAGTCGGGTCGGCGAGGGCGACGAAGACTTCTGCGTAAGCGTTCACTTACGGTAAGTCTAAGCTTACGCTGAGGGCGTTGTCAAGCCACTCGGGCGACGAAAGCGCCCTTCAGGGGCGTATTTGTTGCCAGCATCGGCCTGGCGCGTGGCGGCCGGGGCGGGCGGCCGGGGCAGCGGCTGGTGTTACCCCTGGAGGGGCAGGACGAGCGCGGGCTTTTCGATGATGTGATCCGGGCTGGTCGACACCACCGCCGTACCGAGCGCGAAGAACTCGATCACGTGCGACCCCCAGCCGTGGCTGCGCTCGATGATCCGCGCGCCGACGATCCCCTCGGACTGCAGCGCATCGGCCTCGGTCTGCATCCGCTCCATGGCCAGCTCCCGGGCCTCGTACAACGCCTGGGTGAAGTTGGGCATCTCGACGTTGCGACCGACCTGCTTGAGCGAGGACAGCATCCCCTGGCGGGCGACGTGGTAGACGCAGTTGCCCATCACCAGCCCGGCGGGCCGGTAGCCCGCCCGCAGCAGGGTGGCGAAGTCCTGGCCGCTCATGTCCGAGGTGAACGGCCGGCCGTTGGGTGCGCGGTGCAGCTCTCCCTCCCGGTGCTTGACCGCGGTCCCGACGGCGATGAACTCGGCGAGGTCGGCACCCCATTCGTAGCGGCCGATGTCCAGGCGCACCCCGACGACCCCGTCGGCGCCGAGCTGGTCGGCCTCCTCCTCCATCCGGGTCATCGCCAGCTCCCGCGCGTGATACATGGCCTGGGTGAGGACGCCCATCTCCTGGCTCTGATTCCACATCGCCTGCTGGTAGCCGATGTGGTAGATCGAGCTGCCGAGCACGAGTCCCAGCGGCTCGAAGCCTGACTCCTTGACGAGCAGGAACTCGTTGACCGACAGGTCGCTGGTGAAGAAGCCGCGCTCCACCTCCTTCTTCATCCGCGCGATCCGTTCCAGGCCCGACGCCGGGATTCCGGCCATCGAACCCGACTCGTACGCGGCGGCCTGCGGTGCCTCTGCCGCCCCCGCCCCCGCCCCCGCAGCGGCAGCAGGCCGCGGCTGGGACTCGTCGTCGTCTCGCTTGAGGAATCCCATGTATCTCCTATCGCTCGAGCAGGCGCTCCAGCGCCTGCCGGGTGGTGGTGCTGTGCTGAGCCTGCGCGGCAAGCGCTTCGCCGAGGATGCGGAGCCAGTCGTCGGTGGGCAGCTCCTCGTTCTTGAGCACGATGCCGCCCGACAGCCGCGCCGCCGTCGTCTGGATCGCCCCGCCATCGGCGCGTAACTCCAGCCGCTGCCCGCCGGCATCCAGGGCGATCCGGCGCACCCGCTTGGGCCCGAACATCCCATCACGGCGGCGGTCCACCGTGACCGCACCGGGCACCGCCTCCTCCAGCTTGACCGCCAGCGCCTCCACGAACGCCCTGAGGTCACCGGCATCCGCGCGCAGCGTCGCCGCGAGCAGGTCGATATCAACGTCGGTGTCGGCGCTCTCGTTGCTGGACATGACTCACGGTCCAGCCTACGCCTCCCGCGAGTCGGGGTGCGCGGCTCGCGACTAGATCGTCCCGCGCGCCAGCAGGAAGGCGACCGCGCAGACGGCGAGTAGCAGCAGGCCGGCCAGGAGCTGGGCGCGCACCGCTGCCCGGGCGGGCCGTCGCCGAGCGGCGAGCTGACGGCGGGAGAGCGAACTCATGAACAGTCGGGAATCGGGCATCGCTGTCCTCGTATCGATCGATCCAAGCTCTGTGACCGCGCGCAGTCAACCTGCCGGCCCGGACGGATGCCGCAACCACCGGCGTTTTCGACGCCAGGCGCCACGGTCGGTCGCTTCCGGTGCGTCGCCCGCGGCCTATATGGTTCACGGCCGTCCTGGCGACCAGAGGAGGATTGGCGAGTTGACCGACGTCGAAGCGCACATCACGGGCACCGTGTGGAAGATCGAGGTCGAGGTCGGCGACACCGTCCAGGAGGGCGACGCGGTCGTGATCCTCGAGTCGATGAAGATGGAGATGCCGGTCGAGGCCGAGGATCCGGGCGTCGTCGCCGAGATCCTGTGCTCGGAGGGACAGTCGGTCTCCGAGGGCGACACGCTCGTTGTCCTCCAGTAGCGCGGCAGGGCGGCTGCTGATCGACGAACCCGCGCCGCACGTCGCGCGGGTGACGATCTCCAACCCCGGCAAGCGCGGGGCGCTTGACCAGGCAATCCTCGACGGCCTGGCCTCGACGCTGCCGACGCTCGACGCCCGCTGCGTGATCATCACCGGCGAGGGCCGGACGTTCTCCGCGGGCTACGACATCGGCGACCTGCCCGAGGGCGTGTTCGCCGACGAGGCCGAGAAGCTCATCGCCCACCCGTTTGCCGCGGCGATCGACGCCGTCGAGGCCTATCCGTTCCCGACCATCGCCGCGCTCAACGGCCATGCCATCGGCGGCGGCCTGGAGCTGGCGCTGTCCTGCGACCTGCGCGTCGCCGCCCCGGAGATCAAGCTCGGCATGCCGCCGGCCAAGCTCGGGCTCGTCTACTCCCACACCGGGATCCGCAAGTTCATCGACACGATCGGCGCGGCACGCACCCGGGAGTTGTTCCTGGTCGGCGGGCGGGTGGACGCGGCGGCCGCACTGACCTGGGGTCTGGTCAACTCGGTCGTCTCCGCCGACGCGCTGGAAGCTGCCGCGCTGTCCCTGGCCGAGGAGGTGGCAGGCAACGCTCCGCTGGCCCAGCGGGGCAACAAGCGCGTCATCCGGGCGGTGCTCGACGGTCAGGCCACGATCGACCCCGCGGTGGAGCGCGAACTGCTGGCCCTGCGCCACGCGTGCTTCTCCTCCGAGGACTTCCGGGAGGGCGTCCGGGCGTTCGCCGAGAAGCGCCCCCCGCGCTGGCAGGGGCGCTGATGGCCGACTGGAGCGCCGAGCGGCTCGGGGATCCCGCGGGACCGGTACTCGTGGTCTTCATCCACGGCGGCTTCTGGCGCCAGCGCTTCGACGCGGCGGCGATTGCCGACCTGGCCCACGCCTGCGCCCGGCAGCCTCCCGGGCCGGCGGTGTGGAACATCGAGTACCCGCGGGTCGGGATGCCCGGCGGCGGCTGGCCGGGCACCGCCCTGGCGGTG
>JBAWFG010000417.1:0-11496 GCA_049591655.1 Solirubrobacteraceae bacterium
GGCCCGCCTCCCAGCGATCTCCGTCGGCCGTGCCTGCCGCCCGCAGCAGCTTCAGCTGGGGAACGGGGTCGAGCCGGGCTACCGGGTTTCCAGCGCCCGCAGCGACACACAGTCAGCGCTTTCGGACCGAGTCACGCCAGGAATCCTGCTGTGGAGATCACCCTGAGCTCGCCGTACCCCCGGCCGCCGCGGGGCTTCCGTGCCCTCCCGGGTCGGAGGTTTGACGGTCCATGTGCGCCAAACCTACGACTGGACCCGGAGGGCCGGCCGGGGGGGCCGCGCTGGGCCGGGCCCGCGCAGTGGCGCTGCGCGCTGAGCCCGGGGAGACCACACAGAGCCGGAAACGCCCCGGCCAGCCCCCAACCAGGTGCTAGCCCTTACGCGTCCCGTGCACGTAGGTCTTGGGGTACGGCTGGTTGACGATCTCGGTGGCGCTGTACTCGACCCGGGTGCCGGTGTAGTTACACAGGTAGCGGGTGCTCTGCCCGATCTTCGTCTGCGCGGTCTCGGCGCCGGCGGCGTTCTTGCAGTTCGCCTGCCGGCTCTGGCGGTAGGAGTACCGGGTGCTCGACAGGTTGTAGGAGAGCACCGGGGCCCAGGTCGGCACGGTGAGGGCGACCATGTCGCCGGCCTTGACCGGTAGGGCGGTGAGCGCCGAGAACGTCGGCGGCAGCGAGAGCGGCTCCTGGAGCACCTGGCCGAGGAACGGGATCAGGTGGTAGGTCCCGCTCTGGGCCACGACGGTGTACTTGTTGTTGGGCCCGGGGCGCAGGACGGTGAGCGCGGCCTGGGGCGTGCCGCCGTAGGCGGTGTCGAGCTGATGCAGGTAGCTGAGCTCGGTCTTGGCGTTGGTGGAGAGCTTGGAGAGGCCGACCGTGAAGGCGACGATCCAGCCGGGGCGCTTGACCAGAGTGGGATTCAGCATCCCCGCCGTCACCGACTGCAGCGCGGTCGTGCGGGTGAGGATGATGAAGCATTGCGCCGGCGGGGTCCCGGCCGGGCAGACGGGCGATTGGACCGGCGAGGCGGTGGGCTGGCCCAGCTCAACGATCTGGGCCGATGCGGCGCCAGGAGCGAGCAGGCCGAGCGTGGCGACGCCGGCGGCGATTGCGAGTGAAAAGCGTTTCATCTGCATAGTGAACACGAATCAGCGCCATCAGTTGCGCCATGTTCGCAATCCTGCAGCGTCCACGGGCCGCTGCGCGCCTAGCGCAACCGCCCCACAGACGGGCGGATCAGGCACGTCCAAGACCGTCCAAAGGCCCGGGCGCCCAGGCCCAGACAATCGGTCTAGATTTTGGTCACGTCGACGGCTTTGGGGCCCTTCGGACCGGCCTCTTCTTCGTAGGAAACCTTCGAGCCCTCGGGCAGCGAGCGGTAACCGTCGCCGTTGATTCCCGTGAAATGTACGAACAGGTCGCGACCGCCGTCATCGGGTGTGATGAACCCGAATCCCTTGTCGTCGCTGAACCATTTCACCGTACCCGTTGCCATGTCATTCCCCTCGGCGCACTCGCTTTGGCCCGGCTTTCTGGTTAACGCGCCCAACCGGACGCCGGAAACGTACCAGGGACCGTTACCAAGCGGTAGATCTTTTTCATTGCGGCGGCGGGCCGCCACCAACCCCGGCCGGAGCCGCGGCGGCTCAGCGCCCCTGGAACTTCGCCCGGCCCGGACCCTCGGACAGGAACGAGCGGACAGCGCCCTGCAGATCCTCGGAGGCGAACAACTCGCCGGCGACCCGGCTGACGCGCTGGTTGGCGAGCTCGACCCCGCCCTCCAGGTAGTCGCGCACGACCTGTTTGGTGGCGGCGTGAGCCAGTGTGGGTCCGGCGGCCAGCTCAGCGGCATACGCGCGGGCGGCCGCGTCGAAGCCCTCGTCGGGCAGCACGCGATTGACGACATTCCAGCGTTCGAGCTCGGCGGCACCGAACGGGCGACCGGCCATCACGAACTCACGGGCCCGCCCGCTGCCGGCCCGCTCGGCCAGCCGCTGGGTCCCACCCATCGCCGGTGTCAGGCCGATCACCTTCTCCACCAGGCCAAAGCTCGCCGACTCAGCGGCGAGGATGATGTCGCAGGCCAGCGCCAGCTCAAACGCCCAGGTCAGGCAGAGCGCGTGGGCGGCGAACACGGTCGGGCACGGGAGCAGGTCAACCCGGCGGGCCACGTCGACCAGCCCCTCGAACGTCTGCTCGGCCTCGGCCGGACCGGCCAGCGCCGCGAACAGCGACACGTCCACCCCGCCGCTCACCGCGCGGCCCTCAGCGCGGAACAGGACGGCCCGGGGTCGGTCTGCCTCCAGTTCGGCGACAACCGACTCCAGGCCTGCGGAGAGCGCGGCATCAAACAGGTTCAGCGGCGGCGCGTCGAACGTGACGACCGCCAGCCCGTCGGCCTCACGGACCAGTGACACCGGCGTCGAGCCGCTCATCGCAGAGCCTCCGCGGCAGCAGAGATCTCGTCGGGGTCACCGGCCGACGGCGTCCACGGCAGCCGCATCGGGTCGCCCTCATAGCGGGGGATGACGTGGACGTGGAAGTGGAACACCGTCTGCCAGGCCGCCTCGCCACACGAGTTGATGAGGTTGACCCCGTCGGCATCGAAGCGCTGCACCGCGTTGCGCGCCTGGCGCTGGGCGGCGGCCATCGTCGCGGCCAGATCGTCGGGGTCGATCTCCAGCAGGTTCTTGGCATGGCGCCGCGGCACGACCAGGGCATGTCCCCGGGTGGCCGGATTGATGTCCATGAAGGTCACCGTGTGATCGTCCTCGGCGACGCGCTCGGACGGCAGCTCGCCGGAGACGATCTTGCAGAACAGGCAGTCGGGATCGGTATCGCTCATGCGGCGCAGCTTAGAGGCTGGCCGAAAAACGGCGTGGTTGGCTCAGCCGTTGATCCGCGGCCCACGGTGCTCAGCGCTCGCGCGGGACCGTGCCCGCCGCGATCAGCTCCCGGGCCCGGTCGATCGCCTGCTCCGGGGTGCTGAGCTCACCGCTGAACCGCGCCGCCCGCAGCTCCGCCAGCAGGTCACCGACGATCGGCCCGGGCGCGATGCCGAGCGCCGTCGCCAGCTCGTCGCCCCGCACCGGCGGCCGGGGCGGATCCGCCACCCAGGCGAGCGCATCGGTGATCATCTGCCGGGCCAGCTCCACGTGCTTGGCGATCGCCACCTCGGAGTTGTCGCCGCGGGTGGCGAGGCGGTCGGCGACCGACAGGACGGTCACGTCGACCGCGACCGGCGAGGTGGCGCACAGATAGTCATAGACCTGCCGGCGGCTGAGCGGCATCGAGTGCACCAGAAAGCCGAGCGTCAGATGGTGGCGTGTCAGCGCTGCCACGAACTCCTGCAGCCGTTCGCTGGCCCGCAGGCGGCCGAGGATCGCCTTTGACATCCGGGCACCGGCCTGGTCATGGCCCATGAACGTGACCCGCCCTTCCGGGGTCACCGCGCGGGTCTGCGGCTTGGCGATGTCGTGCATGAGGGCGCCGAAGCGCATCGCCTGGCCGCGGGTGAGCTCGTTGGCCAGCGGCTCGGCGACGAGCTCCGCCAGTTCCGGCGCCTGCGAGCCGGCGAGCCACTCCGGGTCACCCTCCAGGGCGATCGCCTCGGCGAGCACCGCGCGGGTGTGGTCAAAGACGTCGAGGTGGTGAAAGCGGCTCTGCTCCACTCCGCGCAGCGCCACCAGTTCGGGCAGGATCTCCTCAAGCAGTCCCATCCGCTCCATCAGCTCCAGGCCCCCAAGCGCGCGTTCGGCGCAGATCACCCGCTTGAGCTCGGCGAAGATCCGCTCAGGGGCGACGTCGGCCAGGCCGCCCGCCGCCGCCCGGGCCAGCTCCAATGTGCCGGGTTCGACGCTGAAGTCGAGCTCGCAGGCCAGCCGGGCCAGACGCAGCGTGCGCAGCGGGTCCAGCCGGAACGCCTCCGGTGAGACGGCCCGCAGCCGTCGCCGGGCCACGTCGGAGGCGCCGCCGAACGGATCGACGTAGTCGTCGGTACGCAGCGGGGCGGCGATCGCGTTGACTGTGAGATCGCGCCGCGCCAGGTCATCCTCAATGGTCGCGCCGTCGAGGGTCATCAGATCGACCTGCCAGCCGTGGTCATGCGCGACGACGCGCCAGGCCCCAAACGCCTCCGAGAGCTCGAACGCGAACCCGCCCGCCGACCGCCCCAGCCTCCGGGCCACGTCGCCGACCGGGCCCGGCAGCACGACATCGAAGTCGGTGGTCGGGCGCTCCAGCAGGCGGTCGCGCACCGCACCGCCGACGAGCCACCCCTGCTCGCCGATGTCCGCCAGCACGCGCAGCGGGTCGCTCACAGCCGCACCTCGCCGTCGTAGTGGTACTCGCGGGGGACCCGGCCGGAGATCCCGCACAGGATCTCGTGGTGGATGGACCCAATCCGGTTGGCAAGATCCTCGACGGTCTGGCGCTCCTCGCCGCTGCGGCCGATGAGCACGGCGCCGGCGCCGACGCCGACGCCGGGGTCCGGCCCGAGGTCGACGGTGATGTTGTCCATGCTGACGGTGCCAACGAGCGGATAGCGGCGGCCGTCGATCAGCACGTCGCAGTTGTTGGTCAGCGCGCGGCGCACCCCGTCGGCGTAGCCGATCGGCAGGGTCGCAATCCAGGTGTCCCGATCGGCGATGAACCGTCGGGCATAGCCGACGCTCTCGCCGGGAGCCACCGGCTTGACCGCCGCCACGTAGGAGGTCAGCTCAAGCGCCGGTTCCAGGCCGGCGTCATCGGGGTCGACGTTCATCGGGTCACAACCGTGCAGCGCGATGCCGCAGCGGACCATGTCGAAGTGGCTCTCCGGGTGGGCGATGGTGGCGGCGCTGTTGGCGGCATGTACGCACAGACGGCCGACGCGCTCCTGCAGTTGGTCCGCAAACGGCGTAAACGCCTCGAGCTGCGCAGTGACGAACTCCGGGTCGCAGTCGGCGGTCGCCAGATGGGTCATCACCCCGGTCAGGTGCAGCGCATCGCCGGCATCGACGACGTGTTCGGCGACCGCGAACGCCTCGTCGGTCACGCGCGTTCCGAGACGGCCCATCCCTGAATCGAATTTGACGTGCACGGCGACCGGCGCGGCGGCCCCCGCCCGCGCGGCAACCGCGTCGACGAACCGCGGGTTCCAGGCGACGATCTCGGCCCCGGCGTTGAGCGCCACCACCAGCTCCGGCGCGCCGATGGCGCCCATCACGAGAATCGGCGCGTCGATCCCGGCCTCGCGCAGCTGGGCGGCCTCCCCCGCCGTCGCGACCGCCAGGCGCGAGGCGCCGGCGGTCAGCACGGTACGGGCGACCGGAACCGCGCCGAGGCCCGATGCCTCGGCCTTGACGACGGCGCACAGCTCGGTGTCGGGACCGAGGTGGCCACGCAGCACCCCGACGTTGCGCTGCACGGCGGCGAGGTTGACGCGGGCGAGGGCGCGCAGCACGTCAGGCGTCGCTGCCGGCTCGGGCCCGCGGCAGCAGCTCGATGACATCACCGGCGATCACGCCCTCGGTGCCGATCGTCTCGGCGGCGAGTCGACCGGCCGCCGCGTGGACGAACACACCGGCGCAGGCCGCGTGGAACGGGTCCATGCGCTTGGACAGGTAGGCCCCGATCACCCCCGACAGCACGTCTCCGGTGCCGGCGGTGGCGAGCGCTGGGGCTCCGCCGGGGTTGACCGCCGCGCGGCCGTCGGGCGCGGCGACGATCGTGTCGTCGCCCTTGAGCACGACGATCGCCCCCGACTGCTCGCTGGCCCGCCGGGCACTCTGCAGGCGGTGCGCGGCGATCTCGGAGCTCTCGATGTCCAGGAGGCGGGCCAGCTCACCGGCGTGCGGCGTGATGACCGTCCCCGCCGGGCGCCCGGCGAGCTCGGGGAGCCGCCCGGCGTGGGCGTTGAGCCCGTCGGCGTCGAGCAGAAGCGGGATCTCGACCTGCCGGGCAATCTCCCGAGCCAGCTCGAACGTCCCGTCATCCCGTCCCAACCCGGGCCCGAGGACGAGGGCGCCGGCCCGCTCGGCGCGCTCCAGGATGACGTTGGCGCCCGCCGGGGTCAGCGAGCCCCGCTCGTCGGGCAGCGCCACCGACATGACCTCCAGCAGGCGCTGCTCGAAGACGAGGTGCAGCGACGCCGGGATCAGCGCCGTCACATACCCTGCCCCGGCGCGCATCGCCGACTCGCAGGCCATGCACGGCGCGCCGGTCAATCCGGCCGAGCCACCGCAGACGAGCACCGCCCCGGCGGCGAACTTCGTCGAGTCACCGCCGCGGCGCGGGATGGCGTCCCGGACGCGGCCGGTGATCAACCCCACCGCCGGCCGGACCGGGGCCCCGGCGGGGATGCCGATGTCGATGACCGAAACGGCTCCGGCGTGCGTCTTGCCCGGGGAGATCCACAGCCCCGGCTTGGCCGCGTTGAACGTCGCGGTCGCATCGGCGTGGACCGCCGCACCGGACACCTCGCCGGTCGAGGCGTCCACGCCGCTCGGCACGTCGCAGGCCACGACGGTCGCGCCGGCCGCGGCGGCCGAATTGATCGCCTCGATGGCTCCGGCGGCGGGCTCGCGCGGCTCACCGGAGAACCCGGTGCCGAGAATCGCGTCGACGATCACCGCCGCCCCATCAAGCGCGCCGGCCGTGAACGCGCGCGCGCCCGGCGCAGGCAGTGCCTTGAAATTCACGGCCGCATCGCCACGCAACTCCTCGCCGGGGGCGAGTAGGAGCACGTCGACCTCCCGTCCGGCGTCCCGCAGCAGCCGCGCCACGACGAGGCCGTCGCCACCGTTGTTGCCCTTGCCGGCGACGACCGCCACCCGGCCCGCGGGCGCCACCTCGCCGACGAGCCGGGCCAGCCCGGCCCCGGCGCGCTCCATCAGCTCCACCGACGCAATGCCCTGATCCTCGATCGCCCAGTTGTCGATAGCCCGCTGTTGCTCAGCGCCGGGCAGCGGATCGAGCCAACCGGGCAACGCGGTGTCCCCGGAGGCGTTGCGGGGCCGATCAGCCATGAGGAGCGACGACCGCCACCGCGGCCGCGTCGCTGGCGGTATGGGTCAGCGAGATACTCACCTGGACTCCGAGCTCGCTCGCGCGGTCGGCAACCGAGCCGTGGAGCACCACCTCCGGCGGTCCGCCCGCCGAGCTGACCTCGACGTCACGGAAGTTCCATGCCTCCATGCCAAGTGCCTTGGCGACCGCCTCCTTGGCACAGAAGCGGGCGGCGAGGTGCTCGCCCGGTCTCGCGCGGGACCGGGCATACGCGCGTTCGGCATCCGTGAACAGGCGCTCGGCGAGCCGGGGGCGGCGCTCCAGCGCCCGCTCCAGACGGCCGATGTCAAGCAGATCGATGCCGACCGACAGAGGCGCCGGCTGCCGCGCCTCACTCACTCGACGGTGACGGTCTTGGCCAGGTTTCGGGGCTGGTCGACGTTGAGCCCACGCAGCCGGGCGATGTTGTAGGCCAGCAGTTGGAGCGGGATCACCGCCAGCAGCGGCGCCAGCATCCAATCGGTGCGCGGCACGCGGATCACCTCGTCGGCATGCTCGGCGATGTGCTCGTCGCCCTCGGTGGCGATTGCGATCACCCGCGCGCCCCGGGCCCGGACCTCCTGCATGTTGGAGATGACCTTCTCCAACACCGGGGACTCCGTCGCGACCACGACCACCGGAGTGTTCTCGTCAAGCAGGGCGATCGGCCCGTGCTTCATCTCCCCCGCCGCGTAGGCGTCGGTGGCGATGTATGAGATCTCCTTGAGTTTGAGCGCGCCCTCCAGGGCAATCGGCAGGCCGACGTGGCGACCGAGGTAGAGGAAGAAATCCGCCTGGAAATGGGCCTTGGCGATCGCCGCGATCCCGTCAACGTCGTGCTCCAACAGCTCGGCGATCATGTGCGGGAGGCGCTTGAGGTCAGAAATGGGCGGCTTGAGCTGCGTGCGGTCCATGACCCCGCGGACCTCGGCCAGGCGCAGTGCCAGCAGATACATCACCGTGATCTGGCTGACGAACGTCTTGGTCGCCGCGACGCCGATCTCCAGCCCCGCCCGGGTGTAGAGGACGCCGTCAGCCTCCCGTGTCGCCTGGGCCCCCATGACGTTCGTGACGGCCAGAACGGTGGCGCCGCGTGAACGGGCGGTGCGCATCGCCGCCAGGGTGTCGGCGGTCTCCCCTGACTGCGAGATCCCGATCACCAGGTCATCAGGGCCGACGACCGGGTCGCGGTAGCGGTACTCGGAGGCGATGTCGACCTCCACCGGGACCCGGGCCCAGTGCTCGATCGCGTAGCGGCCGATGAGACCGGCGTGATACGCGGTTCCGCAGGCGACGATCACCACGCGCCGGATCCTCGTCAACAGCGCGTCGTCGATGGCGCCGAGCTCGCCCAGATCGATGCCCCAGCCGCGGGCCGCGCGCTCGCCGATCGTCTCGGCGACGGCGTCGGCCTGCTCATGGATCTCCTTGAGCATGAAGGTCTCAAAGCCCTGCTTCTCGGCGGTCTCGGCATCCCAGTCGATTTCGACGATCTCCCGTGAAACCGGCTCCCCTGCCGGGGTGAAGAACTCCGCACCGTCGGGGCGCAGCACGACGAGCTCGTCATCGCCGATGTACTGGACCCGGCGGGTCTCGCTCATGAACGCCGGAATCGCCGAGGCGATGAACTGCTCCCCGTCGCCGTGACCGACGATCAGCGGACACTCACGCCGGGCGCCAACGAGCACGCCGGGGTCGCGGGCGGTCATCGCGACGAATGCATAATGGCCACGCAGTTCCGCGTATGCGGCGCGCACCGCCTCCAGCAGGTCGCCGTCGTAATGGTGGGCGACAAGGTGGGCGATGACCTCGGCGTCGGTCTCGGAGGTGAACACGGCCCCCTCCTCCACCAGCCGGGCCTTGAGCGCGATGTAATTCTCGACGATGCCGTTGACGACGATGTGAACGCTGTCGGTGGTGTCGTAGTGGGGATGGGCGTTCTCCTCGGTCACCCGGCCGTGCGTGGCCCAGCGAGTGTGGCCGATGCCGGTCTCCGGACGTTCGGCGAGGGCCAGCGCCGGGGCCGCACCGCCGCCCTGGCTCAGGCTGTCGCGCCGCTCGATGGCGCTCCGCAGGGCTGACAGATTGCCGACCGCCCGCACCGCCTCGACGCGATCGCCGTCGAGTACCGAGATGCCGGCGCTGTCATAGCCGCGATATTCGAGCTTCTCCAGGCCCTCCAGCAGCAGGGGCCGAACCTTCCGGGGGCCGACATAGCCGACGATTCCACACATTCGCGCGTCCTCCTAAGACTCGGGCCGCCTGTCCCGGGCCCGGCGGAACATCGACCGGACGGGCTTCATCGACAGCAGGGCTGTTGCAGTTTAACGTGCCGAGCAGCCGCCTTTGGGGCCACCCCCCGGGCGCCCATCGGCGCCGGCTCGGGCCCGAACCGCTACGCGGCCGGTTCGGCGCCGAGAATCGAGCGCACGACGTCACTCAACCGGTCGGTGACATCGTCGGCCTCCGCTGCCTCCGGTGCCTCGACCATCACGCGGATGAGGGGCTCGGTGCCGGAGGCGCGCACCAGCACCCGCCCCCGACCGGTCAACGCGGTCTGCTCCCGTTCGATCGCCATGGTCAGCTCGGCCGCCTCCATGGCGGCACGTAGCGACTCCCGGTCGGCCGCGCGGATGTTGACGAGGCGCTGGGGCAGCTTCTCCATCGCGCTGCGGCTACGCAGGTCGCCACCGGCGAGCGCCTCGACGGTGAGTAGCGCGCTGGCGATCCCGTCGCCCGACGGACCGATGCCGAGCTCGATGATGTGTCCGGACTGCTCGCCGCCGAGTGCCCAGCCACGACGGCGCAGCTCGTCAAGCACGTAGCGGTCGCCGACCGATGTCGTCGCAACCTCAACCCCGGCCTGGGCCATCGCGGTGTGGAAGCCGTAGTTGGTCATGACCGTCACCGCGACGCCGCCCCCGGCAAGCCGGCCGCTGCCATGCAGGTGCAGCGCGGCCAGGGCCACGAGCTCGTCACCGTCGACGACACCGCCATCGGCGTCGACGGCGAGGACGCGGTCGCCGTCGCCGTCAAAGGCGAAGGCCAGCTCATGCCCCCCCTCCCGGACGCGCTCGGTGATGGCATCAAGATGGGTCGAACCGCAGCCGGCGTTGATGTTGCAACCGTCTGGCTCGTCGGCCATCACCTCGACCTCGGCGCCGAGGCGGCGGAAGATCTCCGGCGCGGCCTGGAAGGTCGCCCCGTTGGCGCAGTCGAGCAGCACGCGCCGCCCGCTGAGGTCCAGGTGACCGAAGCGCGACTGCAGCGCGCGCAGGTAGTCCTCGAGCGCTCCGTGCAACCGGCGCACCCGCCCGATGTGGCGGGCCGGCACGGGGGGCTGGCCGAGCACCGCCTCGATCTCGTGCTCGGTGTCGTCGTCAAGCTTGAAACCGTCGGAGGCGAACAGCTTGATGCCGTTGTCCTCGTAGGGGTTGTGGGAGGCCGAGATGACCGCTGCCATCTGCAGACCGTGCTGACGTACGAGCAGCGGCGCGGCCGGCGTCGGCAGCACCCCGGCGAGCAACGCATCCCCACCCGCAGCGGTGACGCCGGCGGCGATCGCCGCCTCCAGCATCTCACCGGACTCACGGGTGTCGCGGACGATCAGGACCTGGGGACGCTCCGCGCCAAAGCGCGTGACCGCCGCGCGAGCCAGGCCGAGCGCCAGCTCAGCGGTGAGAAAGTGTCCGGCGCGGCCCCGCACGCCGTCGGTGCCGAACAGATGACGTGGCATCGCGTCAGTGGCCTGAAGCCGTCAGTGGTCGCGTCGGCCGGTTAGCGCTTGGAGAACTGCGGGCGCTTGCGGGCCTTCTTGAGGCCGGCCTTCTTGCGCTCCTTGACCCGCGGATCACGGGTCAGGAAGCCGCGGCGCTTGAGTTCGCCACGCAGGTTGGGATCGGCCTCCAGCAGCGCGCGGGAGATGCCGTGCCGCAGCGCGCCGGATTGGGCGGCGACCCCGCCGCCGTGCATCCGGGCCACGACGTCCATCCGGGAGTCGTAGCCAACGGCCTCCAGCGGCTGACGGATGATCCGCTGCAACGTCTCGCGGGGAAAGAACTCGTCGAGCCCCTTGCCGTTGATCAGGTAGGTGCCGGTGCCCGGTTTGAGGATGACGCGCGCAACGGCGGTCTTGCGCTTACCGGTCGCGGTGTAGCGCGCGCCGGCGGCAAGGTCGATCGCCGCATCGGCGATCGGCTGATGCTCGTGCTCGGAGTCCTGCTCCTGCTGGCGGGCGGCCAGTGCCTCGGCCTCCGCCTCGGCGGCGGCGCGGGACTCGGCGTCGAGGAACTCGTCGCTGTCGGAGACGAGGTCGGGAATCAGGTCGGCGCCGGGGATCTCCGGGCGCTGCCGGGGAGCGAGCTCCTCGTCTGAATCCTCGTCTGAGCCCTCTGAAGTTGACTCGGCCTGGGGCTGCGCGGGGGCGGCGGCCTCCGCGACGGCGGGGGCCTCAGCGGGGGCGGGCTCAGCA
>JBAWFG010000418.1:0-1823 GCA_049591655.1 Solirubrobacteraceae bacterium
CTCGGCGGCGGGTGGCGCCCCGGGCTGGCGATCTGGGCCCTCCCGGCGGCGGCGGCGGCGCTGGTGTGGGCACCGACGCTGCGCCGGCGCGACCGGCGATCATCGGCACGCCGCGGAAATGGCCGGCCACATCCGGGATCGGTGCGCCCGCTGCTGAGCCAGCCCCTCGCGTGGTATGTCACGTTGTTCTTCGCCGTGCAATCCGGCGGCTTCTACGCCACCCTGGCCTGGCTGCCCAGCATCTTCCGCAGTCACGGAGCGGGGGAGGCGCAGGCCGGGCTGCTGCTCAGCCTGACGATGGTGGTCGGTCTCCTGACCGCGCTGACCGTACCTGGAATCGCCGCCCGAATGCACGACCAACGGCGCCTGGTGCTGGTCAGCAGCGCGCTGACCGGGGGTGGTCTGCTCGGCATCCTGCTGGCGCCGATGTCGGCGCCGTACCTGTGGGCGGTGCTGCTCGGCCTCGGGCAGAACGCGTCCTTCCCGCTGGCGCTGATGCTGATCGTCCTGCGGGGCGGCAGCGTTGAGAGCACCGAGGGACTGTCCACGCTCGCCCAATCGGTCGGATATGTGCTGGCGGCGTTCGCTCCGCTCGCCGTCGGGGCACTGCACGGGCTGACGTCGTCATGGACCCCGGCGCTCATCCTGCTCGTCGTGCTGATCGCCCCCCAGACGCTCGCGGGGCTCGCCGCCGGCCGCAACCGTCAGCTGTCTGATCCCGGGCTCCCGTCGGCTCCGCGGCCGCCGGCCATCGCCGCGGAAACGCACTGACCCGGACTTCGGTCCAGTATTAGTAAGCTGCGGCGAAATGGCCCAGCCCAGCGACGCTGACGGACTCGCCGCGGGCGCAGACCACAACGATGGCGCCCCGCTGCAGCGGGGCGATCGGCTCGCCGCTTCCGGCGACCTCAGCGGCGCCGAAGCCGCCTACCGGGAGGCCGATGAGCAAGGCGATGGCACCGGCGCGGCCAAGCTCGGGATGGTGCTCGAACACCGCGGCCAACTCGACGGGGCGCGGAGCGCCTATGAGCGTGCCGACGAGCGCGGCGACGGGCTCGGCGCCTTCCGGCTCGGGATGCTGCACGCCGGCGCCGATGACTGGGACGACGCCCGCTCTGCCTGGGCGCGCGCCGACGAGCGCGGCAAGGACGGTCGAGGCGCCGACCTGGACGCGATTCTGCGCCGGCGCCGAGCCCGGGAGCACTCCACCGCCACCTCCGGCGTCCGGCCCTCGGCGCTGAGCAATCCGGTTCTGGTTGGCGCGGTCACGGTGCTGGTGATCATGGTCGCGGTATTCCTGGCCTACAACGCCAACGAGGGTCTGCCGTTTGTCCCGACCCGGGAGTTGAAGGTCGATGTGGCGAGTGGTTCTGACCTGGTGCCGGGTAATGAGGTGCGTGAGGGTGGGTTCCTGGTCGGGTTGGTGCAGTCGATGTCGCCGATCCAGTTGCCGAGCGGTCAGATCGCCGGTCAGTTGACGTTGCAGCTCAATCAGCAGTACGGGCGGGTGCCGGTTGATTCCACGGCGTCAGTGCGGCCGTTGTCGGTGTTGGGGCTGAAGTACGTCGATCTGCATGTCGGTGGGTCTCATCGGGTGTTTGCGGATGGGGCGGTGATGCCGATCCGTCAGACCGAGGTCCCGGTCCAGTTCGAGGATCTGTTCTCGACCTTCGATCCCAAGACCCGGCGCGCGGTGGATCAGGGTCTGGTTGGGTTTGGGGATACGTTGGCGGGGCGGGGGTCGGCGCTCAATGACACGATCGCGAGTCTGCCGCGGTTGTTGGGGTATCTGCGGCCGGTGGCGGGGTATCTGGCGGCGCCCT
>JBAWFG010000419.1:0-3013 GCA_049591655.1 Solirubrobacteraceae bacterium
CGCCAGCGCGACCGCCAGGTCAGCCCCCGGCTCATCGACCCGCACCCCGCCGACGACGTTGACGAACACGTCCGCGTTGCCGACACCGATCCCGGCGTGGCGCCCAAGCACCGCCAGCACCAGCGCCACCCGATTGCGGTCGATGCCGGCCACGACCCGCCGCGGCGGCACGAGCTCCGAGGAGCTGACGAGCGCCTGCACCTCGACCAGCAGCGGACGCGATCCCTCCATCGCGCTGAGCACGACGCTGCCGGGCGCCCGGGTTGCCTCGGCGAGGAACCGCGCCGAGGCGTCCAGCACCTCCACGAGCCCCTGGTCCCGCATCTCGAACACGCCCGCCTCGTTGGTGGAGCCGAACCGGTTCTTGATCGCCCGCACTGTCCGGTACGTGCGCTCCTGCTCGCCCTCGAACTGCAGCACGCAGTCGACGAGGTGCTCCAGCACCCGCGGGCCGGCCAGCGCGCCCTCCTTGGTCACGTGCCCGACGAGCAGCACCGCGATCCGGCGCTGCTTGGCGACCCGCATGATCTCGCCGGCCACCTCCCGGACCTGGGCCACCGAGCCCGCCGCCGAGGACAGGTCGGTCGAGTGCAGCGTCTGGACCGAATCGATCACGCACACCTCCGGCGCCTCGGCCTCCAGCGTCGCGAGCACGGCGTGCAGATCGGTCTCCGCGATCACCGGCACCGCCAGCGCCTCGCCACCACCCAGCCGCTGGGCGCGCAGCCGGATCTGCGCCGCCGACTCCTCGGCCGAGACGTACAGCGTCCGGCGCCCGGCGGAACACAGGTTGGCCAGCGCCATCGTCGTCAGCGTCGACTTGCCGATCCCCGGAGCACCGCCGATGAGCACCAGCGATCCGGGGACGACGCCGCCGCCGAGCACGTTGTCAAGCTCGCCGATCCCGGTGCTGAGCCGGTCGTGGTCGACGGCCTCGACCTCGGCCAGCGTGACCGGCCGGATCGCCTGAGCGCGCCCCCGGGCGCCGGGCGCCGAGCCGCCCCCGCCGCGAGCCGACGGCGTCCGGACCTGCTCGACGAGCGTGTTCCACTCCCCGCAGCCCGGGCACCGACCGGCCCAGCGGGCGGTCTCGTGCCCGCAGGCCGAACAGACGTGGACGGAGGTGGGACGTGGCATCGACGATCTGCGATCCAGGCTACGGATGGGTGGGGACGGCATCGCGCATATGTGCCGGGTCTGGCACATGTGGTTCCAGGCGCGGGGCAGCGCCCGAACCTGCTCATACGCAATAAAAAACCGGCCCGGGCGTGAGCCCGGGCCGGTCAGCAAAACAGCAGACGGAGTGCGCCGGCTACTCGGTGTCGGCGTCCGGCTTGACCTCGGCCTCGGGACCCGGCTCGCCCTCGGTGGGCTCCTCGGCGCCACCCTCGGCTCCGACACCGACCGGCGTCGGCTGGGGGGCCGGCTCGATGATCGAGAGCTTGACGTCCTCGTCGTCGGTGCCCTCGACACCCGGCTCGACCAGGACCGTCGATCCCGACGGCACCTGGGCACGGAGCACGAAGTCGGCCAGCGGATCCTCGATGTAGCGCTGGATCGCCCGGCGCAACGGCCGAGCCCCCATCGCGGGATCCCAGCCCTTCTCGACGAGCAGGTCCTTGGCCTCCTCCGAGAGCTCCAACTGCAGCTCGCGCTCGGCCATCGACTCGCGGATGCGGAGCAACAGCAGGTCGACGATCTCCTTGATCTCGTCCTTGGTCAGCTTGTGGAACACGATGACGTCGTCGATCCGGTTGAGGAACTCAGGCCGGAAGACCTTCTTGAGCTCGCCCATGATCCGGTTCTTCATGTCGTCGTACGTGATCCCGGTCTCGTCATCGGAGACCGCGAAGCCCAGCGGCGTGTTGCGCGCGATCTCCGACGCTCCGATGTTGGAGGTCATGATCACGATGCAGTGGCGGAAGTCGACCGTGCGCCCCTGGGCGTCGGTCAGCCGGCCGTCCTCCAGGATCTGGAGCAGGATGTTGAACACATCCGGGTGGGCCTTCTCGATCTCGTCGAGCAGCAGGACGCTGTAGGGCTTGCGGCGCACCGCCTCGGTGAGCTGGCCGCCCTCGTCATAACCGATGTAGCCGGGAGGCGATCCGACGAGACGGCTCACCGCGTGCTTCTCCATGTACTCCGACATGTCGATGCGGATCATCGTCTCCTCGTCGCCGAACAGGAACTCGGCGAGCGTCCGGGCCAGCTCGGTCTTGCCCACGCCCGACGGGCCCAGGAAGATGAACGAGCCAGTGGGCCGCTTCGGGTCCTTGAGCCCCGCCCGGGAACGGCGGATCGCCTTGGAGACGACCTCGACGGCCGGGAGCTGACCGATGACGCGCTTGTGGAGCTCCTCCTCCATCCGCATCAGCTTCTGGGTCTCGGCCTCGGTGAGCTTGAACACCGGGATGCCGGTCCACATCGAGACGATGTCGGCGATCTCCTCCTCGCCGATCGACGGGCGCTCGGTCGACTCGCCGGCCTCCCACTGGTCGGCGAGCTCGCGCTTCTTCTGCGTGAGCCGGCGTTCCTTGTCACGGAGGTTGGCGGCCTTCTCGAACTCCTGGGACTCGATCGCCTCCTCCTTGGCACGCCGGGTCTCCTCGATCTCGTCCTCGAGCTCGCGGTACACCGGCGGGGAGGTCATCGACTTGATCCGCATCCGGGACGCCGCCTCGTCGATCAGGTCGATCGCCTTGTCGGGCAGGAAGCGGTCAGAGATGTAGCGGTCGGCCAGGTCGGCGGCGGCCTCCAGGGCCTCGTCGGTGATGTTGACCTTGTGGTGCTGCTCGTAGCGATCACGCAGGCCCTTGAGGATCTGCACGGTCTCCTCGGTCGACGGCTGGTCGACGGTGATCTTCTGGAAGCGCCGCTCCAGCGCCGAGTCACGCTCGAGGTACTTGCGGTACTCCTCCAGCGTGGTGGCGCCGACGGTCTGCAGCTCGCCGCGGGCGAGCGCCGGCTTGAGGATCGAGGCAGCGTCGATGGCGCCCTCAGCGGCACCGGCTCC
>JBAWFG010000420.1:0-2348 GCA_049591655.1 Solirubrobacteraceae bacterium
TCGACCTTGCGCACCGTCGTCGCGGCGTGGATCTCCCCACCGAAGACGACCGCTGTGCCGAGTCCGGCCGCATCGGGCGAGGCGGCGACGGCCACCGCATCGAGCAGGTTGGCGGGGCCGTCGGCCCCGGGGGCGCTGGCCGTCCGGTTGGCCCCGGTGAGCACGATCGGCGCCTCGCCCCCATGGACGAGCGCGCACAGCATCGCCAGCTCCTCCAGCGTGTCGGTCCCGGTGGTGATCACCACCCCCTCGCCGGCGGCGGCACACTCGGCGGCGCGTCGTGCCAGCTCGAGCGCCTGGTCCAGCGAGATCTGCGGGCCGGGCAGCCCGAGGACGTTCTCGGCGGCCAGCGCGGCGAAGCGCTCCAGCTGCGGCAGGTCGGCGATCAGCCCGGCGGCGTCGAGCGCGGGGACCGCGTGCTCGCCCTGCATGGAGATCGTGCCGCCGGCGGCGAGCAGCCGAACCGGACGCAGGTTGGTTGCGGGTGCGGGCATGGGCGTCCAGACCCTAGCTGCCGCCTGCCCGCCGCCACGCAAAAGGCGGCCATCGGACTCGACTAATCTTCACCAAATGCCGAGCACCACCGAGCACCTCGCCGATCCCGAACTGCTGGAGACCGCCTGGGATCTGGATCCCCTGGTCGACGGCGACGAGGAGAACGGCGTCACCCGCCAGCTCGACGAGGCGCTCACCCGCGCCGAGCGCTTCGAGGCCGCGTACGCCGGCACGGTCGCCGAGCTCGACGCCGCCGGCCTGGCCGAGGCGATGCACGAGTTGGCCGCCATCAACGAGCTCGTCGGCAAGGCCGGTTCCTACGCGTCGCTGCGCTTCGCCACCGACACGGCCGACCCGACCCGGGGGGCGATGCTGCAACTCGTCCAGGAGCGCGCCACCGGGATCGAGACCCGGCTGCTGTTCTTCGAGCTGGAATGGGCGGCGCTTGACGACGAGCGCGCCGAGGCGCTGATCGCCGGCGAGGACATGGCGTTCTGCGCCCATTATCTGCGCAGTGCCCGCCGCTACCGCCCCCACCTGCTCTCCCAGCCCGAGGAGACGATCCTCGCCGAGAAGTCGATCGCCAGCCAGAGCGCGTGGGCGCGGCTGTTCGGGGAGCTTGTCGCAGCGCTGCGGGTGCCCCTCGACGACACCGAGGTGCCGCTCGACGTCGCCCTCAGCCGTCTACAGGACCCCGACCGTGACACCCGCCGCCGTGTCGCCGAGGCGGTCTCGGCGACGCTCGAGCCCGGGCTGCGCACGCGTGGGTTCATCCACAACACGCTCGCCCACGACAAGGCCGTCGAGGACCGGCTGCGCTCCTACCCGCACTGGCTGGCGTCGCGCAACCTCGCCAACGAGGCGTCCGACGAGTCGGTGATGGCGCTCATCGAGGCCGTCCGGGGCCGCTTTGACATCCCGCAGCGCTGGTATGCGCTCAAGGCCCGCCTGCTCGGCATCGACAAGCTCGCCGACTATGACCGCTCGGCCCCGGTGCTGGCCGAGGATCTGTCCTTCTCCTACGGCGAGGCCCGCGAGCTCGTGCTCGACACCTATGACTCGTTCGACGCCGGCGCGGGCCGGATCGTGCGCCGCTTCTTCGACGATCGCTGGGTCGACGCGCCGGTGCGCCCGCACAAGCGCGGCGGGGCGTTCTGCGCCTACACGGTTCCAAGCGTTCACCCCTACGTGCTGCTCAACTTCACCGCGCGCCGGCGTGACGTGCTGACGATGGCCCACGAGCTCGGCCACGGGCTGCACGCGGCGCTCGCCCAGCCCCAAGGCGTCTTTCACCAGTCGACCCCGCTGACGCTCGCCGAGACCGCGTCGGTGTTCGGCGAGGCGCTCGTGTTCGGGCGGATGCTGGAGGCAGCCCCCGACGACGACGCCCGGCTCGGGCTGCTCGCCGAGCGCATCGACGGGGCAATCGCCACCGTGTTTCGGCAGATGGCGATGAACCGCTTCGAGCATCTCGTCCACACCCGCCGCCGCACCGAGGGCGAGCTCTCCGTCGACCGGATCTGCGACGCCTGGGTGGAGAGTCAGTCCGAGCTGTTCGGCGACTCGGTGCAGATGACCGACGGCTACCGCATGTGGTGGTCCTACGTCCCGCACTTCATCAACACGCCAGGCTACGTCTACGCGTACGCCTACGGCCTGCTGCTCGCCCTGTCGGTCTACAGCCGCTACCTCCAGGAGGGCGATTCGTTTGCTCCCTCCTACCTGTCGCTGCTGGCGGCGGGGGGATCGCGTGGGCCCGAGGAGCTCGCCGCGATGGTCGGCATCGACCTCGCCGACCCCGGCTTCTGGGACTCCGGCTTGGCGCTCGTCGAGCAGCAGTTGCGCGACGCCGA
>JBAWFG010000421.1:0-12387 GCA_049591655.1 Solirubrobacteraceae bacterium
CGCCGAGGGCCTGGTGCATGGGACGGTGCTCGCCGCCTACCGCTTCACGCGCTTCCGGCCCGAGCCCGAGTCCGAGCCCGAGCCCGAGGCCGAGGCCGAGCCTGAGCCCGAATCGGAGCCCGAGGCCGGCGCCCGTGGCCGCCTGGAGCAGCTCCTCGTCAGCGCACCGGGAGACCTCGCCGCGGCGGTCACCCGCGCCGCGGTGGTGGCCGAGGCCCAGAATCGGGCCCGGGAGCTCGGCAACCGGCCGCCCAACGACCTCACCCCCACCGCGCTTGCCGATTACGCGCTGGCGCTCGCCGCCCGCCATCCAGCGCTCACCGTCTCCGTGCTCGACGGCCGCGCGATCCGAGAGCTCGGCATGGGCGCGTTTGCCGCCGTCGCCCAGGGCTCAGAGCAGGACGCCCGATTGATCACGCTGCGCTACGCAGGGGCGGCGGCGAACGCCAGGCGTCTGGCGCTGGTTGGCAAGGCGGTGACGTTTGACAGCGGCGGATTGTCGCTCAAGCCGCCGGCATCGATGATCGACATGAAGTTCGACATGTGCGGCGGCGCGGCGGTGATCGAGGCGATCGGGGCGCTGGCGGACATGCAGGCCCCGGTCAGCGTGCTCGGGGTCGTCGGCGCGACCGAGAACATGGTGAGCGGCCGCTCGGTCCGCCCCGGCGACATCCTCACCGCGCTTGACGGGACGACGATTGAGATGAACAACAGTGATGCGGAGGGCCGGCTGGTGCTCGCCGACTGCATCACCTACGCGCGACGTGAGGGCTGCGACGCGATCGTCGACATCGCCACGCTCACCGGGGGGGTCGTGGTCGCGCTCGGGTCGGTGTACGCCGGTCTGATGGCGTCCGACGACGCGCTGTCAGCGCGCGTTGACGAGTGCGGGCAGGTGACCGGCGAGCGGGTGTGGCGGCTGCCGCTGGAGTCCGGGTACGCCGAGATGGTCAAGGGCCGCTTCGCCCAGCTCACCAACCGCACCGAGCGCCGCGAGGCGTCGGCGATCACCGCTGCTGAATTCCTGCACCACTTCGCGGGCGAGACGCCGTGGGCGCACCTTGATATCGCCGGGGTCGCCGACCACGGTCACGCCCCCTACCTCGACCGGGGCGCCACCGGGTTCGGGGTGCGCCTGCTCACCGAGCTGGCGCTCAGCTTCTAGCCCCGTCAGGCTCTACGGGGCCTTGGGGGCGACGCCGGCCCGGCGTTCGAGGATCGTCGTCGCCGCGCTGGCCGGATCGAGCTCCCGGGAGACGACGCGATCGAGCAGCTCCCGCACGTCGTCGTCCTCCCGCAGCGACTCCTCCAGCTCGCGGCGCATCCGGTAGGTGGCGATCGCCACGACCTCGGAGAGCAGGTTGCGCCGCCGGCGCTCGGACATGATGCCCTCGGACTCGATGTAGGCCCGATGCTCGGCGAGCTTGTCGGCCAGCTCGGCCACGCCCTCACCGCGCACCGCCTCGCTGCGGATGATCGGCACCGGCCAATCGGGCTTGGGCCCGAGCGCCAGCACAGTCTTGATCTCCCGGACCATCGTGTCGGTGAGGGGATGCTCGGCCTTGTTGACGACGATCACGTCGGGGATCTCCATGACCCCCGCCTTGAGCGCCTGGATCGAGTCGCCCGAGCCGGGCTGGAGCACGAGCACGACGGTGTCGGCGTGGTCGATGATGTCGACCTCCGCCTGGCCGACGCCGACCGTCTCGAGCATCACGATGTCACGGCCCGATGCGTCCATCAGCAGCGCCGCCTGCAGCGCCGCCTCCGACAGTCCGCCGAGCGCGCCGCGGTTGGCCATCGAGCGGATGAACACGCCGGGATCCAGGAAGTGGTCGGTGAGCCGGATCCGGTCGCCGAGCAGCGCGCCCTTGGTGAACGGCGACGATGGGTCGATCGACAGCACCGCCACCGACCGGTCGCGCTCACGCTCATGCTTGGTCAGGGCGCCCAGCAGCGTCGACTTGCCGACCCCGGGCGGACCCGTGAACCCGACGATCGTCGCGCGGCCGGTATGGGGGTAGACCTCGCGCACGAGCTCCCACCCCGCCGGGTCGTCGTTCTCGACGAGTGAGATCGCCCGGGCGAGCGCCCGGCGGTCACCGTCCAGCAGCCGCTGGGCGAGGTTCTGTTCGGTCGGGGTCATCGCGGCGCACGGGGTCGCATCGGCGGCTCGCCATGATGCCAGGTGAGTCGGGTGGCGCTTTCTGAAAGGCTGTTCCGCATGACCAACCCCATTGTCGGACGATTGGACTCGGTGCTTGGCGACGGGGTCGAGGCCGCCGTCCAGCTCAAGCATCGGCGACGGATGACCCGCCTGGGCTGGGAGCGGCTGTACCAGCCGACGACGCCCGGGCTGTTCGCCGAGGGGGACCCGCCGCCGCGCGACGGCTGCGAGCTGGAGGTGCTGATCGACGGCGCCGAGGCGCTGCCGGTGATGGCCGAGGCGATCGCGAACGCCAAGCACTTCGTGCACGTGACCGGCTGGCATCTGGAGCCCGCGTTCGTGATGCGCCGCGGGCACCCGGAGGCCGCCATCGGTGTACTGCTGGCCGAGATGGCCGAGCGCGTCGACGTGCGCGTGCTCGTCTGGTCAGGGGCCCCGATCCCGCTGTTTCACCCGAGTCGCTCCGAGGTCAAGCAGGCGCTGGCCAACCTCACCCAGAACACGAAGATCCGGGCCCATGGCGATCCGCGCGAGCATCCGTTCCACTGCCACCACGAGAAGACGATCATCATCGACGGAGAGCTCGCGTTCGTCGGCGGAATCGACCTCACCGACAGCGCCGGCGATCGCTACGACGTGCGCTCCCACCTGGCGCGACGCCGGATCGGCTGGCACGACGTCGCCACCCAGCTGCGCGGACCGGCGGTGGCCGACGTCAACAATCACTTCCGGATGCGCTGGCGCGAGCTCACCGGCGAGGACATCCCCGAGACGCCGCCGCCTCCGCCCGCCGGCAACTCCACCGTGCAGGTCGTGCGCACGGTGTCGGAGGTGATGTACGACGCGATGCCGCGTGGGGAGTTCCGGATCTTCGAGAGCTACCGCCGCATGCTGCACTCCGCCCAGGAGCTCATCTACCTGGAGAACCAGTTCCTGTGGGCGCCGGAGCTCGTCTCGATCCTCGTCGAGAAGCTTCGCAATCCCCCCACACCCCAATTCCGGATCGTCATCCTGCTACCGGCCAAGGCCAACAACGGCGCCGAGGACACCCGCGGGCAGGTCGGGGTGCTGATCGACGCAGACAACGGTGGCGAGCGAATGCTGGCGGCGACGATCCGCGCGCTGGGCCCGCCCGGGCGCCGGGCCGATCCGGTCTACGTCCACGCGAAGGTGGCGGTTGTCGACGACCGCTGGCTGATCGTCGGCTCGGCCAACCTCAACGCCCACTCGTTCTTCAACGACACCGAGATGTGCGTCGTGACCGACGACGCCGAACTGGCACGCCAAACGCGAGTGCGACTGTGGGCCGAGCACCTGGAGATGGACGAGGCCGAGGTGCGCGCGGCATCGCCGGTGACGCTGGTCGATGAGCGCTGGCGACCGATCGCCCACGAGCAGCTGCAGCGCCACGAGTCCGGCGAGCCGCCCACCCACCGGCTGTTGGAGCTGCCGGGCGCCTCGCGCCGCTCGGCGCGCCTGCTGGGACCGATCAACGGCCTGCTCGCCGACGGCTGAGACCCGTCAACGAGCCCGCACGGCCGGCAATTGCGTCAGCAATTGCCAAGGGGTCGCGCAGCGACCCCCCGCCAGCAATTGCCAAGGGATCGCGCAGCGATCCCCCGCCAGCGATCCCCCGCGATCCCCGAGGCCCTACGATCCCGGCGTGCCCTCGGCCGGTACACAGGACAGAGAACGGCCACGGCTGGCCACGCCCCCACCCCCGGCGGTCGTCCGTGCGGCGCCCGCACCCCTGCGGGGAGGCCCGCTGGCGTTCCTGCGCTTTGCGCGCCGCAACGGGATGCTGTCCCGCGGGTACTTCGTGCTCGCGTTGCGGTGGCTGTGGCTGAAGCTGCGCTGGCGCGGCCGCCTGAAGACCGACGGGCTGTGCTTCGTCGGCCCGGGGGTCAAGTTCGAGATCGGCCGTGACGCCAGTGTCCACCTCGGGCGGTGGTCATGGATCGGCCACGGCTGCAAGGTCCGCGTCCACGAGGGCGAGCTGATCCTCGGCGCCAAGTCGGTGCTCGGGCAGGAGTGCACGATCTCCGCCTTCCAGCACGTGTCGATCGGCCGGGAGTGCATCATCGCCGACCGGGTGATGATGATCGACTTCGATCACGGGATGGTCGAGGTGGAGCGACCGATCCGCGAGCAGGGGATCTACAAGCGGGACGTCAACATCGGCCACAACGTCTGGATCGGCTACGGCGCCTGCGTGCTGCGCGGGGTCACCGTGGGCGACAACTCGGTGATCGGCACGAGCTCGGTCGTCACCTGCGACGTGCCGGCCAACACCGTCGTCGGCGGCATCCCGGCCAAGCTCATCCGCAAGCGCGAGACGCCGCGCACCTTCCGCTGGGGCTGAGCTCCGCAGTCAGCCCCAGCCGTGCAGCTCGGGCGCCAGCCCGCGGACGGCCGGCCCATCGTCGTCGCCGTCGAGCGCGCGCTGCAGCGCGGCGAAGTGCCCGTCGGAACGGCGGCGGGGATAGTCGCCCGCTGAGCGCCGGCTCTCCAGAAACGCCCAATCGCTGGCCTGCAGGGCCAACAGTTCCCGCAGCGCCCGCGCCGAGGGACGCCGCGCGGCGGCGACGCGCAGCTCCACGGTGCGCACGCGCCAGGCGAGATCAGCGACCTGAGGGCCGCTCCAGGTGCGCAGGTCACCGCCCTCGCCCCAGCTGGTGGGAGGACCCGCCGGCGGGGCCGGAGCGGGGTCATAGCGCTCGACGGCGTCATCAAGCGTGGTCAGCGCCAGCCCCTGGGCCGCGCACTCCGTGAGCACCGCCTGTAGCCAGTGCACGCCCTCATACCACCAGTGGCCGAGCAGCTCGGTGTCAAGCGCGCACACGCACACTCCGCCCTCGGCCACACGACGGCGGACCTGGGTGACGAAATCGGCGGCGTCGGCGCGTGCCTGCGCGAGCGCCGAGCTGTGGTCATACGGACGGCCGTCGTTGGCCCACACGTGATGGCGGTGGGTCGTGTGGCGGTGCGAATCGCGGTAGGCGCCGCCGGCCGGGTATCCCCGCTGGCCCCAGACGCGGGCGATCGTCTCCCGGTCGATCGGCCACAGCACCGGCCCGTCAGGGGCCGCCAGCGGCCGCAGGTGGCGCGGGTCGCCGAGGCCGAAGGCACCCGTGAGCTCGACGCACGTGGTGCGCACCCCGGCCTGCTCCAACTGGGCGTCAAGCCATCCGACGTGGGCGCACTCGGGCAGCCAGAAGCCGCCTCCCCAGCCATCGAAGCGGCGGCGATGGGATGCGATCCCGGTCTGCAGCTGCAGCGCGGTCCCGGCGTCGGTCGCCAGCAGCGGGAGCACCGCATGGGTCGCCGACGACGTCCACGACGCGTGGCGGCCGAGCGCCGCCAGCAGGCCGCCGGAGGCGGTCAGGCTCTCCAGGCGCCGGGCGGCAGCGGCGTACTCGGCGGCCGAGCGCTCCAGCTCAGCGGCCAGCCTGCCCTCTCCGGTGCCACGCAGCTCCACGGCGTCGCGACGGTGTGACTCCGGCCGGATCTCGTCAAGGAACGCCACGCACCGGGACATGACCTGCGGCTGGGCCAGCTGGTCGCACAGCACCGGGGTGAGCGACACCGTCAGCGGCGGACACCCGGGAGCGTCGAGAACCTCGAGCAGCGGCAGGTAGCTGGTGGCGATCGCCTCCCACAGCCACTCCTCCCCGAACGGCCAGGTCCCATACCCCTCCACGTAGGGCATGTGGGTGTGCAGAACGATCGCCAGCTCGCCGTCAGCCCGGTTGCCCCCGCTCATCGCTGGAACCACGGGCCGCCGTGCGCGCCCGGCTCAGCGGCACACGGCGAGGAAATCAAGCGCGCCATTGAGGCCGGCCTCGTGCAGCGTGAAGTCCGATGCGGCAATCGCCGGGGTGAAGCGGTCATAGAACGGCTTGGTGATCCCCAGCCGGGTGTGGACGGCATCCCAGCCGCAGGCAAGCGCCAGCTCATGAACGCGCAGCTTGCGGGCGTGAAACAGGCCGAGCACCCGGACGTCGTCGAACACGCCGCTGCATAGGCTCTGAAACTCGGCCGCGGTGTACTCCTTGATGTGCCAGGGGTTGTCTGACTTCTGCGCCCCGGGCGGTGCGAGCGTGAGCAGATTGGGGGTGGAGATGTAGGCCACCCCGCCTGGCGCGAGCAGCGCCCGAAAGTGCTGCAGGACCGCCACCGGGTCCTGAACGTGCTCGATCGTCTGCAGGAATACGACCCCATCGAAGCTGCCCGGCTCCCCCCACGTCTCCACCAGCCCGCGCTCGAATGTGACGTTCTGGCGGGTATAACGCAGGCGGGCATGCTCGTGGGCTTCTGGGTTGGCGTCGACGCCGACGACGCTCGCCGCGCCACGGGAGAGCACCTCGGAGCCATAGCCCTCGCCACAGGCCATGTCGAGCACGCGCCGGCCGATCACCCGCGCGCCGATCCACTCGTAAACGGCGAGATGGCGCCGGTACCAATAGTTCTCGGCCGGGACATCGGGGAGGGTCCGCTCACCGGTGAGCGCAAGCGGCGGGACCCCCTCGGGCTGATGCTGTTGGACATGGGCGCTGGGCGACACGGAGCGACAGGGTAATCTGCCGAGGCCATGGAGGCCCTTCGCACCGCCGACGACATCCGCGAGGTCAATACCCGCTACCACGATGTGGCGGCCGAGAGCTATGACTCCAAGTGGGGCATCGACTTCGGTGAGATCGGCCAGGCCCAGGTCCTCGGCAAGCTGCGCAAGCTGCTCGGGCACGAACTCGACGACGGCTATGACCGCTCGCTGGAGATCGGAGCGGGCACCGGATATTTCAGCCTCAACCTGCTGCAGGCCGGCGTTGTCGGCGAGGCCACCTGCACCGACATCTCCCCCGGCATGCTCGCCACGCTCGGCGACAACGCCCGGCGACTGGGCCTCGACGTGCGCACCGCGCGCGCCGACGCCGAATCGCTGCCGTTCCCCGACGCCAGCTTCGATCTCGTGCTCGGCCACGCCGTCCTGCACCATCTGCCCAACCTCCGGCGGGCATTCGCCGAGTTTCACCGGGTGCTGCGCCCTGGCGGCCGGATCGTGTTCGCGGGAGAGCCCTCGCGTCTCGGCGACCGGATCGCCGCGTACCCCAAGCGCGGCGCCAACGCGCTGGCCCCCGCCTGGCGGCGGTTGCTGCGCGCGCATCCCTGCCCTCCCCCCGGGGCGGCGGATACCTCGGGCGCATCCACCCAGGACGACCACGACCTGGAGCGCTTCGTCGACATCCACGCCTTCGAGCCCGCCGATCTCTCCCGCCACGCGCAGCGCGCCGGGTTCGTCGACATCACCGTACGCGGCGAGGAGCTGGCGGCCAATTGGTTCGGCTGGTTCAACCGCACGCTCGAGGCCTCCGCCGATCCCGCCGACGTTCCGATGCTGTGGCGCAAGTACGCCTTCCATGGCTACCTGCTGCTCCAGCGCGTCGACGAGCGGCTGCTCGAGCCCCGACTCCCCCCGGCCATCTTCTACAACCTGCTCGTCACCGCGCGGCGGATCTGAGCGGACCCGCCGGACCGCTCAGGGCGCGGTAGTCGGCCCCTAGACTTCGGCACATGGCCGAGGCCGTCCTCCGTGATTTCCCCCTGTTCCCGCTGGCGCTCGTCGCGCTGCCCGGAGAGCTCGTGCCGTTGCACATCTTCGAGGAGCGCTACAAGACGATGATGGGCGAGTGCCTTGATTCCGACAGCGAGTTCGGGATCGTCTGGCTCGCCGACGACGGTCTGCGTGACGTCGGCTGTGCCTGCCGGATCGAGCAGGTGCTGGAGCGGATGGAGGACGGCCGCCTCAACCTCCTGACCCGTGGCACCCGGCCGTTCCGCGTCCTGGAGCGCCAGGCAAACCTCCCCTATCCCGCGGGCGTGATCGAGTTCGTGTCCGACGAGGACGACGAGGATCCCGACGCCGAGCTGGCCGTGCGCGCACACAGCGCCTACGCCGAGCTGGTCCGACGCGCCACCGACCGGGACCCCGACGACTCCGAGCTGGACGCAATGACCGCTTACGACATGGCGGCAACCGTTGACTTCGGCCCCGACGCCAAGCAGGGGCTGCTCGACCTGCGCTCCGAGAACGCCCGGATGGCCCTGGTCACCCGTCTGTTCCGGGCCGCCACCAAGCGCCTGGATTTCGTCGACCGGGCTCAGGCGCGGGCGCGCTCCAACGGCAAGGTCCGCTTCGGTTAGCGATCGGCCCCTACGGGGTGCCGACGATCAGCGTGAACAGGATCATGAACAGGCCGAAGGAGATGCAGTAGATCCCGAACGGACGCAGGTTGCCGCTCTTGAAGTACTTGGTGAGGTAGCGAACGGTAATGATCGCGGTGATGGCTGCGGCCACCGCCGCGAGCACCGCCTGAGCCCGGATGCCGGCGCCATGGGGACCGGTCAGATCGCCGAACTTCAGCAGCCCGGCGGCGAGGATCGGCGGCGTGGCGAGCAGGAACCCATATTTGGCCGCATCGGCGTTGTCCAGACCGCGGGCGAGCCCGGCGGTCATGACGACACCGTCACGGCTGATGCCGGCGATCAGCGCGGTCGACTGCGCGGTGCCGATCACGGCGGCCTCACGGAAGTCGAGCGTCTCGAGGCTGCGGTAGCCCTCCGGATTCAGCCCCTCGCGCCGGGCCAGCTCCCGGACCTCGGCGCGGCGCCGGTAGCGCTCGGCGCCGAGCAGGATGAAGCCGTTGACGACCAGGAAGAAGGCAGCTGACAGCGGCTTGGCCAGCGCGACGCGCACCGCGTGTTCCAGCAGCAGCCCAAGGATCCCGACCGGGATCGTCGCGATCACGATCAGCCAGGCCAGACGCTCGGTGGGGGTCTCGATCCGGCGCTTGGCCAGCGTTTTGAAGAACGCACCGATGATCGCCACCCAGTCGCGCCAGAAGTAGATGAGCAGACCGACGGCGCTGCCGACGTGGAGCATGACCACGAACGCGAGCCACGGGGACTCCGGCGCCGACTGCCAGGCGACGACGTCGTGCCAGCGAAACAGCGTCGGGAGGAGCACCGTGTGGCCGAGACTCGAGATGGGGAACAGCTCGGTCGCACCCTGGATGATGCCCAGGACGAGCGCCTGGAAGGTGGAGATGTGCGCGACGGTGGTGGCGGCGGAGAGTGAGATCATCGACGCGTGAGGCTAGCCGCATCGGGCGAAGAACCGCGTTGCGGTTGGGTTTGAGATGACACGATTCCCTATCCGGCGAGTCCGCAATCGTCCTGGGCCGCCTGGGCGGCGAACAGCTCGGTCTGGCCCAGCACCTTGCGCCGACCCGCCGCCCGGTCGGGAAACGCGACCGTCCCCGCCGACAGCCGTACCCGGTAGTAGTACACCTGGCCCGGCGCGGCGGGGATCGTGAGCTTGGCGCCCGCCGCTGACGCGAGGTTGTCGGACAGGTCGCGGGCCTGGATCAGCGTCGCGTCGGAGATCGGCTTGGCCTTCCCCCCGTTACAGCGGATCGTCCCGGAGTCGTTGACGAGCAGCGTCAGGGTCTGTCCCTGACCGGTGCGGGTGATCACGAACAGGTCCGCGGAGGCGACGTTGAGCCCGCACGCGGCCAGCGCAGTGCAGGTGGCCGCAGCCATGAGCAGCGACGAGCACGCTCGCCGCCGGGTCACACGGCCTCCACCACGATCGCGGCGCCGCCGCGCCGCGGGTCGCCGCCGCCGGAGAACATCCCGTCGCGGGTCCGGGCGACGGCCTGCGCGCCCCCAAAGAACAGGTTGCGAGCGCGGAACGGAGCCAGCTCCCGGCCGGTGCGCTCCAGCTCGGCAACGTCGACGCCGGGCTCGGTGTAGACGACGTCGTCCTCGAAGTGGACCCGCGGCGCCTCGACGGCGGCCTGAGCCTCCAGCCCATCGTCGACGGAGCGGATGATCGTCTGCAGGACCGCGGACCGAATCCGGTTGGAGCCCGCGCTGCCGACCGCCAGCTCGGCCACCCCATCACGCAGCACGATCGTCGGCGACATCATGCTCGGCATGCGGCGGCCCGCCGCGTGACGGTGAAAACCGAGCGGATTGAGGTCCTGCTCGCCGAGCATGTTGTTGAGGTGCACGCCGGTCCCGGGAACGATCACCCCGGAGGCGGAGCCGTTGGAGCACGTCACCGAGCAGGCGCACCCGTCCGCATCGAGCGCGGCGATGTGCGTGGTCGACCCCAGCCGGCCCACCGGGCGGCCCATGAACTCGGCGACGAACTCCGGGTCGTCGAGGCCGGCGAGGAACTCGGGGGTGCGTTCGCGCTGGGTGGCCTCCATGACCTGCACGAGCTCGGTCACCGACGGGGGCCCTGGAGCGGCGTCGAGCATCGCCAGCGCCCGGGCCACAAGGATGCCGCCCGCCGATGGGGGCGGATTGGTGAGCACCTCTCGTCCCCGGTAGCCGACGCGGAGCGGCTCACGGTCGACGACGACGTAGGCGTGGAGGTCCTCCGGTGTCACCAGGCCACCGCGCTCCGCCAGCCAGTCGGTGATCGCCCGGCCGATGTCGCCCTCATAGAACGGTCGGGCCCCCTCCTGCCCCAGGCGCTCCAGCGCCTCGGCGAGCTCGGGCTGGCGGATCACGTCCCCGGCCCGCAGCAGGTTGCCCCCCGGGGCGAACAGGGCCGCCGCCTCCGGAGTCGAGGTGACGATCCCGCCGAGGATCTCGATGATGTACGCCTGCGCCGGGTTGACCTCCACCCCATCGCCGGCGAGCCGTGCCCCCGGCGCCACGACGTCGGCCAGCGGTAGGCGGCCAAAGCGCCGGGCGGCCTCGCAGACCCCGGCCGGCATCCCGTAGGTGCCGACCGATGCCGCCCCGACGTGGAACACCTGCACGGCGTCACCGAAGGACACCGGGACCGGGATCAGCTCGCCGGGCGCCACCGCGGCGGCGCCCCGGCCCGGCGCCTCGACGAAGAAATCGAGCAGCACCGGCGCGTTCCCGGGGATGACGACGAGCATGTACCCACCCGCCCCAAGGCCCGTCAGCAGCGGTTCGGCGGCAAACGACGCCAGCATCGCGCCCAGCGCCGCATCCACCGCATTGCCGCCCGCACGCAGCGCCTCACACCCGGCGCGAGCGCTCAGCGGATGGCCGGCGGCGACCACGCCCAGCTGAGCACCATGGCGGGTCACAGGTTCAACGAGAGCCGGCGAGATCCGGGCATGGCGTCATACCAGCAGCTTCTCACGTTCGGGGAGCAAGCCTGCCCAGGACGCACCAAGCGACGTGTGCGCTAGCACACGAGCGCGGGAGGACGCCGGCAGGCGCAGCTATCCGAACGTCAGCGGCGGGGGATGAACTCGGGAACGTCAAGCTCGCCGCGACGAGCGGGCCGCGTGCGTGAGACCCGCGGCTCGCCCTCGGGCTCGCGCAGCGTCCGGCGCGGTTGCTCGTCGACGCGGGGGCGGGCCGCGAACGGCTCCTCCTCACGGCGCCGGCGTGGTTCGCCGAAGCCGGTCGCCACGACGGTGACCCAGACCTGGTCGTCGAGCTTCTCGTCGACCATCGCACCGAAGATGATGTTGGCGTCGGGGTGGGCGGCCTCGGCGACCGCCTTGGCCGCCTCGTTGACCTCCCACAGCGAGATGTCCTTGCCGCCGGTGATCGACAGCAGGATCGAGCGTGCGCCCTCCATGCTCGTCTCCAGCAGCGGCGAGGCCACGGCCTGCTCGGCGGCGTCGATCGCCCGGCGCTCCCCGGTCCCCATGCCGATGCCCAACAGCGCGTTGCCGGCGTCGGACATGATCGTGCGGACGTCGGCGAAGTCGAGGTTGATCAGCCCCGGCAGCGTGACGAGATCGGAGATGCCCTGCACGCCCTGGCGCAGCACGTCGTCGGCGACGCGGAACGCCTCGACCATCGACACACCCCGGTCGAGCACCGACAGCAGCCGGTTGTTGGGGACGACGATCAGCGTGTCGACCTCGTCGGCGAGCGCGCCGATTCCGGCCTCGGCCTGGTCACGGCGGCGGGATCCCTCGAACTGGAAGGGCCGGGTGACGATGCCGACGGTCAGCGCGCCGAGCTCACGGGCGATCTGGGCGACGACCGGCGCCGCACCGGTGCCCGTGCCACCACCGGCACCGGCGGCGATGAACACCATGTCCGAGCCGCGGAGCATCGCCTTGATGCGGTCGTACTCCTCTCGGGCGGCCCGCCGGCCGAGGTCCGGGTCGGAGCCGGAGCCGAGTCCGCGGGTGACCGCATCCCCGATATGC
>JBAWFG010000422.1:0-7773 GCA_049591655.1 Solirubrobacteraceae bacterium
CCGCAGGGTCGCCGGCAAGGCGCGCGCCCTGGCCCGCCCCGTCGGTGACCGCGTCGGCGCGGTCACCGCCCGCCAAATCGACGCCGTCGTCGGGGGCGGGCGCGGCGGACCCGGTGGTGGCGCCGAGAACGCCGCTGCCCAGCTCCGGGTCGTCTTCCTGCGCATCGGCGGGCGCGTCGGAGCCACCCAGCTCAGCAGGGACGACACCGTCGCTGGCCGTCGCAGCCCACGGCCCCTTCTCGGCGGCCTCCTGTGGGCCAGGGGCCCCTCCACCCGGTCGTCAACGGGCCGAAGGGGCACCCGGGCGGCGGTCACTGGGTCGATGTCATGACCGGCGATCGGTCGTCCGGACGCTCCTGGTCCTGGCCGGCTCGGAGCTTGGCCATCTCCGCCTCCAGCCACGCATTGTGCTCGTCCTCGGCCTGCTTGGCGCGGCGGGGGCTCCAGAAGCCGGCCATCAGCAGGATCAACGGGATGAACACGACCTCCCCGCCCACTCCGACCAGGAAGAACGTCCGCCACTGCTTGGGCGATTCGGTGGCGGCCGCCTTCACCGCCGGGCCGACTGCTGCCAGCGTTCTGAGCGCGACCGCCAGCTGCGGCGTCGGGTTGCTGATCGCGGCGAAGTTCGCCGCCCCCAGCGTCCGAGGCGCCGTGACCGTGAGGAATCTGAGGTCCTGGGCGGTCTGGGGCTTGATCAGTTCCGCAAAGGCGGGCGCGCCGAGCTGGGCCCTGATCAGCGATAGCTGCTGGGCGGTCGGCTTCGCGCCCGCGGCCTGAGCGCGGGCCAGCGCCGCGGCGACTGGGGGATGGGACTTCAGCGCGCTCAACAGAGCCGCGTCCCGGGCCGAGACGAGCTGCAGCCGGGCGATCGTCGCCGGGTTCGCCGCGGCGGCGCTGGTCACCTGACCGATCGTGGTGTGACCCACCGGGACCGGGCTGGTGAGCACCGCTTTGACCACCGGTCCCTTCTCCACCAGGGTCGTCGCCGTGGTGATGACCTTTGGGACGAAGAAGACACTGACCGCGATCACGACCCGGATCACCAGTCCCCACACGGCCAGGCCGGTGGCGATCAGCGCCGGATTGCGGCGCTCGACAGTCTCGGTGAAGCTCGCCATCCACGGCGCGAACGCCAGCGCCAGCGACACGGCGATGCACGACAGCAGGATCTTGAACGTCGTGTAGGAGGTTGCCGGGTGCGTTGCCTTGAACGCAAAGATCGTCGTGAACACGATCGCGCAGACCGCCCCGAGCACCATGAACGGCTTGCGCACCCGCAACCGGTCGGAGATCACGCCGATGATCAGCAGCCCCGCCGCGTCGAAGGCCCAGAAGTAGTTGCCCAGCGCGTTGGCCTTGGCCTGGCTGTAACCGAACACCGTCTCGAAGAACACCGGGAAGAAGCCGACGGCAACGTAGTAGATGATCAGGAACACGCTGATCGCGAACGTCGACAGGAGGATGTCGGCGCGCAGCACCTGCCGGAACGGGTGCCGGAGGCTGGCCTCCACGTCCACCCCCGCAGCCCGGGCCTCGATCAGCTCCCGGTCCCTGCGGGACACCATCAGCTGATCGCGCAGCCGGGGCGCGAGCTCCCGCAGCCCCACCAGCGCGACCGCGAAGACGATCAGCCCGATGATCCCGCTCGTGCGGTACTGGTCCTGCCAGCTCGCGTTGCCCGCATTGGACACGAATGCGGCGACGATCAGCGACCCGAGCACCGGCCCGAGGGTCCAGAAGCCCATCGCCGAAGCCCGTCCCAGCTGCGGCGAGAAGTCGCGCACGAGCGCGGGGGTTGCAACCAGGATGATCCCCTCCACGAAGCCGATCGCGATGTAGATCACCGCGAACTCTTCCTTGGTATGTGCGTTGGGCAGTGCGAACAGGCACAGGAGCCCGACCACGCCCAGTCCGACGGTGATGATGTTCGCCCGGCCGTAGCGGTCGGCCAACCCGGCGAGCACCGCTGCTCCGGCACCCAGCAGGTAACCGACGACACTGATGTTCACGTAATAGGTGAACGACATGTGCAGGTCACGAAGGATGCTCGTGGCAACGCCGCCGCTGAGATACAGCTGGTAGTAGAGGACGATCGTCGTGGCGACGACAATCCCCAGGCTCAGAAACCGGGTGGGGTTGGACGGGTACCGGTTCAACGAGCGGTTCCATAGCCGCTCGAGCGGGTGCGAACCGGCCGCTGGCATGCGGGCCGTGGTCATCTCTGCCTCTCTCTCCGGGGCCGCCACCTACTGCGCAGACACGCCAGCGGCTCCATCTCGACGCTCTCCGCGCGCCATCCTAGCCAGAGGACCAGCGGCAATGCGCCGCCTCGGAGTGTGTCGCAGATACGTAGTTCTCCCGATGCCATCGCGCGCAGGCGGGCGTAACGTCAACGACCATGGATCGCGCCCAGCTGCGGGCCGCCCAGAAGCCGATCAAGGCGCGCTACCGCAATGAGCCGGAAACCGCTCTCGTGACCCTCCATGCCGAGGGCCGGCTCGATCAGGAGGAGATCGCCTGCTCGGTCGCGACCGGGCGCGCGCTCGTACAGGCCGGGCTGCATCCGGCCACCGGCGGATCGGGCATGCTGGCGTGCTCGGGCGACATGCTCCTGCAGGCGCTCGTGGCGTGCGCGGGTGTGACGCTGCGGTCGGTTGCCACCTCGCTTCAGATCCCGGTGACCGGAACCGTGAGCGCCGAGGGAGACCTCGACTTCCGGGGCACGTTGGGGGTCGCCCCTGACGGCGAGGCGCCCGTCGGTTTCCGTGCCATCCGACTCAGGTTCGACCTGCACGGCGACGCGACGGAGGAGCAGCTCACCACCCTGATGCGGCTCACCGAGCGCTACTGCGTCGTCTACCAGACGCTCACCGGCGGAGTTGCGGTCACTGTCTCGCGCAGCGGTCGCGAGGGCTGACACGGCCCTCGACCTGACGCTGCGCGGCAGCACAACCCGTCCGCGCCACCGGGCGAGTGTGCATCGGGAGTTTTCCGCAGTCCTCGTCCGTCATGCCCACCGAGGCGCTGTCGGCGCACCGGTCAGACAATGTTTGGTGCGATGAGCTCAGCACGGCCCGCGGGCACGCCACCGCCTCCGCTCTCCTCGGCCGATGGGACACCACTCCCGGCCGGCTCGGACGCGCCTGTCGTCACGGCTCGCGATATCACCCGTCGCTATGGCAAGGGAGAGAGCGCGGTCGATGCGCTGCGGGGGATCTCGCTTGACATCGAGGCGTCCCGGCTGACCGCGGTCATGGGGCCATCCGGATCCGGGAAGTCGACGTTGATGCACATCCTCGCCGGGCTGGACAAGCCGACGGCGGGGACCGTCACGGTGGCCGGGCAGGAGATCACGTCGATGAACGACAACCAGCTCACGTTGCTGCGCCGCAAGCACATCGGCTTCGTGTTCCAGTTCTACAACCTGCTCCCGATGCTGAGCGCCGGGGAGAACGTGCGGCTCCCGCTCTCGGTGGCGGGGGCCAAGGTCGACGAGGCCTGGCTGGCCGAGTTGATCGAGAACGTCGGGCTCTCGGGCCGGTTGAAGCACCGCCCTTCGGAGCTCTCCGGCGGGCAGCAGCAGCGGGTTGCGATCGCCCGCTCGCTGGTGAGCCGGCCGACCGTCGTGTTCGCCGACGAGCCGACCGGCAACCTCGATTCGAAGTCGAGCGCTGAGATCCTCGCCCTGTTGCGGGACTCGACCCGCGCGTACGGCCAGACCCTCGTGATGGTCACTCACGATCCGCGAGCGGCGACGATCGCCGACCGGATTCTGTATCTCGCCGATGGGCTGATCGTGCGCGACCAGCACGGTGCGACGGAGGCCGAGGTGCTCGCGACGATGAACGAGATCGGCACGCTCACGCCGCCGTGACGCGGATCGCTGTCAAGGACCTGTTTGGACGCAAGCTCCGGCTCGTCCTGACCTCGCTGGCGGTCGTGTTGGGCGTGGCGATGGTGAGCGGCACCTACGTGCTCACCGACACGATCAACGCAGCGTTCGGCTCGATCTTCAGCACCGCGTATGCGACCTCCGACGCGGTCGTCACCGGGCAGGCGGCGTTCGGCGGCTCGCAGAACGCCCCGTCCTTCCCGGCCTCGACGCTCACCCGCGTCCGGGCCCTGCCGGGCGTTGCCGCGGCCTCAGGCGGTATCTCCGATCTCGCCAACTACGTGGGGCGTAACGGCAAGGTGCTCTCGCTCGGCGGCGCCCCGGGCCTCGCCTTCAGCGTGGAGCCGCGGGGCACCCAGCGCTTCAACCCGCTCAACCTGGTGCACGGCAGCTGGCCCGTGGGACCCGGCGAGGTCGCGGTCGACACGGCCACCGCCGCGCACGTGCACGTCGCGGTGGGCGGGACGGTCGGGCTGCTCCCGCGCGGCGGTCGGGAACGGCGCTTCCGCGTCACCGGGATCGCCCAGTACGGGCACTCCACCCTCGGTGGCGCCACCCTGGCGATCTTCGACCTGCCCACGGCGCAGGCGCTGTTTCACAAGCAGGGCGAGCTTGACCAGATCGACGTCGCCGCCAAGCCGGGCGTGGCCAGCTCGGCCCTGCTCGCTCAGATCCGCTCCGTACTGCCGGCTCACGCGCAGGTGCGCACGGGGAGCCAGCAGGCGGCCAAGAGCACGAGCGACACCAGCGCCTCGCTCACCTTCGTGCGCTATTTCCTCCTCGCCTTCGGAGGGATCGCCCTGTTCGTGGGCGCCTTCGTAATCGCCAACACGCTGACGATCACCGTCGCCCAGCAGACGCGGGAGTTCGCGACGCTTCGCTCGATGGGCGCCATGCGCCGGCAGGTGCTCGCGGTCGTCATCGCCGAGGGTTTCGTGACCGGGCTCGTCGCGTCGGTGATCGGACTGTTCGTCGGGCTCGGCCTGGCCAAGGGCCTGGAGGCGCTGTTCAAGTCATTCGGCGCTGACCTGCCGCAGGCCGGGCTCGTGTTCGCGACGCGGACCGTGATCGTGTCGCTGCTCGTCGGAACCGTGGTGACGGTCGTGGCCAGCCTGCGTCCCGCGCTGCGCGCGACCCGTGTGCCGCCGATCGCGGCGGTGCGCGAGGGCTCGATCCTGCCACCGGGCCGGTTCGCCCGGTTCGGTCCCGCGGCTGCCCTCGGCGTGTGCCTGATCGCCGGAGCCCTGATCGGGTTTGGCGCCTTCGGGCACGGCGAGAGCACCGGGACACGGCTGCTTCTGCTCGCCGCCGGCGTGCTCGGGCTGTTCGTCGGGATCGCCATGCTGGCGCCGCGACTGGTGCGTCCGCTGGCGTCGGTGCTCGGCTGGCCGGGGGCACGCGTCGGCGGCGCCGCGGGCTCGTTGGCGCGGGCCAACGCGATCCGCAACCCGGCCCGCACAGCGTCAACCGCGGCCGCCCTGATGATCGGTCTGGCACTCGTCACGACGGTCGCCGTGCTCGCCCAGGGCCTGCGCGCCTCATTTGAAGGCGCGGTCCGATCCGAGTTCCACGCTGACTACGCGCTCACCTCACCGGACGGCTTCACCCCAACCTCGGTCGCTTCCGCAACGGCGCTCGCGCGGTCGGGAGTTCCCAGCATCGTCGCCGGCGTGCGGGCCGGCCAGGGCCGCACATTCGGCAAGACGATCCAGGTCGCTGGAGTCGATCCTGGGCTGTCGACGATGCTCCGTCTCAACTGGAAGCGGGGGACGAACGCCGCACTGAGCAGCCTCGGCGCCCAGGGTGCGATCGTGCCCGACAACTTCGCCACGACCCACCACCTCACGATCGGCTCCCCGCTGCGGATGCAGACCCCGGGAGGGAAATTCCTCAATCTGCGGGTGCACGCGATCTTCGTGCTGCCGCATGGCGGTTCGCCGCTCGGCGTCGTGACACTCTCCTCGGCCGCGTTTGACGCGGTCTATCCCGAGCCGCAGAACGTGTTCGCGTTCGTTCGGGTGCCCGGCGGCGTCAGCGCCGTGAATACGGCGCGTCTGAAGACGGTGCTCCGGTCGTTCCCCGACGCCAAGATCCAGACCGAGCAGCAGTTCATCAACAACCAGGAGAAGGGGCTGAATACGTTCCTCAACCTTCTCTACATCCTGCTCGGGCTCTCCATCATCGTGTCCCTGTTCGGGATCGTCAACACGCTCGTGCTGACCGTCTTTGAGCGCACGCGGGAGCTCGGGATGCTGCGCGCCGTCGGGATGACCCGCCGGCAGCTACGGCGGATGATCCGCGACGAGTCGGTCGTCACCGCGCTGATCGGAGCCGCACTCGGGATCCCCGTCGGGATCGGCCTGGCGGCGCTGTTCGGACGCGCGCTCAACGGCGTGCCGTTCGTCGTGCCGTGGGGCACGATCGTCGTCTTTGTCGTGGCCGCCATCGTCGTCGGGCTCGTCGCAGCGATCTTCCCCGCGCGGCGTGCGTCCCGCCTGAACGTGCTCGCCGCGCTCCAATACGAGTGATGTCCGCCGCAACATAGGCCCGGGGGGCCTAGATCCGTCCGGCCCCCCGGAGAGTCAGGGAGTGGGGGCACAGTCCCCGACCCGATGGGACGTGTTCCTCGTCCCAAGAGTGTCGCCCCTTAACTATGCCAGACCGGCGTAGGCGGCCGCCGACGGAGTCAGACCAACCTTTGCCCGTGGTCCGCGTTGAAGTAGATGAAGCGGACTGACAGTTGGGCCTGGCAAGCAGCCGGGCTCGGCCACTTTGTGGGGGCGACGTTTGTGGGGGCACAGCGTCCCGGGGGCTCGGATTCCCCCGGGACGCCGTCCCCCGCTGGGCGTTTGAGGCCGGTGGCATGCGCGTTTCGGCTCACCCAGGCGTGATCGGCGGCACCTGGACTGGACTCTTGCCGCCCGCAAGCGCACACTATGGCGATGGGGCTGTCCGCCGGAGTCATCGCGCTGCGCAAAGCATCGGGCCACGGATCATTGGCCAGCCGATCCGATGACTACCTCGTGGCCCGCGTTCGCGCTGGCGACGCGGCGGCTTTCGAGGCGATCTATGACCGATACGCGCGCGGGCTGCTCGGGTTCTGTATGCACATGCTCGGGAGCCGTGAGGCAGCCGAGGACGCCCTGCAACTGACCTTCGTCTCCGCGTATCGGGCGTTGCGGAGCGGAGAGCGCAGCGTTTCATTGCGTCCCTGGCTGTACACCATCGCTCGCAACCGCTGCCTGTCGGAGATCCGCGCCCGCCGCGATGTCCTCGATGTCGACGGAGTGGCCGCGGACGCGCCACAGTGGGAGGGCTTGGCAGACGAGGTCCAGCGGCGGGAGGAGCTGCGCGAACTGCTGGAGGATGTACAGCGGCTGCCGTCCGACCAGCGCGCGGCGCTCGTGCTCTTTGAGCTGGGCGATCAGCCCCATCGGGAAATCGCTGCGGTGCTCGGCGTCTCCACCGAGAAGGTCAAGGCGCTCGTCTTCCAGGCGCGCCAAGGGCTCGTCCGTGGCCGACAGGCCAGGGAGCATCCATGCGCGGACGTCCGCGAGCGACTGGCAACGGTGCAGAGCACCGTCCCGCGGCGGGGCATGATCCGTGCCCACATCGATCGGTGCCCGAACTGCCAGTCATTCGAGTACGAAGTCGGCCGCCAGCGCGCCGCGCTGGCGCTGATCCTGCCCGTGGCCCTGACCGGAGAGCTCAAGACGTGGGTCCTGGGCTCCGCACTGCACAGCGGCGCCGCCGCCGCCGGCGTCGGGGCCTGTGCGGGTGGGGGCGGCGCAGTCGCAGCCAGTGGAGGTGCGTGTGGCGCAGGCGCGACCGCGGTAGGTAGCGCCGGCGCGACCGCGGTGGGTGGCGCAACCGCGGCC
>JBAWFG010000423.1:0-5725 GCA_049591655.1 Solirubrobacteraceae bacterium
CGCCGAGGCTGAGCGCAGCCGCTGGGCGCGGGAGTTGCACGACGAGACGCTGCAGGCGCTCGGCAGCCTGCGACTGCTGCTGTCCGGCGCACGCCGCAGCCAGGAGCCCGATGGGCTCGCCGCCGCTGTCGGGCAGGCGCTCGAGCAACTGGAGCTGGACATCGCCACCCTACGGGCGCTGATCACCGAGCTGCGACCCGCGGCGCTTGACCAGCTCGGGCTTGAGCCCGCGCTGCTGGCGCTCGCCGAGCGAGTCCGCACGTCTGGCCTCGACATCGACGCCCACGTCGACCTGGCCCAGGACCGTGAACACAAGCCCACCCGTCTCAGCCAGGAGCTGGAGACGGGCATCTATCGGGTCGTGCAGGAGGCGCTGACGAACGCGATCAAGCATGGCGACGCCTCCCGGGCGAGCGTCGAGGTGATCGAGGCCGATCACCGGATCACGGTGGTCATCCGCGACGACGGGTTGGGCTTTGATCCCCAAGCGAGTACAGCGGGGTTCGGCCTGACCGGGATGCGCGAGCGCGCCCAACTGCTGGGCGGCGAGCTGTCGGTGCGCTCCAAACCCGGGCACGGGACGAGGATCAGCGTCGCCTTTCCGACGTCGCGCCGCACCGAAGCCGGAGGGAACGGAGACGGCGCGGCGAGCCTGGCGCCCGCGGCGCGTCAGTAGACGTCACGGAGTTGTGAACGTAGCGGGGCCGGATTCGCCCTCACGCGGGCGAACCTAGAGTGGCCGATCATGTCACCCCAACTCACCAGCTTCTCGACGCCGGGGACCGATAGCGTGTCCGGCGTGGACGGCAATGCTCCCCAGTCGCCGATCACCATCGTGCTGGCCGACGACCATCGCGTCGTGCGCTCGGGGCTCCGCGTGCTGCTGGAGTCCGACAGCCGCTTCCACGTGCTCGACGAGGCCGGGGATGTGGAGGGCACGATCACCAAGGTCCGGAACTGCCGTCCCCAGGTGCTCGTGCTCGACCTCAACATGGGCGGCGAATCAAGCCTGGATTCGATCCCCCAGCTGCGCACCGACGTGCCTGAGACCCAGATCGTCGTGCTGACGATGCAGGAGAACCCAGCGTTCGCGCAGGCAGCGCTGCGCGCCGGAGCGGTCGGATACGTCCTCAAGGACGCGGCCGACGAAGAATTGATGAACGCCGTGGTGTCCGCATCAAACGGGCGGACCTACCTCAACCCGGAGCTGGGCGCCAAGCTCGCCACCCAGCCCCCGGAGTCGGGCAGCCGCCCTGACGGCCTCTCGCCGCGGGAGGTCGAGGTGCTGACCCTAATCGCGCTCGGGCACACCAACAGCGAGATCGCGGGATCCCTGTTCCTCAGCGTGCGCACCGTGGAGTCCCATCGGGCCCACATTCAGCAGAAGATCGGGTTGACCACCCGGGCCGACCTCGTCGGCTACGCGCGGTCGCACGGGCTTCTCGACTGAAACTGCGCCGGCAGGCGCCCTGCTTCGTGAGGTGGTGGGGCGCCTGCCCCTGGCCGGACGGGGCGTGGGATGCCTAGTCGGGCGCCGTCAGACGCCGGCCGGACACGGTCCGGGCTCGGATCCGCATCCAGCGGGCCTCGGGGCCGCCGACCCAGCCCGGGACCTGCAGCCGTTCGAGCCGGCGCAGCTCCATCGCGTCGGTCACCGGCTCAGTCGCCCCCTCAATGATCACGCTCCACCCGTTGCGGGCGGACGCGTCGACCTCATCGGCCTCGAACGTCGCCCGCCCCGAGTGCATCAGGGCGTAGAGCTTGCCCCCCTGCGCCGAGCGGAACACGACCGACTGCGAGACCTCGTCAAACGCGAAGTGGATGGGGCGGATGACGGGCCGGGCGCTGGGGCCGACGGGCACGACGACCCGGCCGACGCCGACCGTGGCCAGCAGCCGCAGGCATTCGGCACGGTCAAGGACCTGCAGCGGCCCCTGGATGACCTCAGACCCGGCCACGGGACAGCACCTTTGCCACATCCAGGGCGGACAGGATGCCGAGCGGGGCGCCTTCGTCGTCGGCGACGACGACGTGGTCGGCGCCGGCGGTGACCATCAGCTCGGCGGCATCGTGGACAGGGGAGTCCGGGGCCGCTGTGACAATCGGCCGGCGGACGATGGCGCCCGCCGGCAGGTGGGTCTCAGAGCCGGTCGCCCAGCGCAGCAGGTCCATGTCGGTGATCACCCCAGCGATCGCCGAGGCGCCCTTGGCCTCCGAGCCCCCGATCACCGCGACGCAGTGCACCCGCCGCGCGGACATGATGCGCGCCACCTCCACCAGGCGGGCCGACGCGGCACAGGCGAGAATCCCAGGGTGCATGACATCCACGACGGTGGTGCGATGCATCTCGGTGACGTCGGTCGGCGCCGACGCCGCGGGAGGACTCATGGCGATCGCCGGCGGCAGCTAGCTCGTGGCCACGGCCTGGGGAGAGCCGTCGCTGGCGCGCACCACGGTGGGCGGGATCGCCAGGACCGGGCACGGAGCCTCGTGCAGCAGGCGCTGGGTGACGCCGCCGAGCACCAGTGAGCCGACGGGGCTGTGGCCGCGGGTGCCGACGACGATCACGTCGGCAGGCAGCTCACGGGCGAGTTCGGCGATGACCGAACCGACATGACCGGCGCGGCCGGGCAGGACGTTGAGCACGATCTTGACGGGATGACCCGCCGTCGCCGCACGCACCTGGTCGGTCATCCGCTGGCGGGTCTGATCCTCGTTGAGGAACACATCCATACCGGATGCCCGTCCGCTGACGAGCTTCTCGACGACGTGGACGACGTGCAGTTCGGCGTGCTCACGCTCGGCCATCTCGACGGCGTAGCCAAGCGCGCGCTCGGCGTGCTCGGACCCGTCGGTGGCCCAGATGATGGTGGTGAACATGGAAAGACGGCTCCTTCGCGAATGGTGACGTGTATCCCGAGCTTGCCCCACTACGCGCGCGCGGCCAACACGACGAAACCACAGGGCCCATCCGCAGTCCCCACGGATCCCGCGACCCGGCGTCGGCGGAGAGCCCGGGTCGCGGTCAAGCTGTGGCGTACTGCGGATGTGGGGTGGGCTGAGCGGTGCAACCCTCAGACCATGCACACACCTCACCCCACCATCTGCATCGATACCGACGGGCACGGGCGCTGGCAGGTCATGCCGGACTCGGGCGCACTGGTCACCTGCGACACGATCGACGACGCCCGCAAGGTCGCCTACCGCCGGGCCGCCGAACGCCGCCGGCCGTGTGAGCTGGTCGTGCGTGACGCCTATCACCGCGTCGTGGCCCATGAGCTCCTACGCGTCGACGAGTCCATGCGAGTCGACACGCTTATGCCCGGCGGCGAGGACGCGCTCCTGTAGTCCTGGCGCCGGCGCAGCACACCGCAGACCGCACACCGCACACCGCCGAGTCCACCCGCAGCTCGCCTCCGGACGCCTGGCAGGCAATAGTTGTCTGCACAACTATCCTGCTATCCTGACGGGCATGGAACTTGGACTCGCCACCTTCGCCGATCTCTCGTCGGGCGTCAGCCCCGCCCAGCGCATGCGCGACCTCCTGGAGGAGGCCGAACTCGCCGAGCAGGTCGGCCTCGACGTGTTCGCCATCGGCGAGCACCACCGCCCGGATTTCCTCATCTCCTCTCCAGCTGTGGCCCTGGCGGCGATTGCGGCCCGCACCGAGCGCATCCGGCTCTCCAGCGCGGTCACGGTGCTCAGCTCCGATGACCCGGTGCGCGTCTTTCAGCAGTTCGCCGAGCTCGACCTCATCTCCGGGGGGCGCGCCGAGATCATGGCCGGCCGCGGGTCGTTCATCGAATCGTTCCCGCTGTTCGGTTATGACCTCGACGACTACGACGAGTTGTACGCGTCCAAGCTCGACCTGCTGCTCGCCATCCGTGACTCCGAACACGTGACCTGGTCAGGTCGCCTGCGGCCGGAGCTGCACGAGGCTGGCGTCTACCCCCGCCCCGTTCAGGATCCGCTGCCGGTGTGGGTGGCCGTGGGGGGCTCACCGCAGTCGGTCGTGCGGGCGGGCAGTCTCGGCCTCCCCCTGACCCTGGCGATCATCGGCGGTCAGCCTGAGCGGTTCGCCCCGCTCGTGGAGCTGTATCGCCGCGCGGCGACCCAGGCCGGCCACGACCCCGGCACGCTGCCGGTGGCGATCAATACCCACGCCTTCGTCGGCGAGACCTCGGCCGCCGCGGACTCGGCCTTTGCCGCGCCGTACCTGGCGATGATGAACCGGATCGGCCGTGAGCGGGGCTGGCCGCCGTCGGGACGGCCGGAGTACGACGCTTTGCGCTCGCCACGCGGGGCGGTCGCCGCCGGCTCCCCTGAGCAGGTCACCGAGAAGATCCTGTTCGAGCATGAGCTGTTCGACAACCGCCGCTACATCGGCCAGATGAGCGTCGGAGCGGTAGCCCACCGCGATGTGATGCGCTCGATCGAGCTGTTCGGCACCATCGTTGCCCCGGCGGTCCGCGCCGAGGTCAGCCGGCGGGAAGCCGAGAGCCGTCCGGCAACGGTCAGCGCGAGCTGACCTGCGCGTAGAGCTCCAGCGTCAGCCGGGCCGCCTCCTCCCACGAGTACGGCCCGCCGGGAGCGCTCGCTGCGCGGGCCGCGGCGGCCATCCGGGCCCGGGTGTCAGGCTCGGCGAGCAGTTCGGACAGTGCCCCGGCGAGCTCGCCGTGGTCACCGGGGGCGACGAGCCGGGCGGCGCCGGTCGCCGCGATCTCCGGAAACCCCCCGATCTCGCTGATGACGGACGGGACGCCGAAGGCCAGCGCACCGGCCAGCACGCCGGACTGATCGAAGCGCTCGGTCCGCGCGTATGGCAACACGACGATGTCGGCGCGCTGCAGCAGCGCCGCCATCTCCCCCTCTGAGAGGTAGCGCGTCACCCACCGCACGCGCTCATCGGCGCGGGCGCGCAACGCTTCGAGCTCCATCATCGGCCGCCCGGCGATCCACAGCTGGCCGCCCGTGACCTGCGGCCAGGCGGCGAGCAGGGTGTCGAGCCCCTTGTAGGGGCGCAGCAGGCCGGCGAACAGCACGACGGGCGCGTCCCCGGACGCGTCCCCCAGCTCCGGCGGCAGTGGCGCCCGCGGTCCGCTGACCACATGGGCGAACGCCCCGTGATGGATGATGTGCACCTTCTCAGGGGCCACCCCGAGACGGTCCACGAGCTGCTGGCGGCCATAGGCGGAGTGCACGACGAGCGCGTCCATGCGGTCAAACAGCCGGCGCTGGGCGCGGGCCTGCCCGAACCGGGGCTCACGCGGCAACAGATCGTGAGCGGTGAGCACCCGTGGGCGAGGTGGCAGCAGATCGGCATCGAGCCACGGAACGTCGACCCACTGGAAATGAACGACATCGGCGGCGCGCGCCGCGCGGCGCAGGGCCAACATCCCGGGGACGTGGGCGGCCAGCTTGAAGGCGCGGCGGGCCGTCGAGCCCGGGGCGCCGATCGGCCGGCGGTAGAACAGTTCCCGCATCCGGTAGGTGTCGGGGGGCGGGACCTCCCCGTACGCGAAGCGGCTGGTGTACAACGCGACCTCGGCGCCGGCGCGGCCGAGCGAGGACGCCAGCGCATGGTCATAGGCCGGCGTGAATGCCGATGGGTCGACGAGCGCAACGCGGGTCATCCGCGCTCCATCGAGCGGCCGGCCAGGCGCGCCAGGCGCGCCGCCAGCTCATGCACGCCCGGTCCCCCCAACGGCTGCACGCGGGCCCCCGG
>JBAWFG010000424.1:0-5349 GCA_049591655.1 Solirubrobacteraceae bacterium
CACGCGGCGACGACGAACGCCGCCACCAGCGCCAGTGCGAGCGCCACCAGCGTCTGGCGGACGCGGCGGGGTTGGCGTTCGGCCCCTGGCGGGCCTGGAACTGCGGACATACTCATGATCCTCCTCGTGGATTAGCGACGGTTTAAGTCTGTCAAGTCGCCTCGACGACTGAGTCGGTGCGGCCGTGGCGCCCCAGGTGCCGCAGCGGGGGCGGCGTCACCCACCGCTGGACGAGGGCGAGCAGCCCGTCGATTCCGAACGTGAGCACGGTGATCGTCAGCGAGGCTGCGATCACCCCACCCGTCCCATAGCTGGGCTCGTTGACGACGATGTCGCCCAGGCCGCCGCCGCCGGCGAACGTCGCCAGCGTGGCGGTCGCCACCACGTACACGGTGGCGGTCCTGACCCCGGCGAAGATGAGCGGCAGGGCGAGCGGAAGCTCGACCCGGGTGAGCACCTGCCGCGGGCGCATGCCCATCGCCTGGGCGGCCTGGACCGCGTCGGGGTCCACGCCGTGGACGGCCACGAACGCGTTGGTGAGGATCACCGGTCCGGCGAGGATGAACAGAGCCACGACAACGTTGAGGGTCCCGATCCCCAGGAACCCGATCCCGATCGCGATCACCGCCAGGCTGGGGAGCGCGCGGCCGATGTTGGAGATCGTGATTGCCAACAACGAGCCGCGGTGGATATGGCCGAGCCAGATGCCGAGCGGAAGCGCGATCAGGATCGCCGCGCCGATCGCCAGGAACGAGATCTCCAGGTGGGCGACCGTCTTTGAGCCGAACAGGCTGAGATTGTTGAAGAAGAAGCTGATCGGATCGCTGGTCTTCATCTCACACCGACTCCAGGCGGCGACGATTCCACGGGGTGAGCGCCCGCTGGATGAGGACGAGGATGCCGTCGGCGATGATCGCCAGCGCGATCACCAACAGTCCGGTGGCCAGGAACTCGGTCTTGAAGCCGGTCTGGATCGCGTCGAAGATCGGCACGCCGAGCCCGCCGGCCCCGATGTACGCGGCGATGGTGGCCAGGCTGATCGAGGTCACGGTGGCGATCCGAACCCCGGCCATGATCGCCGGGGTGGCGAGCGGGATCTCGACGCGGAACAGGCTCTGGCGCTCGGTCAGCCCCATTGCGCGGGCCGCCTCCAATGTGGCCGGCGGGACCCCCCGCAGTCCGGTCAGCGTGTTGCGGAACAGGATCAGCAGCGTGTAGCCGACGAGTCCGACCTCGGCGGTGAACCGATTGATCCCGGTGACCTGGACGAGCAGCTCGAACAGGGCGACGGCCGGGATCGTGTACAGGAACGCCGAGAACAGTGAGAACGGGGTCTCAAACCAGTCGTACTTATAGGCGAAGATCGCCGCGCTGAAGGCGATGACCATGCCGACCCCGACGGCGATCGCCACCAGTTCGATGTGCTCGATGAGCCTCGGCCAGAACACGACGCTCCAGTTCTGCTCAAACCACCCCGAGCAGAACTGGCCGTTCTGGACGACGCATTTCGACGCCCCACCGAAGTTGGGGATCACCGGCCCGCCGGCGGCGAGCAGGGTGAGGGGGGCGTTCACGACCCGTCCGCAGCCCGCGCCGTTGCGGGGGCGGTGGGAGCGATGAGCTGCGTGATGGAGTCCAGCCGGACGCTGCCGATGACCTCGCCGTCGTCGTGGCCGGAGACGACGTTGAGCTGAGTGGTGCCCTCGGCGAGCATCTTGGACAGGGCGAAGTGCAGGCTCGTGCCGGCGGCGATCGTCGGCAGGCTGTCGGCGATACCCGCCGGCTCGAGCTCGATGTCCTCCAGGGTCCGGACCCGGAGGCGCTTCAGGCCGCGGTCCTCGCCCACGAAGCTGGCCACGAACTCGTCGGCGGGGTTGGCGAGCAGCTCGTCGGCGCGGGCGAGCTGCACGAGCTTGCCGTCGCGCATGATCGCGATCCGGTCGCCCATCTTGATCGCCTCGTCGATGTCGTGCGTGACGAAGATCACGGTCTTGCGCACCTGGCGGTGCAGGCGCAGGAAGTCGTTCTGCAGGCGCTCGCGGGCGATCGGGTCGATCGCCCCGAACGGCTCGTCCATCAGCATGATCGGCGGGTCGGCGGCCATCGCCCGGGCCACGCCGATGCGCTGCTGCTGGCCGCCGGAGAACTCCCCCGGGTAGCGGCGCAGATCGCCTTCGGGATCCAGCCCGACGAGCTCCAGCAGCTCGGCGGCGCGCTGGTGGATGCGGGCCTTATCCCAGCCCAGCAGCCGCGGTACGGCGCCGATGTTGGACTCGATCGTCAGATGCGGAAACAGCCCGATCTGCTGAAAGACGTAGCCGATCCCGCGCCGCAGCTGGGTGAGCTCGAGCTGGCGCACGCTGCGCCCCTCGATCTCGATGTCCCCCTCGGTGATCGAGATCAGCCGGTTGACCATCTTCAGCGCGGTCGTCTTGCCGCAGCCCGAGGGACCGATCAGCACGCAGATCTCACCGGGCGGGACCTCGAAGCTGAGGTCCTGCACCGCGGCCCGGTCACGACCGGGGTAGCGCTTGACGACCGACCGAAAGGCGATCGCCGCGGGATCTGAGCGCAGTTCTGCGTCTACGGGCTGCGACATGGCAACGGGTTCGGCCGGTGCGTCGATCGCGTTTGTATATCAGACCTCGCTGCGCGATTGTTCATACGGTGACTGGACATTGCCCCATCGCGATAGCGTCAAACTGATGAGCACCACAACCTCGGGCCCGACGACATGCCGTGGCTGGCCGCAGGAGGGCGCGCTGCGGATGCTGCGCAACAACCTGCATCCCGACGTGGCCGAGAATCCGGCCGAGCTGGTCGTGTACGGCGGGATCGGCAAGGCGGCGCGCAACTGGTCGGCCTACCACACGATCGAGCGTGAGCTCCAGCGACTCGGGAACGCCGAGACCCTGCTCGTGCAGTCCGGCAAGCCGGTGGCGGTGTTCGAGACCCACGACGAGGCGCCGCGGGTGCTGATCGCCAACTCCAACCTCGTACCGCAATGGGCGACGTGGGAGAAGTTCCGGGAGCTCGACGCCGCCGGGCTGATGATGTACGGCCAGATGACCGCCGGCTCGTGGATCTACATCGGCAGCCAGGGGATCCTGCAGGGCACCTACGAGACGTTCGCCGCAGCCGCCCGTAAGCGCTTTGACGGCACGCTCGCCGGCCGACTCGTCGTCACCGCCGGTCTCGGCGGGATGGGCGGTGCCCAGCCGCTGGCGATCACGATGCTCGGTGGCGCCGCGCTGTGCGTGGAGGTCGACCTCCAGCGGATCGAACGACGGATCGAGACCGGTTACCTCGACGAGCGCGCCGCCGACCTCGACGACGCGCTGCGCCGGCTCGACGCCGCCTGCGCCGACCGCCGCGCCCTGTCGATCGGGTTGGCGGGCAATGCGGCTGAGATCCTCCCCGAGCTCGTGCGCCGCGGCGTCGAGGTCGATGTCGTCACCGATCAGACGAGCGCCCACGATCCGCTCAACGGCTATGTGCCCGTTGGCCTGACGGTCGAACAGGCCGAGGCGCTGCGCCGCTCGGATCCCGACGGCTACATCGCCCGGGTGGGGGAGAGTGCGGTGGCTCACGTCGGCGCGATCCGGGCCCTGCAGCGTTCCGGGGCCGAGGCCTTTGACTACGGCAACGCCCTGCGCGGACTCGCCCAGGAGCACGGCGACACCGACGCCTTCTCCTATCCGGGCTTCGTGCCCGCCTATATCCGCCCGCTGTTCTGCGAGGGCAAGGGACCATTTCGCTGGGTGGCGCTGTCCGGGGATCCGGCCGACATCGCCGCCACCGACCGGGCGATCCTCGACCTGTTCGGCGATCAGGAGCACATCGCGCGCTGGATCGAGCTCGCTTCTGAGCGTGTCCACTTCCAGGGCCTACCGGCGCGGATCTGCTGGCTGGGCTACGGCGAGCGTGACCGGGCCGGGGTCCGCTTCAACGAGATGGTGGCCTCCGGAGAGCTCAAGGGGCCGATCGTGATCGGCCGTGATCACCTCGACTGCGGTTCGGTCGCCTCGCCCGAGCGGGAGACCGAAGCGATGCGTGACGGCTCGGATGCGGTCGCCGACTGGCCGCTGCTCAACGCGATGCTGATGACCGCCTGCGGCGCCAGCTGGGTCTCGATCCACCATGGCGGCGGCGTCGGGATGGGCAAGTCGATCCACGCCGGCCAGGTCGTCGTCGCCGATGGGACCCCGCAGGCGGGCGAGCGGGTGCGCCGCACGCTCACCGCCGACCCGGGCCTCGGCGTCGTGCGCCACGCCGATGCTGGCTATCCGGAGGCGCTGGAGACCGTCCGACGCTCGGACCTGCGGATGCCGATGCTCACCCCCGAGCCCGACGTGCGGTGAGCCCGCCGACGCTCGCCGTCCGCGACGCCGAGCAGATTCTGCGGCCTCCGCGTGACGGCCTCTCCCATCTGCGCGGCGGCGAACTGGAGGCCCAGACGCTGGAGCCCGGGAGCCTCGCGGTCCGCGACGGCGTGATCACCGCGCTGCAGGACGACCCGCTGGCGGAGGTCATCGTCGACGCTCGTGGCTGCGCGGTCGTGCCGGGGTTCGTCGACTGTCACACCCATCTGCCGTTCGCCGGCTGGCGGGCCGGTGAGTACCAGCAGAAGCTGCGCGGTGTCCCGTATGAGGAGATCGCCCGCGGCGGTGGCGGGATCGCAGCCTCGGCCCGGGCGCTGCGGAGCGCCTCCGATGAGGCGGTGCTGGAACAGGGGACGGAACTGGCGGCCGAGATGCTCGCCGCCGGGACGACGACCTTTGAGTGTAAATCGGGCTACGGCCTCTCCCGGGAGGGCGAGATGCGCGCGCTCGTGCTCGCCCGGGAACTCGAGATCGCGGTCGCTCAGTCGACCGTCTCCACCGCGCTGCTCGCCCATGCCATCCCCCCGGGCTATACCGCCGATGGGTGGATGGAGGTCGTCGAGGCGATGATGCCCGAGGTCATCACCGCGGGGAGCGTCAGCGCGCTTGACATCTTCGTCGAGTCGATCGCGTTCTCCAACGAGCACCTCGCCCGGATGGGCGCGCTGGCGTCGGCCGCCGGGCTGGCCCTGCGCTGCCACGTGGAGCAGTTCGCCAGCCACGGGTCGGTGCCGGTCGCACTCGCCGCCGGGGCCCGATCGGTCGACCACCTCTCGATGATCCCCGAGGCCGACATCGCGCCGCTCGCCGCGGCACCGTGCGCGGCGGTGCTGCTGCCGGCCGCAGAGTTTCTCGGCGCCGAGCACCGTGCCCCGGGGCGCGCGCTGCTCGACGCTGGGGCGATCGTGGTGCTCGCCACCGACGCCAACCCGGGAACGGCGCCGGTCGTCTCGATGGGGGTGGTGAT
>JBAWFG010000425.1:0-1642 GCA_049591655.1 Solirubrobacteraceae bacterium
GGGCGGCGCAGGCTGGTGCTACGGGCGCGATGACGGCCAGTGAGCACGGGCTGCGAAATGCCTCGGCGGGATCGTCAGTGGGCACCGCCACGCGGGTCTGCTCGGCGACCATCGGGCCGGGATCGTCGAGCAGGTAGAGCCGGAAGGCGTTGGTGCCGACGGCGAGCACGAGGTCGTGGGCGGCCAGCGTGTCGCGCATCAGCCGCCGGCGCCACGGCAGATGCCCGGCGAACTGGGGGTGATCCTGGGGAAAGCCGGCGGCGCGGGTGAAGGACTCCTGCCACACCGGGCAGCGCAGCCGCTCGGCCAGCGAGATCACCGACTCCCATCCCTCGGCATCGCCGCCGCGGCCGACGACCAGTGCCGGGGTCTGCGCGCGGTCGATCATCTCCGCCAGCTCACCGACATCCGAGGGACTGACCGCTGACGATCGCACCACGCGCTCGGGCGAGCCGGCCGCCAACTCGTCGGCGGGCTCGGCCCAATCACCCATCGGGATGACGACGAGCGCCGGTCCCCGGGCGGCCACCGCCTCGTGGTAGGCGCGCGCGATGGCGCCCGGCACGTCCTGGGCGCGCACCGGGAGGCTCGACCACACCGGATACTCGCCGGCGAGTCGCTCGAGCGCTCGTCCGGTGAGGAACGGCTCGTATGCGATCTGGCGGCGGTCCTGCTGGCCGACGAGGACGACGAGCGGGACCCGCATGTCCCGGGCGTTGGCGATGGCGTTAATCGCGTTGCCCAGGCCCGGAGCGGTGTGGAGGTTGACGAGCGCCGGTTCGCCGGTGGCGACGGCGTAGCCGGTGGCGATTCCCACGACCGCGCCCTCGTGGAGGCCGAGCACGAAATGGATGTCGGCGGGCAGCCCGGTGAGAAACGGGATCTCGGTCGACCCGGGATTCCCGAAGATCGTCGTCAGGCCGAGCCGGCGCATGACGTCAAAGGCCGCGTCACGCACGGTTCGGGAAGCAGTGACCGGGTGTTGGCGAGCACCTTTCGTCACCTGGGCGCAACGCTATCACGTACGCTTTGAGAACAATCGGTCACAATGCGCACGCGGCTCCCCACCGAGTCGCGGCCGCGCAGCAGCAGCGGCCAGGGAGAGAGCACGTGGGGCCTGAACGCATCCGACAGCGGACCGCCGCCGACGCGGGGAACAGTCCCGCGGACCTCGGCGTGCGCGAGGCGGCCGTGCTCCTGCGCTCCGGGGATCTGTCGTCACGGGAGTTGACCGAGGCGTGCCTGGCGGCGATCGCCCGGCGCAACGGCGGCGACCCCTCGTTCGACGGCGCCCCATCGGCGGTCAACGCATGGGCCCGCCTGTACCCGGAGGCGGCGCAGTCCGCCGCCTCCGCTGCCGACGCACGGCGAGCGGCCGAGGGAGACCAGGTCCCGCTGCTGTGCGGCATCCCGCTCGGCCTCAAGGACCTCTACGTGGTCAACGGGCTGCCCCTCACCGCCTCCAGCCGGGTGCTGGCCGACAACGTCGCCGATTCCGACGCGGTCGTATGGACCCGGCTGCGGGATGCCGGGATGGTGCTCGTCGGCCACACCCACACCCACGAGTTCGCCGCCGGGGGCACCACCGATCAGGTCGGCAACCCGTGGGCCCTTGACCGGGTGGCCGGAGGCTCCAGCGGCG
>JBAWFG010000426.1:0-4259 GCA_049591655.1 Solirubrobacteraceae bacterium
GGACAACTGGTTCGGGCCCTGGCCCCCGGAGGATCTGACCCGCGACGGCTCGGTTCCCACCGAGGAGCGCCGCCCCGCCGCCACCTGACCCGCCGGCCGGCTCCGCGTTACCATTCGGGGTCCCGCGGGCGAAGTGTTGTGGTTGCACAAAAGCCTTCCAAGCTTTTAGGGCGGGTTCGATTCCCGTCGCCCGCTTGGCGCCCCAGTCCAGCTTTGAGGATCGCGGGCCGCGCCCCGCCCCTGAGGCCGGTTATCATCGGCGCAGCCACGGGGAGTGGCGCAGTCTGGTAGCGCACCCGGCTGGGGGCCGGGCGGTCGCAGGTTCAAATCCTGTCTCCCCGATTAGCGAAGTGCCGGCGGCAGTGAGGGTCCCCGAACCTCACAGGAGCCCAGTTCAGTCGCGCGGCCGATTGCGTCGCCGCGGGAGCTGACGCCGAGCTTCCGGTAGATCGCGGGTGTATGGGTTTTGACGGTGTTGATCGAAATCATCAGCTCGTCGGCGATCATCCGCTGAGTCTGAGGAGTGTGCAGGGCGCGCAGGACGGCGTGCTCAGCGTCGGTCAGGGCGCCCTCCTGCTGCGCGCGGCGGCGTCGGCGGGCGAAGGTGAGGCGCCGACGCACATCGTCAAGCAACGTCGTGAGCACGCCGGCGTCGTCGAACCCCCGAGTATCGCCTCTGCCTCTTCCACGAGCGCACCGGCGCCGGGCAGATCACCCGACGCCTGGAGCACCGACGCGGTGTGGAGGAGCGCATAGACGTGACGCGTCGGCATCACACCACCACGCAGCAGGCGAAGGCCGTGCTCCAGTTCGGTGCGGGCGCTCTGCAGGCGAGTGGGGGCGGGTCGGCCGTTCGGCACGCCCCCGCATAGCGTCCCGCGCGTAGATCCCTAATTACAGAATGTCATTGACGCAGCGTAATTATCTGGGTACAGTCCGGATCGTTCACGCCGTCCTTCACCAACGAGGTCGTCCGATGCTCAACAGTGCCGCTGAAACGATCGACACGGTCCAGGTCGCCGACGAGGACCACTGGCGACAGGGACCGCCGCACGAGCTCTTTCGGGAGCTGCGCAGCCGCTGCCCGGTCCACTGGAGCGCCGGGATTGCGCAGTCGCCGAAGGACGCCGGCTTCTGGTCGATCACGAAGGCCGAGGACGTTCATACGGTGAGCCGTGACTGGGAGACATTCTCGTCGGCGTCGAACATCATCGTCAGCGATCACATGGTCCCGGTCGAGATCGTCCAGGGGATGTTCATCGGGATGGATCCGCCGAAGCACGACCGGATCAAGAACCTGTTCCAGCGCGCCTTCACGCCGAAGGCGATCTCGCAGCACGAGGAGACGATCCGCGACGTAGCGACCCGGGTCCTCGACGGTCTCTCCGGGCGCGAGACATGCGATCTCGTCACCGAGGTCGCCCAACCGGTCGTCGCACGCGTGATCTGCAGCTTCATGGGGCTCGATCCCGAGGACGACAAGCCGTGGGCCGAGGCGATCAACGGTCTGGCCGGCTTCGGGGACCCGGAGCTCAACCCGAAAGGGCTTGAGCAGATGCTCTCTGAGGATCTGCCGCCGATGTACGAGAAGTGCATGAAGCTCGTCGCGGATCGCCGCGCGAACCCGACCGAGGACATGCTCAGCGTGCTGGTGCACGCTGAGATAGACGGCGACCGTCTCGCCGACGAGGAGATCTTCGCCGGCTTCCTCCTGCTGATGATCGCGGGCAACGACTCGACCAAGGCGACGTACACCAGCGCGATGCGCGCGTTGATCGAGCATCCCGATCAACGGCAACTGCTGATCGACGACCCCTCGCTCATCCCCGGTGCAATCGAAGAGGCGCTGCGGATGTTCCCCGCGTTCGGGCATTTCCGCCGGACCGCTACGAAAGACACCGAACTGGGGGGCTGTCCGATCCATAAGGGCGACAAGGTCGTGCTGTGGTACCCGTCCTCGAACCGAGACGAGGACCGCTACGAGAACCCCGATCGCTTCGACGTCCTGCGCAACCCCGAGCACCAGGCGTTCGGCGCGGGCGGTCGCCATTTCTGCCTGGGGACCGCGCTCGCGCGGCTGGAGCTGAAGATCCTCGTCGAGGAAACGGTCACGCGCTACCCCAACATGGCGATTGACGCTGAACCAACCTGGGTGCTCTCCCAGTTCTCCAGCCAGCTCAAGACGCTCCCGGTCCGCCTCGACGGCTGACCGCCGCGCTCAGCGTGCCGACCGACACCGCATCGACTCCAGCGCGGCGACGACCGCGCCACGATCCCCGCGACACCGAGCGCGAGATCCTCGACGCTGCGGAACGGTTCCTCCACGAACACCCGTTCCGCGAGCTCACCGTGCAGACGGTCATGGCCCAGACGGGCCTGAAGCGCCCGGCGTTTTACGTTCACTTCCGAGATCGTCACGATCTCGCGCTAAGGGTCGTGGAACGGATCCGGGGCGAGCTGGTTACCGCATCCGGTCGCTGGCTCGACGGGCAGGATGCATCCGCGGATCTGCGCACCGCGCTCGAGGGCGTCGCCGCCGTCTACGTTCAGCACGGACCGGTCCTCCGGGCGCTATCGGATGCCTCGGGCTCCGATGCAACGGTCGAGTCGGCCTACCGGGCACTCGTACAGGACTTCGTCGACGCCACCGCACGCCGCATCCGCGCCGAGCAGGCGACCGGGGGAGTGCCGGGCATCGACCCCGACGAAACGGCTCGCGCGCTCGTCTGGCTCAACGAGAGCTACCTCAGGGACGCACTCGGTCGTACTCCCACCGCCGACCCGTCGACGGTGGTCGACGTCATCGAGCACATCTGGACCGCAACGCTCTACGGCAGCCGCCCGGCGCTATCGTCGGCTGGCTCCACCGCCGGCCAGCTGAACACCGCCGTACGCAGATCACCCACGGACTGAGAGTCTCCGGTTCAAACCGTGGCCCCCACCTCCTCGTTGCCCAATACGAGTCTGTCGTCCTTTAACGCCGGGCCGGGCCGGACACTCTCCTATCTCCGGCGCGGCTCCGGTCCGCTCGTCGTGTGCGTGCCCGGCGGCCCGGGGATGGATCCCGAGGCGTATTTCGCGGCGATGGACCTGCCCGGCTTTGAGTTGCTCGTGCTGGCGCCGCGTGGGACCGGGGCGTCGACTCCACCGCCGTCGCCTGAGGGATACCGGATGGCCGGGTATGTCGACGACCTGGAGGCCCTGCGCGTCCACCTCGGCGCTGAGACCCTGGCGGTGTACGGCAACAGCCACGGTGGCTGCGTATCGCTCGCCTACACCTGCGCGTTCCCGCATCGGGTGAGCCGGTTGGTAGTGACGAACGCTCCGCCCCGGATCGACGACGCGTTCACGGCGGCGGTCGCCGAGGTGCAGGAGCGCTTCGTGACCGCGTTCGGCGACGGCGCGGAGCGCCTGGAGGCGGCGCAGGCCGCGGACACGGCGCTTGAGGCCGACCTGCCCGAGGATGAGCAGCGCCGCCAGTTCCGAGCGTTGATGTCCCGCTACGTCGCCCGCCAGGGTCCCGTCGAGATGGCGTACCTGGACCGGCTGTGCGCAGCGCCGATGAATTGGGACGCGGTCGCCGTGATGTACGGCGAGATGCTTGATGGACTCGATCTTCTGCAGGGCGCGGACCGGGTTACGGCGCCGGCGTTGGTGATCGCCGGAGAGTTCGACGTCACGGTGCCGTCGGCGTCGATGCGTCTGATTGCCGATGCGATGCCGGCCGCGCGGTTCGTCGAGTTCCCCGGGGTCGGGCACTTCGTCGAGGTGGAAGCCGGCGCTGCGTTCAGCGCCACCGTCTCCGAGTTCCTCCGCTCCTAGCAACGGGGCACCATGCCGCGGGCGAACGCGGCATGATGCGGTGATGAGTCATCGCGTGGTCGTCGTCGGAGGCGGGTTCGGGGGGCTGCGGGTCGTGCAGGGCCTGCGCGGCGCCGATGTGGAGATCACTCTCATCGACCGCCGTAACTTCCACCTCTTCCAGCCGCTGACCTACCAGGTGGCGACCGGGGCGCTGTCTCCAGGCGAGATCGCGTATCCGCTGCGGGCGCTGTTCAACCACCGGTCAGACGTGCGGGTCCTGGAGGCCAACGTCGAGGCCATCGACGCGGAGCACCGCACCGTCCGGTTGCAGACGGTCGACGACATCGAGCCCCCGGTCATCGAGTACGACACGCTGGTGGTGGCGGCGGGATCGGCGTATTCGTACTTCGGGCACGAGGAGTGGCGTGAGATCGCTGCGGAGGTCAAGTCACTGG
>JBAWFG010000427.1:0-3638 GCA_049591655.1 Solirubrobacteraceae bacterium
GCAAACACCGCCGCGATGATGAATGCCAGCTGGAACCCGCTGACGAGCGCCTCGTGGGCGGTCGTCCCGGCGTGCTGCAGCTCGCTGTTGGTGCGGGAGGTGGCGATCGCCGCCAGAATGGCGAGCCCGAGCGCGCCACCGAACAGCCGCGCGGTGTTGACCAGACCGGAGGCCAGGCCGGCCTCCTGGGGCGCGACCCCGGCGACGGCACTGATCGTTGCCGGCACGAACGCCAGGCCGATGCCGATGGCGGTCAGCAGCGAGGGGAACAGCATGTCGCCGACGTACGTCCCGTCGGTCGAGATGTTGGCGAACCACGCCAGGCCGAGGGTCAGCGAGACCATGCCGGCGATCAGCAGCGGCTTGGCGCCGACCCGGCCGACGAGGCGAGAGGCCAGCGTCGACCCGGCCACGATGCACAGCGTCATCGGCAGGAACGCCAGTCCGGCCTTGATCGGCGAGTAGCCGAGCACCTGCTGGAGGTAGAGCGAGACGAAGAACCACATGCCGAAGGAAGCCGCGCCGACGAGCAACACCACGACGTTGGCGGCGCTCAGCGTCCGCGAGGCGTAGATCCGCAGCGGCATCAGCGGCGCCCGGGCAAAGCGCCCCTCGATCAACAGGAATGCGCCGAGCAGCACGACCCCGGCGGCGATCAGCGCCAGCGTCTGCGGGTCGCCCCATCCGGTCTGGTCGGTGCGCACGATGCCGAGCACGAGCAGCGAGAGCCCGATCGTCGCCGTCAGCGCGCCACGCAGGTCGAAGTCCCGGCTGCGCCCGGTGCCGCGGCTCTCCAGCAGCAGCCGCTGGGCGGCGAACGCGGCGATCAGGCCGATCGGAACGTTGATGAACAGAATCCAGCGCCAGGACAGCAGGTCGGTGAGCACACCGCCGAGCAGCACGCCGGCCGCGCCGCCGGCGCCGCCCATCGCGCCCCAGATGCCGACCGCGCGGTTGCGCGCGGCGCCCTCGGCGAACGTCGTGGTGAGGATCGACAGCGAGGCGGGTGCGATGACAGCGCCGCCGAGCCCCTGCACGGCCCGGGCGGCGATCAGCACGCCCTGGCTGGTGGCGACACCGCCGGCCAGTGAGGCGAGGGCGAACAGCACCAGGCCGCTGACGAATACCTTCCGGCGTCCGAGCAGATCGGCCGCACGGCCGCCGAGCAGCAGGAAGCCGGCGAACGTCACCGTGTAGGCGTTGACGACCCACTGGAGGTCGACCTCGGAGAAGTGCAGGCCACCGCGGATCGCCGGCAACGCGACGTTGACGACGGAGACGTCGAGGATGACCATGAACTGCGCCAGGCACGACAGCATTAGCGTGGCGGTCAGGTGGGGGGTCCGGGAGGATTCGGTGTCTGGGCTCATGGAACTCGGTGCGCCTTTCGTACGATGATCATCGAACATACTAGGAACCCTGTGGGCATATGTATGACGCCCAGCGAGCCGAAGGCGTGAGATGAACCCATCTGCACCGCGTGCGGTCGTCCTGACGTTTGACAACCTCGGCGAGGCGAGCGCGCTGGAGCGCGGAGAGTGGACGGGGGAGCACGAGCTCGGCGCCGACCCGTCGGTGACCCGGGCGCTGCCGCGGCTGCTCGATGCCCTCGACGACGTCGGTCTCACCGCCACCTTCTTCGTCGAGGCGATCAACTGCGAGCTCAACCCGCGGGCCGTCGACGAGATCGCCGGCCGCGGCCATGAGGTCGGGGTTCATGCCTGGAGTCACGAGGCCTGGGGCGATCTCGACGCGGTCACCGAGCCGGCCCTGCTGGAGCGGGCCACCGCGGCGTTCTCGGCCCGCGGCCTCCCCGCGCACGGGTTTCGGCCGCCCGGTGGCGAGCTGACCCCGCACACCGAGGGGCTGCTGCGCGGCCACGGCTATGAGTGGTGCTCGCCCGCCGGCACCACGCCGGCCGTCCACGACGGGCTCGCGGTGGTGCCGTTCACCTGGGAGCTCGTCGATGCCTACTACCTGATGGATCGCTTCGCCGGGATGCGCGGCGCCGCGCCGCTGGCGCCCGCCGCCCTGAGCGAGACGTTCTCCGCGGCCCTCGCCGATCCGGACCCGGGACTGCAGACGGTCGTGCTGCATCCGTTCCTGATGCTCGACGAGGAGTGGTGGGCCGGCGTCCGTCGCCTGCTCGGCGAACTCGGTGAGCTGCGCAATGCTGGGGTCTGGGTGGGCCCCGGAGGCGCCTACGCCCGGAACCTGGGCATCTAAACGACGCTGAGCGTGGATTAGCCGCCCAGGTTCGCCCCACGGCGCACGGTTTGTTGACCGCCGGCGCGGGGCCGCGCCGGCCCCCGGTTACGATGGCGCAACCGGAACCGGAGAGAGGAGCAGGAGATGCCCAACCCAGGGTTCATCAGGGGCACCCATCACCTGACGTTCTGCGTCGGCGGTGCCCAGGAGGACTACGACTTCCACGTTCGGCTGCTGGGACTGCGCAGCGTCAAGAAGACCGTCCTGTTCGACGGCGAGATCCCCATCTACCACCTGTACTACGGCAACCACGACGGGGATCCGAGCACATTGCTGACTGCGTTCCCCTATGGGCAGGCCGGGTGGATGGGCAAGCGGGGCACCAATCAGGCCAAGCTGCTCAACCTCACGATCCCCGTTGACTCGGTCGGCTTCTGGGCTGATCGGCTCGCCAAGGCGGACGTTGCGCACGAGCGCACCGAGCGATTCGGATCAGAGCGGCTGCTGTTCCGCCATCCGTGTGGGATCGAGTACGCGCTCGTCGCCGACCCTGAGCCGGATCCGCGCCCGCCCTACGAAGCGGTCGTCCCGGGCGAACACGCCATCCGCGGTGCCTTCGGGACCACGACCTCCGTGCGTGAGCCCGACCCCATGCACTTCTTCCTCACCGAGGGGATGAACGCTGAGCATCTTGGCTCCGAGGGCCCTCACCATCAGTACCGGATCGGGGACGCCGAGGGCCACGGCCGGATACTCGAGCTCGTCGAGGAGCCCGACCTGCCCCAGGGCACGTGGCAGTTCGGCGAGGGCACGATCCATCACCACGCGTTCGATGTGGTGAGCGCCGAGAACCAGCAGGTGGTCAAGGACTGGATCGTCGGGCTCGGTTTCACCGACGTCTCGGAGTCCAAGGACCGGGGCTACTTCTTCTCGATGTACTGCCGCAGCCCGAGCGGGCTGCTCGTGGAGTTCGCGTTCGGGGCGCCGCAGAGCTTCCTGATCGACGAGGCGGCCGACGAACTCGGTACTCACCTGTGCATCCCGCCTCACTGGGAGCACCGCCGCGCTGAGATCGCGCAGCTGGAGCCGATCGAGACCGACGAGACGGTCGTCGCCTAAACGATGGCCATGACCGCGCCGCCGCCGCCACCGGCGCCAGGCTGACGCAGACCCGGTAGCCGCCTGTGGCATCGCCTCCCCCTTTCACCTAGATTCCATCCCGGCTCACAGCGAGGCGTGCGTCATCGCCACATCGGGTGCGCCGCCGGGTTACATACAGATCGGATCGATGAGGTGGGGATGACCGCATCAGTGCAGATCGCATCGCAAACGTTCGGCGCCTCCGGGCTAGGACTGCCCCGCGTGGCGCTCGGCTGCGCCGGGTTCGGAGGGGTCGGCTCTGAGCCGGATCTGTTCGGCCAGGGGCTGTC
>JBAWFG010000428.1:0-5638 GCA_049591655.1 Solirubrobacteraceae bacterium
CGCCGAGCTCGCCCCGCGTTCGGCGATCGAGGTCGGTCCCGGGCCGCTGCGCGCGCTGCTGTGCGTCGGCGCCGGGCGCTCCCGGGTCCAGGACATGGTGCTGCGCCAGGCCCGGGAGCTCGGCCAGCAGACCGGGGCGGTGGTCGGCGTCAGTGAGCTGCGCGGAGCCCCCGCCGATGCCGCCGGCGCCTACCGCGAGGCGCGCGATGCGGCGACGATCGCGCGGGCGCTGCTGCCCGACGGCGGCGCGATCGCCTACTCGGAGGTCGGCGCGTACCGCTACCTCGTCCAGATCGGCGCCGAGGACGCCCCCCGGGACCGGATGCGGGCGGCCGTGGACCTGCTGATCGACTATGACCGGCGGCGGCGCACCGCCCTGCTCGACACCCTGGAGCGCTACCTGTCCGAGCGCCGCAGCGTGATCGAGTCAGCGCGGGCGCTCTACATCCACCCCAACACGCTGCGCCAGCGGTTGGGGCGAATCGAGGAGCTGACCGGGCTGGCGCTCGACGAGGACGATCTGCTGTCGCTGGAGCTGGCGATCAAGCTCGCCCGGCTGCACGGACGCCCGGGAGCGCCCCAGTAGGCGTTCAGCGAGTGGCGCGCCTCGGGGGCTCGTCCTCGTCGCAGACCAGGAACACCGGCAGCTTTGACCGGCGGCGCACCCGCTGGGGCTCCTGGGACCACATCATGTTCCCGGTGACCCGGTTGCGGTCGGGGTCGGCCGCCATCACGATCGCCTCGCAGCGCTCCTTCGCCGCCTCGGCGAGGATCTTCTTGGTGGCGTTGCGGGTCCCGAGCACGTGGCCGTCGGCGGCGATGCCCTTGCGCTTGAGCCGCTTGATCGCCTCGGCGACGAGCTCGCGCTGTTCGGCCCACTCCCGCTTGGTCGGCAGCAGACCGGGGCTCGGCATCCCGAAGGCGGTGCCGTGGACGCGGGCGATCGAGAACACATGCACCTGTGCGCCGCTCGGGGCGGCCAGCTCCCGCACGCGGTCGATCGCCGCCTGCGGGATGCGCCGCCCCTCGGTGGCGAGCAGGATCCGCTCATACGGGCCGGTCTGCAGCCGCTCGTCGGTCACCGCCGCGACCGCGCTCATGGGCCCGCCGGCCCCGAGGCCACCCCGGCCGGCGCGCTGACCGTCGCATCGGCGACATCGCGCTTGTCCTCGACCCGCTTGCGGTACCAGTACATCGGCAGGTAGAGCAGGAGCACGCCCCAGCCGATGAAGTAGTAGGGCAACGTCTTGGTCCCGGCGGCGTTGCACGCACACGATGCGTACACCGGGCCGCCGTAGAAATAGATGATGGCGTAGAGGCCGGCGATCGCCAGCGCCACGTACTTCATGAACCCGGGCAGCTTGAACGGCCGGCGGACGTTCGGTCTGTGCTTGCGCAGCAGGTAGTAGCCGACGAGCACCGGCAGGAACGAGGCCAGGTAGCCGACGTTGGACAGGGTGTAGATCTGGACCGCGCCGCCGGCGAAGACGACGAGGATCGACCACCCGACGTTGAAGACCATCGCCCGTTCCGGGACGCCGTGATGGTTGACGCGCTGGAAGAACTTCGGGAATTGGCCGTCGGTCGACATCTGGTGCAGCGACCGCGCCGTGCCGGTGATCGCGTTGAGCGCCGACAGGATCAGCGCCAGGATGAGCATGACCGCGATCAGCCAGGTGAGGATGCTCGAGCCCACGCCGCTGCCCAGCACCTTGGAGGCGTAGGTGACGAAGATCGTCTGCGGGTCGACCAGCGAGGGGTTGCCGAGAGCGCCGAGGCCGAGCACGATGATGAACGCCACCGGGATCATCGTGTAGATGAACAGGCCGTACAGGCCCTCGAGGTTCATCGCGATCTTGGCATCGCGGTCGGGGTTGCGCGTCTCGCCGATGTAGCAGGCCGCCGCCTCCATGGCGATCACGTTCCAGGTCAATAGGAATGAGAAGGCGATGTAGAGCGTCAGCCAGCCGTGACCGAACAGCGGCGAGAAGAAGCCGGTTCCGTTGGTGTGGCGGAAGTGCCAGAGCTGACTGAAGTCGACGACCCCGGGGTTGAAGATCCACGCGATCGCCAGGAACGTGAGCGGGATCATCGACAGAATTGCCAGCGCGGTGGCGAAGAATGTGCCGAAGCGCATGCCGCGGATCGCCGGGATCGCCAGCAGCAGCAGTCCCACGATCGAGATGCCCAACGTCCACCAGCTGATCTTGGTGCCCAGCGGGGCGAAGGTTCCGCTCGTCAGGTTGAAGCGGTTGGCGATGTAGTACGAGGCCAGAATCATGTTCAGCGGGGCCACCGGGAACCAGCCCAGCCAGTAGGCCCAGGCGGTGAAGCCGTTGACGTGCTCGGCGAACCGGGGCCAGCGATCCTTATACGCCGGGTAGGCGTAGGCCGGTAGCCCCCCGGAGCGGTCGGGCATCATCGCCGAGAGCTCCGCCAGCAGCAGGCACACGAGGTAGCCGGTGATCGTGATGATCACGATCACGGGGACGGAGGAGGCGCCGAGCTCGGTGACCATCACCGGCGCGATGCCGGTCACGAGGATCGTGCCCGCCAGGCCGATGACGAACGCCCCCCACCAGTTGGTCGTCTTGGGCAGACCGGCCGACTCGTAGACGAGTTCGTCGTCCATCGGGCCCGGCCCGGTCATTTCATCCGGCATGTGCCCCTCCTGGTCCGTGTAGGTTGGCAGCGCTTACCCTGACATGTCGCCGGAGGCTCACAAGGCGAGATGCGAACACAATTGCGCCTCAAGACATGGAGCACCTGGACACATTCCTGGCGCGGTATCCACCGTTCGACGCTCTCGGCCCGGCGCAGCTCGCCGAGCTCGCCGGTGGGGCGGTCGTGCAGGAGCACCCGGCCGGCGCGGTGCTGCTCGTCGAGGACGGCCCGCCCGCCGAGGGGATCTGGGCGATCCTGGCCGGATCGGTGGAGATCGTCCATCAGGGCGAGGCTGTCCAGGTGCTCGCGCCGGGGGAGTGCTTCGGGCACCCGTCGCTGCTGACCGGCATGGCCCCGGCGTTCACGGTGCGCACCCGTGAACCAACCCGGTGCGCGTGGTTCGCCGCTCCCGCGGCGCGGCGGCTGCTCGGCTCCGAGGCGGGCGTCGCCTATGTGGCCCAGAGCATGCGCAAGCGCCTGACCCGGGCCGGGCACACCGTCCACGGTCTGCACGACGTCGGGACCACGCCCGTCTCGGCGATCATGCGCCCCGCCACGTTCGCCGACCCTGACGAGACCCTCCAGGCGGCCGCCCGCCGGCTCGGGGACCCCGATGTCCCCGCGCTGCTCGTCGCACTCGGCGAGGGGGTGCTCGGGATCCTCACCGATGCCGACATCCGGGGGGCGGTGGCCGAGGGCGCGATCTCCAGTCACGCCCCGGTCCGGGCTCTCGCCCGCGCGCCGGCCCCGACGGTGCCGATGCGCCAGCTGGCGATCGAGGCGACGGTCGACATGCTCGCCGACGGGGTGGAGCACGTCGCGGTGCTCGACGGCGGGGAGGTCTGCGGGCTGCTGTCGGCCGGCGATCTGCTCGGCCTCGAGGCCTCCAGCCCGATCGGCCTGCGGCACACGATCCTCGGCGCTGCCGACCCGGCGATGCTGGAGCGGGCGGTGTCGCACCTCCCACAGCTGTTCGTGGCGCTGGCCCGGGCCGGGGTGCCATCGCGGGATCTCGGCCGGGTGCTCAGCCTCGCCCACGACGCGGTCGTCACCCGCCTCGTCGACTTCTCGCTCTCACAGCGCGGCCCGGCGCCGGTGCCGTGGGCGTGGCTTGACCTCGGCTCCGCGGCCCGGAGGGAGTTCACGCTCGCCTCCGACCAGGACAACGCGCTCGCCTATGCCGCGCCGGCGGCCGGGGAGGCGGAGGCGGTCGACGCGTACTTCGCCCGGCTCGGCTCCGATGTCAACGACGGCCTGTCCCGGTGCGGCATCGGTTCAGACAACAACGGGGTGATGGCCGGCAACCGGCTGTGGCGGATGTCCAAGCCCGACTGGCTGCGCACGTTCAGCGAGTGCCTGGCGCAGCCCGACGAGTCCCACCTGGTGCGGGCGACGGTGGCCTTTGACTTCCGTCCCGCCGCCGGGGGACTGGCGATCGCCGCCGAGCTTATGGCGCAGATCCGCGCCGCGCGCGAGCACCCGCAGTTCATGCGGCTGATCGCCCGGTCGGCGGCCGGGTTCCCGGTCGCGCTTGGATTCCGGGGGCAGTTGGCCACCGCCAAGGACGGGACGCTTGACATCAAGCGCGGCGCGATCATCCCGCTCGTCAACCTCGTCCGCTACCACGCCCTGTCGGCCGGGGTGACGGTGTCGCCGACGCTTGACCGCATCGAGGCGGTCGCCGCCGCGGGGGCGCTGGACCGAGCGACCGCCGATGGGCTGCGGGAGGCGTTCGAGGTCATCTGCGGGGTGCGCTTTGACCACCACGCCGAATGCGCCGCCGCCGGCCGGCCGGCCGACAACCTGATCGATCCGGGCGCGCTGGGACCGATCGCCCGCGGCGAGCTGCGGGAGGCGCTGCACGCCGTCCGCCGGGCCCAGAAGCGGCTGCCGGTGTGAGCGCGGCGCCTGTGGCACCGAACACCACATTTGCGGGCCAAAGTGTGCGCGCGGACGCCATTGGACGGCGGCCGGGCACGCTCTACGCTGCGCTACATGTGCGGAATTGCGGGGCTGTACACGAAAAATGACGCGCTCCGGTCGCGGCTCGGCGAGTGCCTGGGCGCGATGCTCGGGCAGTTGTCGTTCCGCGGCCCCGACAGCGCTGGAGTTGCCTTCTACCGAGATCCGGCGCCGGAGGGCTGGTGCAAGATCTCGCTGCACACCGCCGCCGGGGACCCCGATTGGACGGGCCTTGGCGGGGAGCTGACGGCGACCTTCGGGGACGCGTCGCTGGCCGACATCCGCGCCAGCCACGCCGTGTTCATCGTCGCCGCCGGCGCCGACGCGGTCGGCGAGTGGCTGCGCGATGTGCATCCCGAGCTGACGCTGATGAGCGCGGGGGCGACGATCGAGATCTTCAAGGAGGCCGGACCGCCCGCCGAGTTCATCGAGCGTTTCCGGCTCGCCGAGATCTCCGGCAGTCATGCGCTCGGCCACACCCGGATGGCGACCGAGAGCCGGGTGACCACCGAGCACTCACACCCGTTCTCGACCGGGCTTGATCTGTGCCTCGTCCACAACGGCTCGCTCTCGAACCACAATCGGCTGCGCCGGTCGCTGGCCCGGGAGGGGATTCGCTTCCAGACCGACAACGACTCCGAGGTCGCGGCCGGCTACCTGACCTGGCGGCTGCGGTCCGGCGACACGCTGGAACGGGCGCTCGAGGGGTGCCTCGACGATCTCGACGGCTTCTACACGTTCGCGGTCGGGACTGCCGACGGCTTCGCGGTTCTGCGTGACCCGATCGCGTGCAAGCCCGCGGTCATGGCCGAGACCGATGAGTGGGTGGCGATGGCGTCGGAGTACCGCGCGATCGCGGTGCTCCCGGGCGCCGAGGACGCGGTCACCTGGGAGCCCGAGCCCGGGCGGGTGTACAGCTGGGGTGGCGCGCTGGTGGCTCGATGAGCAGCACCCCGGCCAGCCAGGAGGCGCTCAGCTTCGACCTGCGCGCCGACAGCGTCCGCGCGCTCAA
>JBAWFG010000429.1:0-9478 GCA_049591655.1 Solirubrobacteraceae bacterium
GGTTGGTCGATTTTCCGTGCCATACCCCCGGAGATCGACCAACCACCTGGGTGGGGGTGGCGCGGGCGCGCCTAGGCAGCCCGGCGCTGCTGGTCCTGCGGGGCGGCGGCGAAGTAGGCGCCGCCGCCGATGCCCTTGTCGAACCCCGACCACTGCGCGCCCGCCGGCAGGCCCTTCTGGACGCGGTCGAAGCTGCCGAGCTTGCCGCCGAGGTTGTCGGCCATGTGGACGAGCGTCGCCTCCCGGGTGCACGGGATGACGGGGCTGCCGTGCTCAAGCGAGCCGTGGTGGCTGAGGATGATGTGCAGCACCGCCTGGGCGGTCTCGGCGGGAAAGCCGTCGAGGCTCTCGATCGTGCTGCGCACTCGGTAGTAGCCGAGAGGGATCTCGCCGTAAAGCCGGCCCTGGTCGGACATCTCGATCGTCTCGCCGACAACCTGGTAGGCGTCGAGCTTGCCGATGTCGTGCAGCAGCGCCCCGGTCACCGCGACGTCGCGGTCGATGCCGGGGAAGGTCGCCGAGATGGCGCTGACGGACTGCGCGACGGTCAGGGAGTGCTCCAGCAGCCCATGCCGGTAGGCCTGGTGGTAGTGCTTGGCCGCCGGGGCGTCCCGGAACAGCGGCCACGTGGGGCCATCCTCGCCGAGGATCTCGCCGAGCAGCCGCCGCAGGTGGGAGTTCTGGACGGTGGCGACCAGCTCCCGCAGGTCGGCCTCCAGGTGGGCGGCAGGGCGGGCGGGGCCATCGAACAGGGCCTCCCGGTCATATTCGTCCTTCGCGGCCGGGCGAACCGAGTCGACGACCAGCCGGCCGCCGTAGCGCGGGTGCACCGAGAAGGCGCCCGTGACGTGGACGATCTCGCCGGCCCGGCAGACCTCCCGCGCGGCGGGCACACCGTCGAGAACGACCGCCGGCAGGCTGCCGGTCCGGTCCCCCAACGTCAGCTTGAGGTACTCATCGCCCTCACGCCGCCGTCGCACCTCCACCGAGCGGAGGATGAGCGCTGTCGCCACCTGACAGCCGTCTTGCAGTTCCCGAACTTGCATGGCTGCGACCGAAGATAGACAGGGCTTCGGACGGCAGCCCCTCGCGCAAAACTGCCCCGCTTACAGGCAGAACGGCGCACGGCGGGGATTTCCGGCACCGCTGTCCGGTGACCGAGCGGCGGTCGCGGCCGCTTTACAGACCCGGCGGGTGGCGGACCGAGAAGCTCGACAGGTTCTCGGTGGCCGAGCGATCTGACCACCGCGAGCCGGTCTCGGCGAGCGCCACGGTGTCGAACCGCAGGCCGGCGATGTACATGAACGTGTGGCCGGCGTTGGCGAACACGGTGATCCATTTGCCGGGCCCGGGATCGCCCCAGTTCTCCAGCGTGCCCGAGGTGACCGTGTGGTCGAGCAGGTGGGCTGCGGCGAACACGTAGCTGATCGACCCCGAGCAGTCATAACCGGTGTCCTCATAGGTCATGTGGCCCCCGCCCCAGTGATAGGGCAGCCGGGCGATTTCGTTGCCGGCCGCGATCACCGCCTGGACCGCTGCCGGGGCGTCGAGCGGCGCCACCGCCAGGCCGCCCGAGGTGAGCGTCGCCTGGTTGGGGTTGGCCCGCATCCCGCTGAGCGCGAGATCCTGGCGGACCTCCGTCATCGAGGCGGGCTGGGGCAGCGCCGCGACCGCCGCCGGGGAGCCGACGCTGACCACCGCCGCCTGCGGGGACGAGCCTCCGGTCACCTGCGCGGCCGCACCGGCCACCGGCTCGACCGCCTGGGGATGGGCCATTGGCGCGGGGGCCGCTGCGGGGGGCCGCGTTGAGCCAGCGTGTGGGCCTGTCGATCCTCCGCCGGCTGAGCTCTGGCCGCAGCCGGCGCAGCAGAGCGCGGCCAGCAGGAGCGTCATGAGCGCGCGGGCGGGCACCCGGAGAGTATGGCGAGCGCGGCCGTCCGCCGCGACGGTTCAGTCGTCGAGCCGGCCGTCGTAGAGCGCGAACACCGCGCCCTGCGGATCGGCCGCGACGGCGATCTTGGCGATCCCGATGTCGGTGCTCGGCGCGAGCACCGTCCCGCCGAGCTCGGAGATCTTGGCCACGCTGGCGTCGATGTCGGCGGTCGCGAAGTAGACGAGCCAGAATGGCGGCGTTCCCGGTGGCATCGGGGGCCGAATGCCGCCGTTGGCGTGCCCGTCGGCCGTGGTGATGACGAGATATGGCGGGTCGCTGCCCTCCATCGGCGCCGTCGTCCACCCCAGCAGATCGCCGTAGAACTGGGCGGACCCGTCGAGATCCGGGGATCCCAGCTCATTCCAGGACAGCGCCCCCGGCGCGTTGACCAGCCCGGCGCCAGGATGTTGCTTGGGCTGCCAGAGCATGAAGTAGGCGCCCTGCGGGTCCTGAATGACCGCCATCCGCCCGGCCTCCATGACATCGAAGGGAGGGGCGTGCATCGACGCGCCGAGCTCCTTGGCGCGAGCGGCGCCGGCGTCGACGTCCTCCACTGTGATGTAGGAGTTCCACAGCGGCGGCACCCCGGCCTCACGCTGCTGCTGGGGCTGGGGGGAGATGGCGCCCACCGACCTGCCGTCGATGAACGCCATCGAGTACATGACGCCCTCGCCGGCCGGCATGTCGGTGAACTCCCATCCGAACAGCGCCGCGTAGAAGGACTTGGCCGCCTCCTGGTCGGTGGTGGCGAGGTCGGTCCAGCTGAACGTCCCTGGTGTGTACTGCGTGCGTTCGCCCATGCGGCGACGCTACCACCGCACCGCGGCGATTCGGAACTTTCTCGTGACCGGCGGCTGAGAGCTTGATGCTCCGGCTAGGCCCGGGCGATCGACGCCGGGTCGGTGCGCTCCAGGCGGGTCATGGTGACGCTCGCCTTCAGCCGCGCGTTGGCGGCGCCGCGGTAGACACCCTTGATCGGCGGCACGTCTGCGTAGTGGCGGCCGTGGCCGATCTTGACGTGCGTCTCGCCGGCCAGGCAGCGGTTGGTCGGGTCAGCGCCGACCCACACCGGCTCGGAATCCGAACCCCCTCCACCCACCGGCAGCAGGGCCTCGAGCCACGCGTGGGTGTCGACCTCGACCGACTCGTCCGCGGGTTCGGCGCCGGTGGCGAACAGATAGCCCGAGACGTAGCGGGCGGCGATCCCGTGGTGGCGCAGCAGTGACAACCCGAGGTGGACGAAGTCCTGGCACACCCCGGCCCCCGCCTCCAGCAGGTCGGCGATGCGCGAGTCGACATAGGTGGCACCGCGCCGGTACTCGAAGCGGTCGGCGATCAGCTCGGAGCAGAGCTGCAGCGTGGCCAGTGGCGAGGACGCCGCACCGGTGGTGGAGATCAGTTCCTGCATCGCCGGATGGTCGGGCGCGTCGTCGGTCTGGAGCAGGAACTCGCCCCCCGCCTCGCGGTAGCTGGGGTCGATGAGGGCTTCCCAGGTGGACTGCGGTGGCTCGACGGAGGCCTTCGTGCTCACCCGCGCGCGGACGTCGATCGTCAGGTGGCGGTGCGGGCGGGAGACCTCGAACTCCACCACCTCGGTTCCGAAGTAGTCGGTGTGGCGGTGCAGGCGCACCTCGGGGGTCAGCCGCACCCCGAACTCGTCGCAGCGCTGGCGCCCGTTGCCGTGCGGCTTGACCCGCAGTGCGTTGAGGTTGTCCACGACGTCGCCGTCATAGACGTACTGGGTCAGGTAGCGGATGGCGAAGTTCATCAGACCCGGGGCTCGGGCGGCTACACGTGGACGGCAGCCAGGGCGGCGATCGCAAAATACCGGACGTCGATGTCGCGATCGACCAGTTCCAACTCATCCGATACCCGCTCCAGGATCTGTTCGAGCGCTCCGCCGGCATCCGGGGCCCGGCGCTGGAGCTCCAGGTCGGCGATCAGGCGGCCCAGGCGCAGCACCGGGGGTGAGGACCGGGGCTGGGCGTCGGCGGCGGTGAGCGCCGACGCCAGTGCCTCCACCGAGGAGGCCACCGACCCCGGATAGGCGGAGTCAAAGAGCAGAAAGCGCACGACCGGGCCAACAGTCGGGGCGACGCGGACGGCACGGCGGTAGGCCTGAAAGCCGCCGACCGCGTGCAGCAGGGCCAGCGCCTCGGTCTCAAACCCCTCCTCGAAGGAGCCGGCCGGGATCGCCACGCGGAGCATCCGCAGCACCATGTCGGCCTCCTCGATGCGGCCGCCCGCCTCCAGGAAGGCACGACCCTCGTCGCGCAGCAGCGTCCGATCCAGCAGGCCCCAGAACAGGGCGCAGTTCTCCTTGACCTCCTGGTAGAAGGAGTAGGGCCCGGTCTGCAGCGCCGCCTGGAGGTCATAGCGACCGAGCAGCAGATAGAAGCCGTTGAGCGCCTCCCACATCTCCGTGGAGATGACGTCACGCATCGTGCGTCCCCGTTCCCGCGCGCGGGCAACGCAGGAGACGACCGAGGCGGGGGTGTCGGTGTCAAGGGTGAGCAGTCGGGCGACCTGGTCACGGCCCAGCGGCGCAGTGTCGGGCACCGACGGTTCCTCCTCGCCGGGTGCCGGCGGTTTGGCGCCGATGGTCGCCAGCACCCCCTCCCAGCTCAGCGCGATCCCGCGTTCACCGGGCACGCCGGCGACGTCGGCATGAAACGCGCCGTCGAGGATGCGGGCGGTGTGCTCGGCGCGCGTGAGGTCACGCCCCAGCCAGAACAGCTCCTGGGCGATCCTGGCTAACACTCAGAGACCTCCGACAGATTGCCCTGAGGGCAATCTGTCAATGGGATCAGCGCCAGCCGATTCCACTTGCCCTCTAGGCAATCTGTCAATCCAATCGGCGTTAGCCGATTGGACTTGTTGTTGCTGTTGGGCCTGGTTGTGCCAGGCGCCCCCGTAGCGGACATCGGGCAGCCGGGGCGGGCGGTGGGTGGGCAGCGTGCCGGGGGACAGATCGCTCTGGCTCTCGTCGTCGAGCACCCACGTGTCCTTGGAGCCACCGCCCTGGGAGGAGTTGACGATCATCGAGCCCTCGCGCAGCGCCACGCGGGTCAGACCGCCGGGGACGATCCGGATCTCCTCGCCGAACACCGCAAACGGCCGCAGGTCGACGTGGCGAGGGGCGAGCCGGCCGCCGCCGATCTCGGTCGGCGCCGTCGAGAGGTGCACGAGCTCCTGCGCGATGAAGCGATGTGGGTCGTCGAGGATCAGCTGACGCTGCAGCTCAAGCTCGGCCTCCGATGCCTGTGGGCCGATGAACACCCCCTTGCCACCCGACTCCGAGGTCGGCTTGACGACGAGCTCGGCCAGGCGACCGAGCACGTGGCGGCGCTGGGTCTCGTCGGAGAGCAGGTAGGTGGGGACGTTGTCCAGGATCGGCTCCTCCGCCAGGTAGAAGCGGATCATCTCCGGCACGTAGTAGTAGATCGCCTTGTCGTCGGCGACTCCGGTGCCGATCGCGTTGGCGATCGCCACCGTGCCGGCGCGATAGGCGCGGACGAGACCGGGCACGCCCAGCAGGGAGTCGGGGCGGAACTCCAGCGGATCGATGAAGTCGTCATCGAGGCGGCGGTAGATGGTGTGGACGCGCTGCAGGCCCGACGTCGTGCGCATGTAACAGACGGCGTCGCGCACCACCAGGTCGCCCGGCTCGACGAGCTCGACACCCATCTGTCGCGCCAGGAATGCGTGCTCGAAGTAGGCGGAGTTCATCGCTCCCGGCGTCCACAGGACGACCGTTGGATGGCTCTCGGCGGCGGGCGCCACCGCCCGCAGCGCGTCGAGCAGCAGCGACGGGTAGTTGGCGACGCCGCGGATGCGGTGCCCGGCGAACAGCTCGGGCATCAGGCGGGTCATCGCGACGCGGTTCTCCAGCACATAGGAGATCCCCGACGGCGTGCGGACGTTGTCCTCGAGCACCCGCCAGCGTCCGTCACCGTCGCGCACCAGATCACAGCCGCACACGTGGCAGTAGACGCCACCGGGCGCGCGGACCCCGTGCACCGGACGGGCGAAGCTCGGCCGGCTGACGATCAGCGACCACGGCACGATCCCGGCGCGGACGATCTCATGCGCGTGGTAAACGTCATCGACGAACGCGTTGAGCGCCCGGATCCGTTGGGCCAGCCCGCGTTTGATCGTCGTCCACTCGGCCGCCGTGAGCACTCGGGGCACGAGATCCAGCGGCCAGGCTCGGTCACGGCGCTCCCCGTCGGAGCCGGCGACCTCGAAGGTGATCCCCTGCTGCATGAAGATCGTGTCCCGGCGCTCGCCGGCGGCCTGCAGGGCCTCGGGACCGAGGCGCCCGAGCGTTGCCATCAGCGACTCGGCGTGAGGCAGGGCGCTGCCGTCGGCGTCGAGCAGCTCATCGCGGCAGCCGGGGGGGATCTGGTACCCGGCGTGGGTCGCAGGCGTCTCGGTGTCGGTCATCGAGTCCTCAATATGTACAGGGTGGGGGGTCCTCCCGCCACCGACACCCGGACAACTCCGACCGGCGATGACCTATCCAGGTGGAGTGTGTGGCGTGGTCTTGGCGTCGGCGTCGATCGGGGCGGGGCGGCCGAGGTGATACCCCTGACAGTGCCGAACCCCGAGCCGCTGGAGCAGCTCGAGGGTCTCAGCGTCCTCCACGCCCTCGGCAACCGTCTCAAGGTCAAAGCCGCTGGCGAGGCTGACCACGGCGCTGACGACATGCCGGCTGGCGGCGCTGTGAACAAGATCGCGCACGAACTCAATATCGATTTTGAGGTAGTCGACGGGGAACTGCTTGAGGTAGATGAAGCCGCCGTAGCCGGTGCCGAAATCGTCGAGGGCAAGCCGGCATCCCAGCTCACGCAGGCCCCGGGCGAAATGCCGGGCCGCGGTCTCGTCGCCGGCCACCGCGGTCTCGGTGATCTCGAACACCATCGCCGTGGGATCCGCGCCGTGCTCGGTGATCGAGCGCCGGATGTCGGTGAGCAGACCCGGATCGCCGATCGAGGTGGCCGAGACGTTGAGCTCCACAGCTCGCCCGGTTGCCGCCAGCCGCGCGGCCTGGTCGATGACCCAGCGATCGATGTCACGGATCTGACCGTAGCGCTCGGCCGTGGGCAGAAACGCGCCCGGGGCGATGAGGTTCCCATCCCGGTCGAGCATGCGGATCAGCAGCTCGTGCTGGATCACGTCGCCGGAGTCGAGGTCGATGATCGGCTGGGCATGCAGGACGAACCGCTCCTCATCGAGCGCGTCCTGGATCCTGCGCACCCAGTCAAGGCCGTCGAGCTCCTCGCGGCGGCGGGCTTCGGCGGCGAGCCGCTCGGTGCTGTCTGAGAAGACGACCACGCAGCCCTGGGTGCCGTCGACCGCCGTGTATGGGGCGCAGGTGTAGGCAACGGGCAACCCGATGCCGTCGGTGCGGGTGAATGTGGCGTCCTGCACCCGCACCACGCCGGAGCAGCCCGACAGTCCGGGCAGCACGGTTCCGACCAGCGTCGCTCCGTCGCCGAGCATCCTCTCCCCCGCGGGATTGATGTAGCGGATCCGGCCCTCGGCGTCGGTGGTCAGCAGCCCCTCGGCCATGCTGTCGGTGACCGCGGCCAGCGAGTCGCGCGCGGCGCGCAGCTCGCTCTGTGCCGCGACCTGGGCGGTGACGTCCTGGATCGTGCCCCGCCGCACGACGCGCGTTCCCGCTGCGTCGAGGACGACCTCGCCGCGATGGTGGATGTGCCGGATCGTGTGATCGGGCAGCACGATCCGGTACTCAAGGTCGGTCGGCTCGTCAAGCGCGTCGTTGGCAGCGATCATCGCGGCGGTGTGCTCCCGGTCCTGAGGGTGCACGCGAGCCATGAACGCCCGCATCGGGAACTGCGCGGTGCCGGAGCCGGTCTGGGGCATCTCCAGCGCGAGCAGCTCGTAGAACGTCGCCGACGTGGCGACCTTTCCGGAGCGGATGTCGGCCTCCCAACTGCCGATCCGCGCCACCCGCTCGGCGGCGGACAGCTGTTGCTCGCGACGGGCCAGCTCGCCCTCGGCAATCGTCCGGTCGGTGATGTCCTGGAGCTGGGCGAACACCGCCGTCGGCTTGCCGTTGCTGTCGCGCACGAGGTTGATCGAGACGAGCGCCACGACGACGCTGCCGTCGGCCGCCAGGTATCGCCGCTGACCGGTCGACGGCTGCGATCCCCCTGCCACCAGAGCCGCCAGCCGCGTGTGCACGGCCGCCAGCTCATCGGGGTGCACGATGGCCTGCCAGCTGATGGCGAGCAGCTCCGCGGCATCGCGGCGCAGCATGCGGCAGAACGCGGGGTTGACCCGTTTGATGCTGCCCTCGAGCCCGAGCACCGCCATCCCGATCGGGGATTCGTCGATCGCCGTGGTGACCTGCCGGGACCACAGGCCCCGTGCCCGTTCGTGGCGAAGCCGGTCGGTGACGTCGGTGAACGAGATCACGAGTCGCACCGGCTCACCGGTCTGAACGTCGAGCACGGGCTGATAGTTGGCCGACATCGCCCGTCTGCGCCCATCGCCCCGCATCACCGACAGACGCACGTCACGCTGCGAACGTCCGGTGCGGACCGCCTCGGCTCCCGGGCTGTCAGAGGGTGAGACCGCGGCATCGTCAGGGCCCAGCACCTCCAGCGCCCGCCACCAGTGCGGGTCGGTGAGCAACTCGGGTTCGCTGCGCCCGAGCAGCCGGCATGCCGCGGGGTTGACATCCACGAGGCGGCCGTCGAGCTCCATCGAGATCACACCCTCCTCGAGCGAGCGCATCGTGTCACGGTGGCGGGACTCCAGTGCCCGCCGGTCGAGCTGGGCGAGCCTCTGCACGGTGATGTCCTGAACCTGACAGAGCGCGTACAGCGCGGAGCCATCATCGCCCCTGACGATCGACGTGCTCAACAACCCCCACACCGGCGCACCGTCAGCGCGGAGGTAGCGCTTCGGCTGGCCACCGAGATCCGGGGCGCCCCCCACCATCGCACCGAACGCCAACAGGTCGGAGTCGACCTGCTCGGGCGGGGTGACAACTGTGAATGAGCTCGCGAGCAGCGACTCCCTGCTCATGCCGGAAAACCGCTCCAGCGCGCGATTGACCATCAGGAACCGTGCGAAATCGCTCTCGGTCACGCCGATCAGCGCCATCGGGATCGGCGCCTGTTCGAACACCGTGCGCCACAGCGCATCGGTCCGGGGAGGCTGATCACGGGGCGATGCAGCGCCTACGCCGTCAGGACGCGGGAACACGGGGGTCGGAGGGAGAGCGGGGGCGCGCATAGGTCACGGATCGCCACCGCGGTCGGTGCGCCGGCCTCGCGCCGTCGGCCTTGGCCGGCCGTGCGGAGTCCGAGCGGCCCCTGCACAGGCTGCGTCCTCGGCCTTGATATCGGTGGGGAGCGCTCCCGGCTTGAGCGTCTCACCTGGTTCTCGCTGCCGTGCAGAGGTTGCCAAACCGCGCGATGACATGTACACAGACACCAGGCCCGGGGGCGTCAAAGAGCACTGTTGATGAAACAGACCTCACACGAGATGATTCGGCCTGCTGTCTCGGGC
>JBAWFG010000430.1:0-3739 GCA_049591655.1 Solirubrobacteraceae bacterium
CGCCGGCTCCCGCCGCCCGGGCGCCGGCCCAGGCCAGCAGCGCGGCGGTCACGGCCAGCCCGCCGGCGGCCAGCACCGCCACGGTCATCCGTCCCGCAAGCCAACGTCTGCGACCCAGCACCGCGGCGAGGATCGTGTCCACGCGTCCGCTCAGTTCCTCGGTGCGCGCGGCGCCGATCTGGGCGACGGCGAACAGGCTGAGCACCACCACAAAGAACAGGAAGGTCAGACCCAGGTAGCCGGCGGGGGTCCCCAGGGTGCTGGCTCCGACGCGGGCCAGGGCGGCCCGTAGCCGAGGACTGAGCGCGGCTGTCGTCACGCTGGGGCTGATCATCCCGATGATCAGCGCAAACGCCGCGATGCTCACGAGCCACGTGGTGAGCGTCCGCAGCTCGCTGCGCACCGTGAACGCCGCGCTGGAGCCAAGCAGCCACCGCCGGGGCGGCCGCTCAGAGCTCTCGGAGAGCAGGGCGGTGCCGACATCGCGGCGGCCCCCCAGGGCGAGCGCGAGCGTGAGCAGGGCAATGCCGACCACGGCGGGTGCGAGCAGAATCGCGGCCCGGGGGTCGGCGAAGGCCCGCATCTGCTCCACCCAACCCAGCGGCGACAGTGACCGCAGCCAGCCCGTGCCGCCGGCGGTGTCGGCAACGACCCGCAGCGCGAACATGACCGCCAGACACCCGGCGCCCAATTCGATCGCTCGTCGGCGGGTCGGCTCCAGCTGGCTGGCCACGGCGCCGACGCCGAGGAACACGGGGATCACCGATCCGGCCGCGATCGCCTCAAACGCGCTCCCGGCCGCGGGCAGGCCGGCCGCCACCAGCGCCACGAACACCACCCCGACGAGCAGGATCGCCTGAGCGCAGGCGGCTGCCATCGCCGCGGCGAGGATCTCGCCCCGGCGTACGGGGAGCGCCAGCAGCGTCTCGGTGCGCAGGGTCTCCTCCTGGCCGCGCAGCGAGGCGGCCGAGGTCAGCAGCGCCCAAACCGCGAACACCACCGCCAGCACCGATCCGGCCCGCCAGGCGGTGTAGCCACCGACGCTGAGCAGATCGTGAGGGATCCCATAGAACAGCCGGATCGCCTTGTCGTCGGCGAAGCTGCGCGCGAACCGCACGCGTTCGGGCACCGTCGGGTACGTGCTGCGGTAGCTGACCGGCTGGATGTAGGTGATCAGCGCCGCCAGGGCTCCGAACGCCAGCGTGCGCCGGCGCGCGTCGGCGATCTCACGCCGGACCAGGCGCAGCACCGGCGACGGCACGGCTGCGGCGGCGGGTGCGCGCCGGTGCCCGCGCAGCGTTCGTTGTGCTGGGCTAGCCGTCGACATCGCTGCGGTAGTGGTGGATGAAGACCTCCTCCAGCGAGGGCTCGCGGCTCGTCAGGGCGGCGACCTGGGTGCCGGCGAGCGCCGAGATCAGCGGGCCGATCGGGCCGCTGACCTCAAAGCGCAGCGATCGGGGTCCGGTGGGCGTCGCGTGCACACCGGCCAGCTCGGGTAGCCGGGGCCGCTCGCCGGCGAAGGTGACCGACACGGTCTGGGCCTGGAGGTGGCGCAGGTCCGTCAGGGTGCCCTCATCGACGAGCCGCCCGTCCCGCACGATCCCGACCCGGTCACACAGCGCCTCGACTTCGCTGAGGATGTGAGAGGACAGGAACACCGTCTGGCCGTGCGTCCGCGCCTCGGCGACGCTGTCACGGAAGGCGATCTCCATGAGCGGGTCCAGGCCCCCGGTGGGTTCGTCGAGCAGCAGCAGGTCCGCCCGCGTGGCCAGCGCGGCGATCAGCGCCACCTTCTGGCGGTTGCCCTTCGACATGGCACGGATCTGCTTACGCGTGTCGAGCTCGAAGCGGTCGATCAGCTTCCGGCGATAGGCGGCATCGGTCCCGGGGTGCAGGCCCCCCAGGAACTCGAATGTCTCGTCCGCGGTCAGCGCCGGCCACAGCCCGGGCTCGCCGGCCACGTAGGCGACGCGCGGGTGGATCGACACCGGGTCGTCGAACGCGTCGAGTCCGAACAACTGCGCGGTGCCGGATGTCGGGCGGTGCAGGCCGAGCAGCAATCGGATCGTCGTCGTCTTCCCGGCGCCGTTGGGCCCGAGGAACCCGTAGACCTCCCCCGCGCGCACGGTGAGGTCCAACCCCGCGAGGGCGACCGTCGTGCCGTAGCGTTTGGTCAGCTCACGGGTGAGGATCGGCGTCTCGGCGGCGTCAGGTCCGGGTTGCAGCATGGGCCGGAAGCTACGGACGGCGGCTGAGGGCGCCATCGGTCCCGACTACCGCAGCTGCTCGGGTGATCCCCGGTGCCGGGACCGTAGTTGCCGTCCCCATCCCCTCGGAATGCTCCTGATGGCGGTCGGCTGACGGTCCGGAATGCTGGCGGAACCATCACCCGCAAGGAGCACAATCATGATTCTCATCGCCTATGACGGGTCGGCGGACGCCAGGTCGGCGATCGAGCACGCCGGATCCCTGATGCCCGGTCAACCCGCGATCGTGCTCTCCATCTGGGAGCCCTACAGCCGGGTCCTCGCCCGATCGCCGGCGCCGTTCGGCATCGTCGCCGGCGTTGACGACATCGCCTCGATCGATGAGGCGGCTGACGAGACAGCCGTCGAACAGGCCGAGCAGGGCGCCGCCCTGGCTCGGTCCCACGGCCTGGACGCGACTCCCCGCACCCGGGCCCGGGAGGACTCGGTGGCGGAGGCGATCCTCACCGAGGCCGACCGCGTCAACGCCTCGGCGATCGTGATGGGGACTCGCGGACTCGGCTCGCTGGGGTCGCTGGTGATGGGCAGCGTGTCGCATGCCGTGCTCCAGCACGCCGACCGGGCGGTCATCGTCGTGCCCTCCCCGACGGTCGCCCGGCAACGCCAGGACAAGCGGCGGGCGCGCGCCGGCGTGGCCGACTGACCGCGGGCGATCAGCGGCCGAAGACGGCGGCCACGTCCAGCGCGGAGAGGATCCCCTCGACGTGACCGCTGGCCGGGTCGATCACCGCCAGGTGCTCGACGCGGTGCTCGGCCATCAACCGTGCCGCTTCCTCCAGCGGGCGATCGGCGAGGACCGCTTCGAGCTCGGTCTGGGCTGCCTGTCCGGCAGTGAGCTCGGCGCCCGCGGCGACCGCCGTCGCGACGTCGAGCGCCGAGACGATCGTCAGCGGCCGGCGTGCCTCGCCCTCGCCGGCGACCGCGACGACGTGGACCCGACGTGCGGCCATCAGCCGGGCCACCACGGTGAGCGGCGTGTCGGGGTCGGTGGTCAGGATGCCGGTATGGGTCGCGTCGGCGACGCTGATCCGGGCCAGCGGGGTCTCTGAGAGGGTCATGCAGCGATTCCTCGTGGGGGATGGGGTGACCGCACGGTACGCCCGGCGGCCGGAGCCCTCATCCGTTGGGGCCCGCACCCCGTTGCCGTAGTTTGCGCGCCGAAGGGTGGGTACCGGCCCGGTGCGCGACAATCCCCCGCCGTGGCATCGCTCAAGATCGTCTTCTGGGCCTCGGCAGGCCTGCTCGCCTACACGCACGCCGGATACCCGCTCGTGCTCGCGGCGCTTGCCCGCGGCCGCGGCGCTGCACCGTCGGGGCCGGCACCGGAGGCGGAGCCGCCCAGTGTCTCGGTGATCGTCTCCGCCTACGCCGAGCAGGATGTGATCAGCGACCGCGTCGCCAACCTGCGGGCGCTCGACTACCCGCCCGATCGCATCGAGGTGATCGTCGCCTGTGACGGCTCGCCCGACGCC
>JBAWFG010000431.1:0-13862 GCA_049591655.1 Solirubrobacteraceae bacterium
AGCTCCTCGAACGCGCGGTCGGAACCGGCGCGGGTGGCCGCAACGAGCTCCAGTTCGGTGCGCGCGGAGTTGGCGGTCTTGCTCAGCGTGAGCGACATGGCGACCCTTGCTGGCTGCGATCGGGGACGGAAAAGGGCGCTGACCGAGACTCCAATGAACATCAGCGTTCACTGGAGGGCCGTTCAGGCGCGTGGACCCTTTAATGCCCGTCAGTAAAAATTCATAAACAAGGCAATTGCGGCTTGTTCATGACCGAAATGATCGGCTTTCCGTCGATTAGGGGATTGCGAGCGTCCGCATCGAGGGGCATACTTGAGGCCATGTAGTGAACGGCAAAAGGAGAGAAGACCGATGGCCAATCACCTGACGCCCACCGAACTCGCACGTGAGGCCGGTCTTGACCGGCGTGACGTGATCGTCAAGTGCGTCGAGTTGGGCGTCCCGATCTTCAATGGTCGGATCGACAAGACTCTGTTCCTCTCTACCCTGCGCGAGACCTCGCTCTCCCCGCAGCCCCAGGTACAGGCCGCCGGGGCGTAACCGGCGCTTTTCGCCGGCCCGGGCGTCTGTCAGCCGCCGGGCCGCCACTCCCCCGCTTTCCCCCGTCTGCTTCCGCAGCTCGTCTCGGCCGGTGTTCGGTCGCCGGCCGGGCGGCTCGTGGTGCCCTGCATCAGCCGTCGGCCCCTGTGGCTCTCAGCCGGCGCGGCCTTTAGCCGTCGGCCGATTGGCGCAGGAGCGTCGAGGTCGTCTGCTCCAGAATCTTGCGCCACGCGCGCGTCGGCTCACGCTCGGCCTCGAAATGCTTGACCACCTGGCGCACCCGCGTCGCCGAGATCTCGATCCCGTGACGGGCGCAGATGCGCTTGAACCGCGGATAGTCGTCGGCGAGCTTGAGCGTGACCGACTGAAAGCCGTGACGGGCGATGTCGACCCGTGAGGTGAAGTTCATGACGCTCGTCTGGAACATCAGCTCATCGGTCGGATCGGGCTCGATCAGGATGATGTCCACTCCCGGATAACGCTCCTCCCAGCGCCGGGCGAGCTCATGCAGGCGCTGGTGGGCGAGCATCTTGAACGCTTGATAGCCGATGTGCGGGAAACCCATGTCGGACACCCGCCGCGGCCGCGAGCCCGTGAGCGTTGGGATCTGGGTCTCAAAGTCGTTGACGTAGGGCACGAGTGGGTTGACGACGATGATCAGCTTGGCGCCGGCCTCGACCGCGATGTCAAGGTTCGTCGTCGACACGATGCCCCCATCGACGTACTCGCGGTCGCCGATCTTGACCGGCCGATAGATCATCGGCAGGGCGCTGGACGCGCTCACCGCGCGGGAGATCGGCACGTCATCCCAGCCCTCGGATCCGAACACAACGCGTTCGCAGGTGTCGAGATCGGTGGCCGCCAGGTACAGCTCGGTCGACAGCCGCCGGAAGTCGTCGGTCCGGTCGGGGTCCGACAGGATCCGCCGGACGTAGCTCTCGATCCCCTCGCCGGAGTACAGCCCGCTGGGTAGCGCTTCGGCGATACCAAGCACGATGTCCACCGCCGACACCTGGCCGAGGTCGCGCACGAGCGAACGCAGGACATTGGCCAGACGCCACGGGAACATCGCCCCACGGGTCACGAACTCGCGGTAGTTGGGCTTGAGCAGAGCCCCGACGTTCGCGTCGGGAAACGGCGTCGGCACCTGATGGACGATGACGCGCATCATCTCCTCAGGGGTCACGCCGTTGGAGACGGCCGCGGCGACGAAGGACCCAGCGCTCGTCCCGACGTACACGTCGAACTGGTTGACGGTCCGGTTGACCGACAGCAGATCGAGCGCCCGCAGGGCACCGATCTCATAAACTCCGCCGGTGAATCCGCCGCCGCCGAGCACCAGCGCGGTCTTGGAGCGGCGGCGAGGGCGACCACGACCGCCGGCAGCGCGGGCCTTCTCAGTACCACGATCCGCGGTTACGGCGTCGAGCTTGACGACCTTGCCCATGGCCAAAGTGATTCTAACCCCGGGCTCGGCTCCAACCGCAGCTTTGCGCCGCCCCAGGGGTTACACATAGTCGATGCGCCTCGCGATCGCCAGTCTGGCCGCGCTGACGCTGGGCCTCGCTCTGACGCCCTCCGCCCTCGCCCGCCGACCCTCCGCGCGCCGCCAGGCCGCTGTGGCCGGTGCGGTCAGATCGCTGGACCGGGGCCTGAGCCTCGGCATGCGCGAGGCGGGCCGCTACAGCGGCGCACTCGTCGTCGACCTGCAGACCGGGCAGACGCTCTTCTCCGCCAACGCGCGGGTCGGGCGGCTTCCGGCATCGGTGGAGAAGCTCTACACGACCACCACGGCGCTGCAGCGCTTCGGCCCGAACGCAACGCTCTCCACCTCACTGCTCGGTCAGGGAACGATGTCGCAGGGGACATTCACCGGCACGCTGTACCTGCGCGGCGGTGGGGACCCCACGTTTGGCGCGGCGGGCTTTGATCGCACCAATTACGGCTCTGGGACCGGGGGCACCATGCAACAACTCGTATCGGCGTTGATTCGCGCCACCGGGATGCGGGCGCTCAAGGGCGCGGTCGTCGCCGATGAGACGATGTTCGACTCCGACCGGGGTACGCCGGCGACCAACAATCAGCCGTCCCTCGAGGTCGAGGGTGAGCTGAGCGCGCTCGCCTACGACCGCGGATGGGAGAGTGCCGCGGGCACCCTCTACTACAGCCATCCGGCGATGCAGGCCGGACGGCAGCTCATCGCCGCGCTCCGCACCGCCGGCGTCCGCATTCCCAGGACCACGCGCGCCTCCGCAGGCGTCACGCCCCCGACCGCGACCTTGCTCGCCGGCGAGCCGTCGCCGCCGATCGCCACGCTGATCGCCCTCACCAACACCCCATCGGACAACTATTTCGCCGAGACGCTGCTCAAGGACGTCGGCGCTCGGTTCGGCACTGCGGGCACCACCGCAGCCGGGGCCACAGTCGTGCGAGCACAGATGGCGAGCGACTTCGGCATCCATCCGCGGCTGAACGACGGCTCCGGGCTGTCCCGGTATGACCTCACCAGCCCGACGCAGGTCGTCTCGCTCCTGCGCGGCATGGCCGGCGACAGCCCGTTCATCGCCTCGCTGGCGGTCGCGGGGCGGACCGGCACCCTCAAGGACGAGATGCGCCACACCTACGCTCAGGGGCGGTGCATGGGCAAGACGGGGACGTTGACGGACGCCTCAAATCTCGTCGGCTACTGCCATGCGCGGGACGGGCACACCCTGGCATTCGCGCTGTTGATGAACCGGATCTACCCCTACTACGCCCACCCCGTCCAGAACGGGATGGTAGAGGCGATCGCCGGTTACACCGGCTGATCCGGCCACCAGCCGTTCAGTGCGGCCTGAGCCGGTCAGTCAGGCAGGAGCTCCAGCAGCCCGGCCTCGTCGATGACCGCGACGCCGAGCCGCTCCGCCTGGGCCAGCTTGGTCCCCGCGCTCGCCCCGGCGACAACGTAGTCGGTCTTGCGCGACACCGAGCCGGTCACCCGTCCGCCGGCGGCGAGAATCCGCTCGGTCGCCTGCTCGCGGGTCAGGTCGGGCAGCGTGCCCGTGAGCACGAACGCCTTGCCGGCGAGCGGACCCTCGCCGGGCGGCGGGCCCTCCTGCTCGACCCTGACCCCCTCGCGCTCCAGGTCGGCGAGCAGCTCGCGCATCTGCGGGTCGGCGAGCTGCTCGTGGATCACCTTGGCCATCTTGGGGCCGACCCCGGGGGTCTGCTCGATCTGCTCGGGGGTGGCTGCCAGCAACGCCGAGAGCGTGCGGAACTGCTGGGCGAGGTTGCGGCCGGTGACATCTCCGACCTCCTCGATCCCCACACCGAACAGGACGCGGCCAAACGGCTGCTCCTTGGATGCCTGGATCGCCCGGACGAGCTTGCCGGCGGAGACCTCGCCGAAGCCAGGCTGCTCCGCGATCTGCTCGGCGCTGAGGCGATAGAAATCCGCCGCGGTGCGGACCCATCCTAGGTCCATGAACAACGTCACCAGCTTCTCACCGAGCCCGTCGATGTCCATCACCGCGGCGAAGCTCGTCAGCAACTGCCAGCGCCGGCCGGCGCAATCGCGGTTGGGACAGCGCGTGAACACCGAGTCCTCGGGCTTGACGGTCGGGGTGTCGCACACCGGGCATCGCTCCGGCGCAACAGTCGGGGGCGGCCGATCCGCGCGCTCGGCGACGTGCGGAGCCGGGGAGAGGATCTGGGGGATCACATCCCCGGCGCGGAGCACGATCACCTCCTCGCCGGCCCGGATGTCCTTGCGCGCCACGTCCTCCTCGTTGTGCAGCGTCGCCATCTTGATCGTCACCCCGGCCACCCCGACCGGCTCAAGCGCACCGTAGGGGTGAAGGTCACCGAACTTCCCCGGGTTCCAGTGGATCGCCAGCAGCTTGGTGACCGCCGTCGTGGGCGGGAACTTCCAGGCGATCGCCCACCGCGGTTCACGGCCGACCACCCCGAGCCGGCGCTGCAGCTCCGCGTCGGAGACCTTGACCACGACGCCGTCGATCTCGAACTCCAGTGAGCCCCGGCGCTGCTCCCACGACCGGCACTGGGCGACGACCTCGTCCTCGGTGGACAGCTTCTTGATGTCCGGGTGCACCGGGAAGCGGTGGGCGCGCAGCCATTCGAGAGCCTCCCAGTGGGACGCGAACGTGATCCCGTCCGTGGTGCCGACCTGGTAGGCCCAGAAGGAGAGCGGGCGCTCGGCGGCGAGCCGGGGATCGAGCTGGCGGATCGTCCCAGCGGCCGAGTTACGCGGGTTCATGAATGTCGACAGCCCCGCCTCGGCACGCCGCTCGTTGAGCGCGGCGAAGTCCGGCAGTGACATGTACACCTCGCCGCGGACCTCCAGGAGCGCCGGCGGGTCGTCCATGTCGAGCCGGAGCGGGACGGAGCCGATCGTCCGGATGTTGTGGGTCACATCCTCCCCGACCTCGCCGTTGCCGCGGGTCGCTCCGCGCTCGAACACGCCGTCGCGGTAGAGCAGCGACATGGCCAGTCCGTCGATCTTCGGCTCGGCGACGAACTCGAACTCCGGGTCCTCGATCCCCTCCCGCGCCAGGTGATTGCGCATCCGCAGGATCCACGCGCGCAGCTCCTCGCCGGAGCGGACGTTGCCGAGCGACAGCATCCGCTGCGGGTGGCTGACCTTGACCAGGTCAGAGACGGGCTCCCCCCCGATGCGCTGGGTCGGCGAGTCAGGGGTAACGAGCTCGGGATGCTCGGCCTCGATTCCACGCAGCTCGTCGATCAGCGCGTCGTAGGCGTCGTCGCCGATCTCCGGGTCGTCCAGGACGTAGTAGCGGTAGCCGTGATGATCGAGCTCACGACGCAGCTCGGCCGCCCGGGCGGCCGGATCCCCGCCGGCCGCCGTCATCGATCGGTGACCTCGTCGGCCGCGGGCGCGATCAGCCGCGCCAGGTCATAGCGAGCCAGCGAGTCAAGCCCGTCACGGTCAGTGAGGTCGAAGTGGATCGGCGTCACCGCAATCCGGCCGGCCGCGACCGCCGCCAGATCGGTTCCGGTCTCGTCACGCTCAAAGCTGGCGTCACCATAGATCCGGTACAGCCGCCGGCCACTGGACCCCTCGTCGATCAGCGCCAGCTCATCCTTATAGATGCGCTTGCCGAGCCTCGCCACCGAGACCCCTTCCGGCTTGGCGCCCGGCACGTTGATGTTGAGCAGCGTGCCTGACGGCAACGGCACGTCCTGCAGCTCGGCCACCAGCCGAGCGGTGAACTCCGCGGCCACTTCGAAGTCGAACCCGGCGCCGGCCCGGAAATCAAGCTCGCGTGATACCGACTGCTGGGAGACGGCGATCCCGGGGAGGCCGAGGACGATCGCCTCCAGTGCGGCGGCAACCGTGCCCGAGTAGGTGATGTCGTCGCCGAGATTGGATCCGTGGTTGATCCCTGAGACGACGAGCTCGGCCGCGAACCCCTCGACGAGTCCGAGGTTGGCGAGCCGGACACAGTCGACCGGCGTCCCGTCGGTGGCATACCCGACCGTGCCGTCCTGGAACTCCACCTCCTGCACCCACAACGGGCGGCGTGTGGTGATCGAACGCGCCATCGCCGAACGGTTGCCGTCGGGCGCGATGACCGCCAGCTGGACTGACTCGATCCGGAGCAGCGCGCGCCGCAGCGCCTGGAGGCCGTCGGCCTCGATTCCGTCATCGTTGGTAAGCAGCACCCGCATCAGGCAGCAATGCTATGGCGCGGAGAGGCGGCGCGGTGAACGGCTGAGGGCACGCTCATCTGCGGGCCGAGCCATGACCCTGAGATCATGTCCCGGCCCGCAGATGCCCCGAACGCCTGCGCCCCGTGATGTGGGAGCAATAGTAAGGTTTGATCAGGTTAACGCGTATCGAACATGTGTCCACCGCGCTTAATTTGAGAGCACTGGGGCTCGTCCGGTAAGCAGGATGCGCAGGCGGTAGCGGCATCGTGCGCGGTTGGCGGCGTCCGCCGAGCGCCGTGCGTGCTAGGTCTGCTGGGTGTGATGCGTCCACGGAAGCCGCGCGAGCACGGCGTCGGCGGTCACCGCCACCGCCCCTGCGTTCCCGGCTGGCATACGTGACCGGCATCGCAGGCGCAGGGCCGGGGGTGGGCGGAGCCGATTGCCGTGCTCGCGTGAGCCCCGTCATACGCCTCATGCCCAGGTGGCACACGCGCGCACGGCAAGCGGCTTCGTCCGCAGCCGCGGCCTCACGCTTGCAGCACCAGGGCACCGCCGTAGCCGGCGCCGATGAGGTGCAGGCCGTGGGCCGGCGCGGTGCGCCCCGCCTCTGACCGGGGGCGCCCGGTGAGCAGGACGGCGAAATCGTCCGGCGACACTCCGGTCCCGCACAGCTCCAGCATTGTTCCCACCAGCACGCGGATCATGTTGCGCATGAACGCGTCGGCTTCGATCCAGAACTGCGATACCCCAGCGTCGTCGTGGCTCCAGAAGGCCGCGTGCACGGTGCGGGTGAAGCGGACGTGGTCGGTCTCGGTGGGCGTGAACGCCGTGAAGTCGTGGTCGCCGAGCAGGGCCGCCGCGCAGCTGTCGAGCGCTCGGCGATCCACGGCACGGGGCCAGTGCAGCGCCTGGCGGCGCTCATACGGGCTGCGGGCGCGGCGGGTGAGCACGCGGTAGCAGTAGGCCCGGCTGGTGGCGTCACGCCGGGCATCGAAGCCCGGCGGCGCCGCCTCGCATTCCACCACCGACACGTCGTGGGGCAGCAGCGCGTTGACGGCGTCAGCGCGCGCGGGCTTGCCGGCATAGCTGGCGACCTGCCCGCGGGCGTGAACGCCGGCATCGGTGCGGCCGGCCACGCTCAGCGCGGGCGCCTCACCTCGTAGCACAATGGCCAGCGCCCGCTCGAGCTCGCCCTGGACGGTCCGCAATCCCGGTTGGCGAGCCCAGCCATGGAACTCCGTGCCGTCGTACTCGATCAGCAATCTGGCGACAGGGGAATTCAGGGTTCGCACCCCCGCGGCCGACAGTTCGCGAAGCGAACTGTCAAGGCAATTCGCTCCGCGAATTGCCCGCCGATCAGACGAGCTCGAGCAGGACCATCTCGGTCGAGTCAGACCGGCGCGGCCCCAGCTTCAGGATCCGCGTGTAGCCCCCCGGGCGCTCGGTGTAGCGGGGGGCGATCTCCTCAAACAGCTTGTAGACCGCGAACTTGTCCTGGCCGAGAGCCGACAGCGCTTGGCGGCGGGCGTGCAGATCGCCGCGCTTGGCGAGGGTGATCAGCTTCTCGACCTCGGGCTTGACGGCCTTGGCCTTGGCTTCCGTTGTCTGGATGCGCTCATGCTCGATGACCTCCTTGGAGAGGTTCATCAGCAGCGACTTGCGGTGCGAGGCGCTGCGGCTGAGCTGATATCGCTGGCGTTGATGACGCATGGTCGCCTAATCGTTGCGCAAACCGAGGCCGCGCGCGTGCAGGGTCTCGATGACTTCGTCAATCGACTTCTTGCCGAAGTTCGGAATGGCGTTGAGCTCGCCCTCGCTCTTGGACACGAGATCACCCACGGTCTGGATGCCGGCGCGCTTGAGACAGTTGTAGGAGCGCACCCCGAGCTCGAGCTCCTCGATGAGAATGTCGTCCATCGCGTTGGGCGGGCGCGTCGCGGTTCCACCCTGGTTGCCGCCGACGAGACCCTGATCCAGCGCGCCACCCGGGGCACCGACGTCCCGCAGTTCGACGACGCGATCCGCGTCGGTGAAGATCGCCAGCTGGGAGATGAGGATCTCGGCAGCCTCGCGCAGCGCGGCGTGCGGGTCGATGCTGCCGTCGGTCTCGATGTCGAGCGTCAGCTTGTCGAAGTCGGTCTTCTGGCCGACACGGGCCTGCTCGACGTTGTAGGCAACGCGGCGCACCGGCGAGAAGATCGAGTCGATCGGGATGACGCCGATCGGCTGGTCGGGCGACTTGTTCTCCTCGGCAGGGCGATAGCCACGGCCACGGCCGATCGTGAGGTACACCTCCAGCTTGGTCTTCTTCTCCAGCGTGGCGATGTGCGCATCCGGGTTGAGGATCTCGACGCCGGAAGGCAGGTCGATGTCCTTGGCGGTGATCTCCCCCGGCCCCGTGACGACGAGCGGCGCTTCGATCTCCGTCGCGTCGGAGTGCATCCGGCAGACGATGCCCTTGAGGTTCAGGACGATGTCGGTCACGTCCTCCTTGACGCCGCGAATCGTCGAGAACTCATGCGCGACACCCTCGATCCGCACACTCGTGACCGCAGCACCGGCCAGCGAGGAGAGCAGCACACGCCGAAGCGAGTTGCCGAAGGTGTAGCCGAAGCCCCGATCCAACGGCTCGATCGTGAACGATCCGCGAGTCTCGTCAACCGACTCGCTGGAGATCCGGGGCACTTGGAAGTCAAGCATCACATGTCCTAACATCGTGGGTTCTGGCCGCCAGCCCGGCGGCGTTCAGGACCGCCCAGGACCATGCGGTCCGGGAGCGGCCTCAAAGGGGTGGTCTACTTCGAGTACAGCTAGACGATGAGCTGTTCCTGCACGGGCGCGGCGATCTCCCGCCGCTCCGGCTTGCGCAGGACCTTGGCCGTCAGCGAGTCGTGGTCGGCCTGCAGCCACGCCGGAACCTGACCGGTCAGCTCCGTGGCGTCACGGATGACCTGCCCTGCGGACGACTTCTGGTGAATGGCGATCACATCTTCGTCGCGCAGCTGATAGCTGGGGATGTTCACCCGGCGGCCATTGATGGTCCAATGACCGTGCAGGATGAGCTGCCGCGCCTGACGGCGCGAGGCGGCAAACCCGAGGCGAACCAGGACGTTGTCGAAGCGGCACTCGAGCATCCGCAGCAGGTTCTCGCCGGTCACGCCCTGCTGACGCGAGGCCTTGTCGTAGTAGATCGCGAACTGTCGCTCGAGCACGCCGTAGTAGCGCTTGGCCTTCTGCTTCTCCCGCAGCTGGACGCGATACTCACTCTGCTTCTGGCGACCACGGCCGTGGTCGCCGGGCGGATAGGAGCGGCGCTCGACGCCGCACTTGTCGGTCAGGCAGCGCTCACCCTTGAGGAACAGCTTCTGTCCCTCCCGTCGGCACTGCTTGCACTGGGCACCTGTATCTCGAGCCATGGTTAGACGCGCCTGCGCTTTCGGGGTCGGCAGCCGTTGTGGGCCTGGGGGGTGACGTCCTTGACGCCGGTGACCTCCAGGCCAGCGGCCTGCAACGATCGGATCGCCGTCTCCCGGCCGGAACCGGGACCCTTGACGAACACCTCGACCTTCTGCAGGCCGTGCTCGATGCCCTTGCGCGCAGCCGCGTCGGCGGTCACCTGAGCCGCGAACGGGGTCGACTTGCGACTGCCCTTGAAGCCGGCGCCGCCGGCCGACTCCCAGGCAATCACGTTGCCTTCCCGATCGGTGAGCGAAACGATCGTGTTGTTGAACGAAGTCTTGATATGGGCCTGACCGATCGGGATGTTCTTGCGAACCCGGCGGCGGCCGCGCTGAGGTCTACGGGGAGCAGGGCTCACTTCTTACCGGCCTTTTTCTTGCCGGCAACCTGCATGCGCTTGGGGCCCTTGCGGGTGCGGGCGTTGGTCTTGGTCTTCTGGCCTCGGACGGGCAGGCCGCGGCGATGGCGCAAACCGCGGTAGCAGCCGATCTCCTGGAGGCGCTTGATGTTCTGAGAGCGCTCGCGACGCAGATCACCCTCGACGGTGAGATCGGAGTCGATGAGATCGCGCAGCTGGACGACCTCGTCCTCGGTGAGATCGCGGACCTTGCGGTCAGGCTCGATCCCGAGCTTGGACAGCAGCTCGTTGGACGTCGAGCGCCCGATCCCATAGATGTATGTCAGGCCGATCTCGACCCGTTTGTTGAGGGGGATGTTGACCCCTGAAATTCGCGCCATGCGAGGTGTTCCTTACTGCGGAGAGTTAGCCCTGCCGCTGCTTGTGACGAGGATTCGGACAGATCACCAGCACCCGGCCATTCCGGCGGATGATCTTGCACTTTTCGCACATCGGCTTGACCGACGGTCGTACCTTCATGCTGATTCGCTCTCAGAATAGGAGGACATTTTCGGTTGGATCCTCAGCTCGGCTCTGGCGACCGCTGCAGTCGCCGCTACCGGACCGAAGGGGTGCACGCAGCAGCTCAAAGCATGCGCTGCGGGCGCAACGGGGGATGGTAGCAGGGGTTCCAGACCAGCCGCCGGTCGATGTGCTACGCGCGGCTACGCGGCTGCACGGCCGTCGCCGGCCTCATGCCACGGCGTCAGAACTCGCGGCCCGTTGGCCGTAATCGCAATCGTGAACTCAAAGTGGGCGGCGAGCGAGCCGTCCTGGGAGAAGATCGACCAATTGTCGTCCGCGACCCGGACGCCGTGGCGGCCGGCCGTCACCATCGGCTCGATCGCCAGGACCATCCCCTCCTCGAGTGGGATGCCCGTGCCGGCGTTGCCGTAATTGGGGATCTGGGGATCCTCGTGCATGTCCCGGCCGATGCCGTGGCCGACGAGCGAGCGCACCACCGACAGACCGGCTGCCTCGACGTGCTCCTGAACGGCGTGAGAGACATCACCGAGCCGATTGCCGACGCGGCACTGCGGGACCGCCATCATCAGCGACTGCTCGGTGACGTCAAGCAACTTCTGGGCGACCGGGTTGATCGGACCGACCGGGAACGTCCGCGCGGCATCGGCCACCCAGCCGTCCAGCACGACACCGATGTCGACCGACAGGATGTCGCCCTTGGCGAGCTTGTAGGGACCCGGAATCCCGTGGACGATCATCGCATTGGGCGATGCGCAGATCGAACCCGGAAAGCCGCGGTAGCCCTTGAACGCCGGCACCGCTCCCTGGGAGCGGATGAACTTCTCGGCCGCCAGATCGAGTTCGGCGGTGGTGACGCCGGGGCGGATCTTGCCCGCCAGCAGGTTCATAGTCCGGACCAGAATCGCGCCGGCCGCGGCCATGCGGTCGATCTCCTCCGGGCTCTTCTTGATGATCACTGAACGGCTCCTGACATGACGAGAATCGATGCTAGCGGGGACATCCCAGCGCGCCGGCTCTCACACGTCCTCCTCCAGACGGAGGGTCGCGATCACCGCCCGGATATGGCCCTGAACATCGGCGGGCTCCCGTGTGCCGTCGATCCTGCGCATCAGCCCGAGCTCGTCGTAGTACTCCACGAGCGGCTTGGTCTTCTCGTGGTAGACCCGGAGCCGGTTCTCGATCACCTCGGGCTTGTCGTCGTCACGCTGGATGAGGCGTGAGCCGTCCTGGTCACAGACGTCCTCGTGCTTGGGCGGATCGAACTCGACGTGGTAGTTGTGCCCAGCCTTGACGCAGACCCGGCGACCCGAGAGGCGGCGGATGACCTCCTCGTCGGGCACATCGATGAGCAGCGCGGCGGTGACCCGGCGGCCCATGTTCGACAGCTGCCTGTCGAGCGCCTGGGCCTGCTCGATCGTGCGTGGGAAACCGTCGAGGATGAAGCCGTCCTGCGCGTCGTCCTCATCGAGGCGTTCGGCCGCCATGGCGACGATCAGGTCGTCGGGAACGAGGTCGCCGGCGTCCATGAACTCCTTGGCCCGCTTGCCGAGCTCAGTCTGCTCCTTGACGTTGGAACGCAGCATGTCCCCGGTGGCGATGTAGGGCAACTCGAAGTCCTTGCGCAGACGGTCGGCCTGCGTGCCCTTTCCGGCCCCCGGGGGACCGAACAGAATGAGGTTGAGCTCCTGAGCCACGCGTGCACTGTATCGGTCCGGACTCCGGCAGGAGGTGACATCCCTCCACCCTGTGAGTCTGGGCCACAGCGGGGGCCCGCACGCCGCGCCGACCGGGCCCTGAGTCAGGCGGACTCAGACCAGCTCTATTTTTAGGAAACCCTCGTTGGTTGCGCACGGAACTACGACGGGAACTCCCAGGGTCACTTCAAGAATCCCTCGTAGTTGCGCATCATCAGTTGCGCCTCGAGCTGTTTCATCGTGTCGAGCGCGACGCCGATGACGATCAGGATCGAGGTGCCGCCGAAGAAGAAGTTGGCGCTCGTCTGGTTGATCAGCACCGTCGGCAACGCGGCGATGGCGGCAAGGAACAACGCACCGGGGAATGTCAGGCGGGCGAGGATCCGGTCCAGGAACTCCGCCGTCGGGCGGCCCGGCCGCACGCCCGGAATGAAGCCGCCGTACTTCTTGAGGTTGTCGGCCTGGTCGACGGGGTTGAACGTGACCGCCGTGTAGAAGTAGGTGAACAGGATGATCAGGAGCGACTCGCCGGCTACGTAATGCCAGCCCTGGGGACTGAAGAAGTTGGCCAGATGAGTCCCGAAGTTGTTGCGGTTCTGGCCGATGAGCTGGCCGACCGTCGGGGGGATCGCCATCACGCTGGCGGCGAAGATGACCGGGATCACTCCGGCCATGTTGACCTTCAGCGGCAGGTAGGTCTGGCCGCCCTGGGTCATGCGCCGGCCGATCACGCGCTTGGCGTACTGGATCGGGATCCGCCGCTGCCCCTCCTGGACGAAAACGATCGCCGCCACGACGCCGATGGCGATGAACGGCATGATCACCCGGAAGACCTGGTCGGGGTTGTTCCACCAGGAGTTGATCCCGCTCGGGATGCGGGAGACGATCGAGGCGAAGATGATCAGCGAGATGCCGTTGCCGATCCCTCGTTGGGTGATGAGCTCGCCCATCCACATGAGCAGCACCGTGCCCGCGGTGAGCGAGATCACGATCAGGAACACCTTGAGCAGGGTGAAGTTGGCGATCAGCGTCGCCGACGCCTGCTTCTCGAAGCTGCGGAACAGGAACACGTAGCCGATCGACTGGGCGAAGGCGAGCCCCACCGTCAGGTAGCGCGTGTACTGCGTGATCCGCGCCTGCCCGACCTCCCCCTCCTTGGAGAGCTTCTCCAGCGAGGGGACGACGACCTGCAGCAGCTGCAGGATGATCGAGGCGGTGATGTAGGGCATGATGCCCAGCGCGAAGATGGCGATCCGGCCCAGGCCGCCGCCCGAGAACAGGTTGAGCAGGCCGAGGATGCTGTTACCGCCCAGCTGCTTCTGGATCTGAGCGACCGCTGCGGTATTGATCCCCGGCGCCGGGATGTGCGTCCCAAGGCGGTACAGCAGCAGGATCCCGGCGGTGAACAGGATCTTGGTGCGGATCTCGCCGACCCTGAAAGCTCCGAGGATCGTCGTGATCATCTCAGCCGGCTCTCAGCTCTCGACGAGCTGGCAGGTGCCTCCGGCGGCCTCGATCTGCTCGAGGGAGGACTTACTGAATCCGTGCGCGTGAATCGTCAGCGCCTTGGAGATGTCGCCCTTTGCCAGGATCTTGACCGGCACGCCCTTGCGGGT
>JBAWFG010000432.1:0-3480 GCA_049591655.1 Solirubrobacteraceae bacterium
GACCGCAAGTGGTTTGCGCGGATGGCGGCCGGCACCGTCATCGAGCACGCGCTCGCCGACCTCGACCCGCAGTTCCCCTCGCCGACCGATGCCGAGCGCGAGGCGCTGCTGCGCGCGCGGTCAGAGCTGGAGGCCGAGGTCGTCCCGGGAGTCGCGTTCAGGAGCGACGGGCCAGGCAGATGAAGGTCGTCAGCGGGAGCTCCAGCACTCCGCCGTGGGCCTCAATCACCGCTGAGACGTCGGCCAGGAGCGCCTGCCGGCGATCGTCGCCCATCAGGATGTGGTCCTGGTGGGTGCTGAGCAGACGCGTGTACGCCGGGGCGGGGTAGCGCTCGCTCCAGCGGTGGATCCGCGTGGCCGGCTCGGCGAACCCGCCGGCGGCGGCGATCTCGGCATCCCAGTCGCCGGCCAGTCGGGTCGGGGCGCTGGCCGGGTGCATGGGGAAGTCGGCGGCCAGCTCCGGTGCGGCGCGGCGGTAGGCGTCGCGCAACGGGTCGCGCAGCGGGCAGCGATCCCAGTCAGGGAAGCTCCAGATCGCGGCCAGAGCTCCGCCGGGTGACAGGGCGGCATGCGCGAGACCGCAGCGGCGCGCCGGATCCAGCCAGTGCCATGCCTGAGCGCTGAGGACTGCCGAGCGGGGTTCGTCGGGCGTCCAGGACTCAAACTCGCTCTCCACCACCCGGACCCGCCCGTCGTCGGCACAACTCGCCCGGGCCACGCGCGCCATCTCGGCGCTCGGCTCCAGGGCCAGCACCTCCAGTCCGCGGGCCGCCAGCAATGCCGTCAGCTTTCCAGTGCCGGCGCCCACGTCAAGGACCCGATCCCCGGGCGCCAGGGACCCGAAGTCGAGCACCGCGTCGATGGCCGCCGGTGGGTACGACGGGCGTGCCTCGTGGTAGAGCTCGGCCACGCGGCCGAAGGCGAGGCGCTGCTCGGCTGCGAACTGCGGCTCGGTCATGGCTCGGGCGTCGGCCGTCACCCGCCTCGTTACAGCGAGGCGAACTCCGACATCAGGGCGGCCGCCGCCGCGATGCCGAGCGGCATGTACTCGACGAGCATGTTCTCGTTGGGCGAGTGGATGTTGGCGTCCGGCAGCGAGAACCCGGTGATGATCGTCGGAATGCCGCGCTTGCTCAGCGCCGGGACGATCGGCAGCGTGCCGCCGGAGCGGATGAGCGCCGGCCGGACACCCAGCGCGCGCTCAAACGCGCTCAGCCCGAGTTGGACGGCGCGGGCGTCGGGGGCGACCAGTCCGGCGGGCGCGCTGGAGAGCAGCTCGACGGCGAGGTCGGCGCCGGCGGGCGCGGCGGCGGTGACCAGCCGGGTGAACGTCTCGGCGATCTCGGCCGCGTCCTGGCCGGGCGCCAGGCGGATCGAGACGTTGGCGATCGCCTCCACCGGCAGGACGGTCTTCTGCAGCTCCGGAGAGCCGGTGAGGATCCCGTTGACGTCAAGTGCCGGTTCGGCGAACGTGCGCAGATAGAACTCCTCGGCGGCGGTTTCATCCGCGGGGCGCGCACCTTGGCCCGCCAGCTCGTCGGCCCCGGCGGGCAGTCCCCGCCAGCCCTGCAGTTCCTCCTCGGACGGCGGGACGATGCCGGCGCGCAACGGCTCGGCGAGCCGGCCGTCGCGGGCGATCATGCCGTCCAGCGTGCGGACGAGTGCATGGGCGGCGTTGAGCGCCGCGCCGCCATAGATGCCGGAATGCAGATCCCGCTCGCCGGTGCGCAGCGTCAGATGGAAGTAGGCGAGTCCCCGGGTGGCGATGTTGAACGCCGGGGCACCGCGGCCGATCATGCCGCTGTCGAAGATCACCGCCGCGTCGGCGCCGCGCTCGTCCTGTTCCAGGAACTCGAGGATCGAGTGGCCGCCGGTCTCCTCCTCGCCGTCGCAGACGAAACGCACGTTGATGGGCAGCGCGCCGTCGCTGGCCAGCCGGCGAGCGGCGGCCAGCCGCAGGTAGAGCTGCCCCTTGTCATCGGCGACGCCGCGCCCATACAGGCGCTCGCCGCGGATCTCGGGCTCGAACGGCGCCGAGTCCCACAGCGACAGCGGATCGGGCGGCTGCACGTCGAAGTGCCCGTAGCAGAGCACGGTCGGCGCTTTGTCGGGATTCTGGGAGGCACGCAGCTCGGCGATCGCCAGCGGCTGTCCGTGCCAGTCGACGAGTTCGGCGGTCCCGCCCGCCGCGCGCACGAACGCGCAGACCCATTCGCCGGCCTCCTGCACCCGGCCGGCCTGGGCCGGATCCGCGCTCACCGACTCGATGCGCAGGAACTCGGCGAGCTCGTCGAACCACTCGGTCACGGCGTCGAGCCTACCGCGCGCTCTGGCTGGTGTGCCAGGCAGCGAGCGTGGCCCGCTCGCGCTCGGCGCTCAGACCCGGTGCCGGGCGGCCGGGCCGGAGCACCGGGGCAGCGCCCAGCGACTCCAGCCAGCGCCAGGTGTCTGCCACGGTGTCGGCGACCGGCCGGCAGCGCAGGCCGGCGGCGTGGGCGCGCTCGACGTCGTAGTCATGCATGGCCGCGTACTCGTGGCCGGGCGGGATCCAGATCGGCAGCTCCTCCCAGGGTTCGATGCCGGCGCTCACGATCGTCTCCGGCGCCACCCAGGTCAGCTCCACTCCGGGCGCCCCGGCGACGTCGCGGCAGGCGCTGAGCAGGGAGGCGGTCGTGGCGTGGCCGCGGTGGCTGATGACGTTGAACGGACCTGAGTGACCGGCCATCGGGGCGTCGATGAGAAACGCGGCCAGGTCGCGGGCGTCGATGTACTGCAGCGGAAGGTCGGACGGACCGGGACAGAGGATCTCGCCACCCCGGGCCATCCGGGCCAGCCACCAGGTCAGCCGGCCGATGTTCTCCCACGGCCCCAGAATGAGCCCGGCGCGTGCCAGCAGCGCCCGGTCGCCGAACGTCCGCGTCACCGCCAGCTCGCCGCCGCGCTTGAGCTCCGGATACTCACCGTCGTCACCGTCGGGGTCGCCTTCGACGGTTGGCGTTGACTCCCGCGCGCCCGGTGTGGGCGGGGCGGTGTAGACCGATCCGCTGGAGACATACGCGTAGTGCGCGGCCCGCTCGCGCAGGACGTGAGTGCTGTCACGGACGGCGCGGGGTGCGCCTGACCAGGTGTCGATGACCAGGTCCCAATCACGGCTGGCCAGTGGCGCCAGCGTGCCCGGGTCCAGGCGGTCGCCGCGCAGGTGCTCGACCCCCGCCGGAACCGCCGTGCCCCCACGATTGAAGGTGACGACCTGCCAGTCGCGGTCAAGCGCGGCGGCGACAACGGCGCGACCGACGAAGTGAGAGCCGCCGAGGACGAGCAGGGAGGGCACGACCCCAACCTAGCGCAACTCAACGGTTGCGTGATCGGCGGACTCGCCGGGGTCTCCTGGCGTCCCGGGCGGCGTGTGTGGGGTCGGGCCGCCGGTACCATTTCCCGGCACGGCGCACGGGTCGCCCGGGCGGCGAGGAAGCGAGGTAC
>JBAWFG010000433.1:0-5504 GCA_049591655.1 Solirubrobacteraceae bacterium
GCTCGGCGGCCCCCCTCGCCCGTCCCGCCGGCGCCGCGGCCGCCGTCGCCGCCTCCCGCGTCCGTCAGCCCACCACCGGCACACACCGGGTGGTCCCCACCTGGACTCCCGCCGACTCCCTGCAGCGGGGGAGGTCATCGCACCGCCGCGGGCGCTACATGGCGCTGGCAGCGCTGCTCGTCGTGCTCGGCGTCATCGGGGCGCTGGCCTCAGGCGGCCTGGGGTCCTCCACCCCCCATCCGCTGCGCAGCGCCAAGGTGACCACCCACCCGCGCACGACCGTCGCGGCGCGCGCCCAGCCGGCTCACAGGTCCAAGCCGGTGACCCATCACAAGCCCGCCACTCCCACCACGACGACCAGCACCACGCCGGCACCCACGCCACCGCAGTCGGCCGACCAGCTGCAGCAGGCCGGGTATCAGGACATGCTCGCCGGTAATTACGCGCAGGCGATCCCGACGCTGCGCCAAGCGGTCTCCTCGGCGACGCCCGGCAGCCTCACCTACGCCTACGCGCTCTACAACCTCGGCAAGTCGCTGCTGATGGCCGGCAACGCCCCCGCCGCGGTCTCGATCCTCGAGCAGCGGGCCAAGATCCCCAACCAGCTCCCGGTCGTCATGCAGACGCTCAACCAGGCGCTCACCAAGAGCGGGCAGCCGCCGGTCGGGGCTCCCTCAAACCCCGCCCATTCCAACCCCGCCCACAGTCGCTCGGGCGGGGCCGGGATCACCGCACCCAGCCACCGTAAGCCCGGAGCCGGCGCCGGAGCCGGAGCGGGCTCCGGAGCGGGCGCGCAGGTCCAGCGCAACTTCACCACCGACTGAGGCAAGCCGGCGCGCGTCGCCGGGGGTGGATGTTTGCCGCCCCGGTTCCACCGGCGACCCCCTCGCGGGCCACCGCAGCGGCCGACCAGCGCGACCGCGGAGTCGCTACGGAGCCGGGACCGCCAGCGCGTCGCGGACGTCGAGGGACGCCAGCACCGCCTCGACGGCGTGCCGGCCGGTGTCCCGCTTGGACCCTCCGGCAACCCGGTCCAGCGCCTGCTCCATGGTGTCGACGGTCAGTACGCCAAAGCCGCACGGAACGCCGGTCTGCAGGCCCACCTGCAGGATCCCGTCGGTCGCCCCCGAGCAGACGTAGTCGTAGTGGTCGGTCTCGCCGCGGATCACCGCGCCGAGGCAGACGACGCCGTCAAAGCGCCCCGACCGCGCGGCGTACTGGGCGATCAGCGGCAGCTCGAACGCACCGGGCACCGAGAAGCTCTCGATGGTCGTCACCCCCGCCTCGGTGAGCGCCTCGCGAGCCCCGCGTTCGAGCGCCTCGGCGAGCTCGGTGTAGAAGCGGGCCACGCACAGCGCGACCCGGCGCGGTGGGTCAGCGGGCATCGTGGCGGTGGCGGTCCTGCTCGTGCTCGTGCTCGATCATCTCCTCGTCCAGCGCGAGGCCCTGATGATGGAGCGTGTGCCCGAGCTTCTGCACCTTGGCCCGCAGGTAGGCCTCGTTGTGCGGATTGGGGGCGTGCTGGATCGGGATCTGATCGGCCACCGACAGTCCGTAGCCGGCCAGACCGGAGATCTTCTTGGGGTTGTTGGTGAGGATCCGGATGCTCGACAGGCCCAGGTCGACGAGGATCTGGGCGCCGATCCCGTAGTCACGCAGGTCGGCGGGCAGCCCGAGACGCAGGTTGGCGTCGACGGTGTCAAGCCCCTCCTCCTGCAGCTTGTAGGCCTTGAGCTTGTTGAGCAGACCGATCCCCCGGCCCTCCTGGGAGAGGTAGAGCAGGACGCCGCGACCCTCGTTCTCGATCATCGCCAGCGCCGATTCCAGCTGTTCGCCGCAGTCACAGCGCAGCGAGTGAAAGACGTCGCCGGTGAGGCACTCGGAGTGCACCCGGACGAGCACGTCCTCGGTGCCGTCGACGTCCCCCTTGACCAGGGCGACGTGGTGCTTGTTGTCGATCAGGGACCGGTAGCCGACGGCGACGAAGTCGCCGAACGCGGTCGGCAGGCTCGTCGACACGACGCGCTCGACGAGCTTCTCGTGGCGGCGGCGGTAGGCGACGAGGTCCGCGACGGTGATCATCTTGATCCCGTGGCGCGCGCAGTAGGGCCCGAGGTCGGCGACCCGGGCCATCGTCCCGTCGTCGTTCATGATCTCGCAGATCACGCTCGACGGGTTCAGCCCGGCCAACCGTGAGAGGTCGACGCCCGCCTCGGTCTGCCCGACGCGCTCCAGCACGCCGCCCGGCCGCGCCTTGAGCGGGAACACGTGCCCGGGCTGGACGAGGTCACGGGGGCTTGACTTGGGGTCGATCGCCACCTGGATCGTGCGCGCCCGGTCAGCCGCCGAGATCCCGGTGCTGACGCCCGAGCGGGCCTCGATCGAAACCGTGAACGCGGTCTCGAACGCCGACTCGTTCTTGGCCGCCATGAGGTCAAGCCCGAGTTCGTCGCAGCGTTCGGGGGTCAGCGCCAGGCAGATCAGCCCTCCCCCCTCCTTGCGCATGAAGTTGACCGCCTCGGGGGTGACGAACTGGGCGGCCATCGTCAGGTCGCCCTCGTTCTCACGGTTCTCGTCGTCACAGACGACGACCATCTTGCCCTGGCGGATGTCCTCGATCGCGTCTTCGATCGTGGCGAACGTCGACTGGGTGGAGCTCATCGACGGTTCGCCACCAGTCGCTCGACATATTTGGCCAGCACGTCAACCTCCAGGTTCACGGTCATACCGATCTCGGCGCGGCCGAGATTGGTCCGTTCCAGCGTCTCGGGTATCAGCGAAACGGTAAACGATGCGTCTCCGAGCGCCGCGATCGTCAGCGACACCCCGTCGACGGTGATCGACCCCTTGTGGACGAGATAGCGCAGGATCTCGTCGCCGGCTTCGATCTCGACCCGCCGGGCGAACCCGTCGGCGACGACCGCCCGGACGGTGCCGACGCCGTCGACGTGGCCCTGCACCATGTGGCCGCCGAGCCGGTCGGACAGGCGCATCGCCAGCTCGAGGTTGACCGGCGAGCCCGGGCGGGCGTCCGCCAGCGAGCTCATTCGCAGCGTCTCGTTCATCACCTCGGCGCTGAACGCCGTCGGCTGCACCTGCGTGGCGGTCAGGCAGACGCCGTTGACCGCGACCGAATCCCCCTCGCTCAACTGCGCGGCCAGCGGGCTGGAGACGACCAGCACCACCCCGTCACCGGAGCGCTCGAGGTCCTCGATCGTGCCGAGGTCGGCGATCAGGCCCGTAAAGATGGCGTCACCACTCTTTGACGCGGGCGGAGACGAGCAGGTCCTCGTCGATCCGCTCGCACTGGAGGGTCAGGGCCCGCACGGCGTCGGCGATCTGCTCCACCCCCTGGCCCTCGAACGGGTCCCGGGCGGCGCGAGCGCCGAGGATCACCGGGGCCAGGAACAGCCGCATGTCATCGATCTCGCCGGCGTCGAGGAACGCGCCGGCGAGGTGCGGGCCGCCCTCCAGCAGGATCGAGGCGATCCCGGCGGCGCCCAGCTGGTCCAGCGCCGAGCAGACCCGGGCGGGCTCGTGCTCGCCGGTGGCGACGATCACGTCGACGCCGTGGGCCTCCAGCGCCTCGGTCGCTGACCGCGGGGCGGCCCGGGAGACGACCACCGTGATCGGCAGCCGGCGGGCGTCGCGCACGAGCTGGGTGTCGAGCGGCAACCGGCCGAGGGAATCGAACACGACCCTCCGGGGCTGGCGTGCCACGCCGGGGACGCGAGCGGTGAGCAGAGGGTCGTCGGCGAGCGCGGTCCCGATCCCGACCACCACCGCGTCGCACTCGGCGCGCCAGTAGTGGGCCCGCTCCCGGCTGGTGGTACCGGAGATCCATTTGGAGTCGCCGCTGCGGGTCGCGACCTTGCCATCGAGCGTCATCGCCGCCTTGAACAGCACCCACGGGCGCCCGGTGCGCGCGTGCTTACGAAACGGCTGGTTGAGCAGGCGGGCGCGGGAGGCGAGCTCACCATCGTCGAGCACGACCTCCACCCCCTCGTCGCGCAGGATCCCGAGCCCGCGGCCGTTGGCGTGATCGGAGGGATCGTCGGAGGCGACAACCACCCGGCCGATGCCGGCCTGGCGGATCGCGTCGGTGCACGGCGGGGTCCGGCCCTGGTGGCAGCAGGGCTCCAGCGAGACGTAGAGCGTCGCGCCGGTCAGGTCTCGGTCACCGGCGGCGCGGATCGCCTGCACCTCGGCATGGGGCCCGCCCAGCTCGGCGTGGAAGCCCTCGCCGATCGGCCCATCACCGTCGGCGATCACCGCGCCGACGAGCGGGTTGGGCGAGACGCGCCCGCGGCCCTGCTCGGCGATCTCGATCGCCCGGGCCAGGTGGCGGCGATCAGTATCGGCAACCGTCGGCATGTGCGCGCTTCAGGATAGTTATCCGCGGCGGCTAGCCCCGGCGATGTGCCGGGGCAGCGGTCAGGCTGCACTTGCCGGTCGTGAGGCGGTAGACGCTCATCTCCGGCCCGGGTCGCTGGTACTGGCCCGGGTAGTAGTCGATCGACCAGTCGAAGCTGAACGGGACCGCGCGGGATCCGCGCGCAAACGGGGATACGTGGTACATGAGCCGGGCGTGGTTGGCCAGCTGCGCGTAGTAGGCGATCGCCGCCGGGGCGATCCCGGGCTGGGCGAAGGACCGCCCGGCCTGCAGCGAGCCGATCACCACCCAGCAGTAGCGCGCCTGGGCGTACTCGTCGAGCAGCTCGGGACGCAGCGTTCGCTCGTACTGGTCGATCGCCACGAAGCGGTGCTCACCGACCGGAAGGCGGTTACCGGCGGCATCGACGTCGGTGACGTACGGATTCCACAGCTCCCAGCGGGCGCCCGACGGGGTCCACGGCAGCGAGCGCCCGATGTCCTGGCCCCAGTCGTCGGAGACCACCGGCTCGACGACGACCTTGGCCCCGGCGGGGATGTGGCCGACCATCCAGGATCGGGTGAGGTTGCGGGTGTCGGCGCGGGAGAGCACCCGGTCGTTGTGGATGTCGGTGGCGAGGCTCTGGGCGAGCATCACCACCGTGACGCCGAGCACCGCCGCCGGCACCGGCAGCCGCCGCGCGCGGATCAGCCAGCGCGCCAACTCGACGGCGCCGTAGGCGCCGAGCAGGGCCACGATCGGGAAGATCGGCATCAGCCAGCGCCCGAAGTAGCGCTGCTGGTCGCCCATGTAGATGATGAACGCGATCGGCGCCGGGATGAGCACCAGCGCGGTGGCCAGCCGCCGGCGGACGACGAGCAGGACGCTGCCGCCGAGCGCCGCCAGCGACGGCGCCCACCCCAGCCCCCAGGTGAACGTCCAGATGTAGAACGCGGTGCCGCTGCCGGCGGTGGTCCCGAGCTTCTCCGGGTCAGAGCCGCCGGCCAGCGACTGCTGGGTGTCAAGTCCGGCGTGGAACGCGTTGAAGTCCAGCACCGCGTACGGGTTGGCGGCGATGAACGCCACCAGCGCGCAGCCGGCGGCGAGCGCCAGCCGGCGGGCCGAGCGGCCC
>JBAWFG010000434.1:0-16198 GCA_049591655.1 Solirubrobacteraceae bacterium
CAAACCTACGAGCCTTGCCTGGCAAGCGGTTAGTCTGGCTCCCATATGAACGCTGCAAACGTTGGTCGCTTGGTGGCTGCTGGACGGATCGGCTTTGGACTCGCGCTCGTCGCGGCGCCTGAGCGGGTCACCGGCCCGTGGCTGGGCAAGGACGCCGGGCGCGTCGGCACCCAGGTTGTCACCCGTGGGCTCGGCGCCCGTGACCTGGCGCTGGGGGTCGGCGGGCTGATCGCGCCGGGTGCTCACCTGCGTCCGTGGGTGGCCGCGGCGATCGCCGCGGATGCGGCGGATCTCGTGGGCACGCTGGCGGCCGGCGACGCGCTGCCCGTCGCGGGGCGGGTGCTGGTTGGTGTGGTGGCGTCGGCCGGCGTGGTTCTCGGTGCGGTCTCGTTTGCCGGCCTGCGGTCCCAGGCCGAGGGCTCGTAGCCACCCGGCACGCGGGCGCCGGGGCTCCGCGGCGGTTAATCGACGTGCATAACGGGTGCCCGCCCCGCGAGCGCGCGACGGCACCAGGCGAGCACCTCACGCGCCACCGCCTCGGCGGTCAGGCTCGAGGTATCAAGCACATGCATCGCCCAGCCGCCGGCGTCGTCTGATCCGCTCCATCGTTCCCAGCGCATCTGGTCCCAACCGTTGATCTGCAGCAGTAACGCACCCGGGGTCGAATACGATGGCTCTCCGGTTCGGCGGCGGGAGGGGTGACGGCGGTGGACGGAACGATCGGGATAGTGCTGTCGGGTGGCGGCGCGCGCGGCGCGTACGAGTTCGGGGCGCTCGAAGTGCTGGCGCCGGTTCTCGACGAGCCGGCGCGGATCATCGTCGGCACGAGCGCGGGGGGATTGGGGGCCGCGTATCTGGCCGCCAATGCGCAGGACGGACTGCAGGTCTCCGCGCGCTCGGGGGCGCAGCAGTGGGGAGAGGTCGAGATCGGTGAGGTCATCGGCCCGCTGTGGTCCCCGCGTGAGCTTGCGCGGCTGCTGCTGTACGGGCTGGAGCTGGTGGGAATCCGCGCGCCCGCCCCGCCGAGCCTCCTTGACACCAGTCCGCAACCGCAGACGATCGCGGCGCTGATCGACTTTCACCAACTGGCCCGCAATATCGACGCTGGCACGCTGGCCACGGCCGCGGTCGTCGCAACCGACTACGCGACGGCGAGAAGCACGGTGTTCCATTACGGCGGTGAGTCACCGGCTGCCGATAACCGGCGCGGCATCGACTACCTCGCCACTCGGATCGGGGTCGAGCACGTGCAAGCCTCCAGCGCGATCCAGTCACTGTTCCCGGCGGTGCTGGTCGGTGACCGCTGGTACGGCGACGGCGGCGTGCGGCTCAACACGCCGTTGAAGCCTGCGCTGAAGCTGGGCGCCGGTCGGCTGGTCGTGATCGGGCTGAACTCGGTTGCCGGGCCGGCGCTGCAGGACGGCGGGCGGCGCCCGGACGTGTTCGACGGCGCGGCGGCGGTGGCCCAGTCCCTGCTCGCCGGCCAGCTCGCGCACGACGTCGACACCCTGGCCACGATCAACAGCGATGTGGCGGAGAGCCGTAACCCGCTCACCCACCGCCGCGTGCCGTACATCTTCGTCGCGCCCGCGGATCGCCTCGGGATCGGGCGTCTGGCCATGGATGTCTACAACCGTCACTATGCCGGCGCGCGCGGGCTCCGCCACAACCGAGAGCTGGCGCTCCTGGGGCGGCTCCTGGATGCCGGGCGCAACCCCGTCCGCGGCGAGCTGTTGAGCTACTTGTTCTTCGCTGCGGAGTTCATCGAGCCGCTGATCGAACTCGGGCGTCGCGACGCCCGGGCGTGGCTTAAGCGACAGGGTCAGACAGATCCCTGGCGCACCGAGCACCCATAGCCGACCCAACCATCCATCGCCCGCATCGTCCCAGGGGCGTCGATGGCGCGCACTCCTGCCAGGATGGCGGCGTGCTCGAGGTGCAAGGTGCCGCGATGGTGGCCGCAAGGCAGGTCGCTGCGGTGCGCGACGATCCGGCGGCACGCCATGCGCTGGCCCTGGCGACCTACCACGGACCGACGGGCCGGGCGCCGCGTCACCTGCGGTTTCGCCGGGCGGCGATGTCGTTCATGCGCTGGGAGGTCGAGCGGGGGGTGCTCAATGCCGTTGAGCGCGACCCGCCGGGAAGCCCGTGGTGGCGCGCGATGAACGAACGGCTGCTCCGTGACGGATGCGAGGCCGTTGCGCGGGCGGGCGGGGCGCTCGGAGAGATGTCCTCGCCGACGATCGCGCTCTGGATGACGTTCATCGCCGAGCCGACCGCAGGCAACTGGTACCGCGCGCACAACGCCAGCATCGTCGCCGCCTACCTCGAGCACCGTGAGCTGGCCGAACGCGAGTGCAGAGCCGAGCGCTTCTTCCTCAACGTGGTCCTGCTGCGCGTTCTCTACGCGCATGCGCTGGTGGCCGCGCCGCGGTTGGCGCTCGGCCGTCTGGCGCCACTCGGTCCGCTGCTCGGCGATCCCCGGCTCGGAATGGCCGGCATCTTCCTCTCGCTCGGCCGGGTCCTTCCCCACCGCTATCCGCTGTCGGCTGATCTGGAGGTCTACCTCCGCGACGAGCACGGTTTCGGCCGCATGCTGGACTACGCGGTGATCGCACCGCGGCTGCAGCCTCTTTATGACTGGTCGGCGCGCGAGCTCGGGCATCCGGGTCTCAGCGAGCTGATCACTGAGGGCAGTCCGGTCTACGCATGGCCCTACGCCGAGCGGCACGTCTGGCGCGCGCCACCCAGTCTGCGGTGGCGCTCCCGCCGCCCCAGGCAGACCCCTACAGGGCGGCGGTGAGCCCGAGCACGAGGCTCGCCGTGCCGGAGGCGACGATCACTGCGAGCATCGCGTACTGAACCCGCTGCCCGGTGAGGCGGGTAAAGAGACGGCTGCCGATCGCATGGCCGGCGAGCACCCCGGCGGCGGCGGCTGCGACGGCCCACGTGTCGACGTGCGCGCTGTGCAGCAGAGGCACCACGGTGACCGCTGCGATCACGCCGGTCCCGAAGAACAGCGCGCTCATCGAATCCCGCAGCTCGGCCGGTGACAGCCCTCGCGTAGAGAGCCACAGCGCGAGTGGCGGTCCGCTGACGCCGGTGGACGTCGAGAGGGTGCCGGTGGCCAGGCCCAGCGAAAGCCGTGACCAGAGCGAGGGAGCCCGTACGGTCCCGGCCGCCGGCGCCGGGGGGCGTCTCATCAGGCGCTGCGCGGTCACCGTGATGACGGCGATCCCGATCGCGATCTGGAGGGCGGGCTTGGGCACATTCTGGAGGATGAGCACGCCGCAGATGCTCCCCGGGATGGCAGCGGCGAAGATCGGCATCGCCTCGCCCCACGCCACCGTCGGGCGCCGGGGTTCGGCGAACAGCATCAGCAGGTTGAGCATCAATCCGAGCGCTGCGCCGGTGATGATCGCCCCCGCCGGGCTCATCACGGCGAACAGCACCGGCGTGACGATCAGCGCGAACCCCACGCTGGCGGCGGCCTGCACGCAAGAGGCGATCAGGGCGACGAGGGCTACGAGCGCGACGGTCACACCAGAGGTGTGCCCGCAGCGGCGCTCCTTCAACAGGATCGACCCGGCCGGTGGCACCAGATCGGCGCGTCCGGCGCGCGGGGCCGGGTATGGGGAGGACATGACCTCCTCTTTCTTCTCTCCGATAACAGTGGGCGATTTCGATCTGCCCAACCGAATCGTCATGGCCCCCATGACCCGTAGCCGCTCCGACGGCGACGGCCTCGTGCCGCCCTTTGCGGCCGACTACTACGCCCAGCGTGCCGATGCCGCCCTGGTGATCTCCGAGGCGACGAACATCTCCCCGCAGGCCGTCGGATATGCCCTCACCCCCGGGATCTGGTCCGACGCCCAGGTGGAGGCCTGGAAACCCGTCGTCGATGCGGTCCACGCCCGGGGTGGCCGGTTCCTGCTGCAGCTGTGGCACACCGGCCGGATCTCGCATCCGGACCTGCACGGTGGCGAGAAGCCGGTGGCGCCATCGGCGATCCGGCCCGAAGGACAGGCATTCACCAAGGAGGGCATGAAGGACCACGTGGAGCCGCGTGCGCTCCAGACCGATGAGATCCCGGCGATCGTCGAGGACTATCGCCATGCGGCCGAGAACGCCAAGGCGGCCGGTTTTGACGGTGTCGAGATCCATTCGGCCAACAACTACCTGCTCGAGCAGTTCGTCCGCGACTCCACCAACCAGCGCACCGATGAGTACGGCGGCAACGTCGCCAACCGGCTGCGGTTTCCGCTCGCCGTCGCCCGTGCGGTGGTCGACGTGTGGGGACCCGGTCGCGTCGGGATCCGGCTGTCGCCGGCGACCACGCAGCCCGGTGCAACCGAGCTCGATTCGACCGTGATGGCGACGTATGGCACCTACGTGGATGCGCTGTCTGAGCTCGGCCTGGCCTACACGCACTTCGTCGAGGGCGTCACCTACACCACCCGCGAGTCTCCGGACGAGGTCGACTTCACCGAGCTGCGGCGGCGGAGCCCGGGCGCCTACATCGGCAATAACGAGCTCTCGGTGCAGGATGCCGAGCAGGTGCTCGCCAGCGGTGAGGCGGACCTCATCTCCTTCGCCCGGGCCTACATCGCCAACCCGGATCTCGTCCAGCGCATCCGCTCCGGCGCGCCGCTGGCCGAGGCGCCCCAGCAGTACTGGTACGGCGGAGACGAGACCGGCTACTCCGATTGGCCGGCGATGGAGTCGCAGGCCGCCTGATCCCGGACGGACGCCGACTCCAGCCCTAGCCTGTGGGGCGTGTCGACGATCGGCGTGCTGCGCGAGGGGCCGCTGCACGCCGCGGTCAAGGCGATGCTGGCCGGGCCGGGCGACCGGCTGGAGGTGCCGGTCGGCCGGTTCGTGATCGACATGGTCCGCGCCGATGGCGAGCTGGTCGAGGTGCAGACCGGTGGCTTTGGCCCGCTGGGCGCCAAGCTTGACGCGCTCCTTGACCGGCACACCTTCCGGATCGTGCACCCAGTCGCCGTCGAGCGGCGCATCGTGCGCGTCGACGAGCACGGGGAGGTGGTATCGAGCCGGCGGTCGCCCAAGCGGGGAACGGTGGCGGAGGTGTTCGACAAGCTGACCTCGTTCCCGTGGTTGCTGACGCACCCCAACCTCACCATCGAGGTGCTGCTGCTGGCCGAGGACCACATCCGCGGGGCGCAGCGGGTGACGGTCCGGGGGCGAACCCGCGACCCGGGGCAGCGACATCTCCGGGAGGTGATCGGACGGGTCGAGCTCAACGGTGCCGAGGATGTCCTCCGTGCGCTCCCGCCGCTCCCGAGCGAGCCGTTCAGCACCCGTGAGCTGGCCTCACTTCTGGGGTGCGGCACGGTGCTCGCGCAGCGGACCGCCTACTGCCTGCGGGCCGTCGACATCATCGAGGCGGCCGGCAAGCGCGGCCACACACCCCTGCACCGCGTCACGGCGCCCAGCTCGGTCAGCCGAGCAGCGGCACGTCGGCGGTGATCACCTCGTGCCCCTCGGCGGTGATCAGGACGTTGTCCTCGATCCGGATGCCGCCGAAATCGAGCATCCGGTCGACACGGTCCCACACCACGTGATCACGGTGGCGGCGTCGCTGCTCGGGGTCCTGCAGCAGCGCCCGCACGAAATAGATACCCGGTTCGACCGTCACCACCATGCCGGGAGCGAGCGGCAGGTTGATCCTCAGATTGGGAAACGGCGCTGGCTCGTTGCGTCGCTCGGGCAGGATCCCGCCCGCGTCACGCACCCCGAGACCGAGGAGGTGGCCGATCCCATGGGGAAAGAACAGGCCCACGGCGCCGCTCTCGATCAGCGCGTCGGGCTCACCGCGAAGCAGTCCGCAGCCTCCGAGTCCCTCAGCAATCACCCGGGCTGCCTCCAGATGCACCTCTCGCCATTCGATGCCCGCTGCGCAGCGTTCGATCGCCGCCAGCTCCGCAGCACGGACCAATGAATGAAGCTCCTGCTGCTCGGTGGCGAACCGGCCCCCGACCGGGTAGGTGCGCGTGATGTCGCTGGCGTAGCCCAGGTGGTCGGCGCCCGCGTCGATGAGCACGAGCTCTCCCTCGCGCATCGGCCGCGAGGTTGGCGCGAAATGCAGTGCCGCCGAGTTGGGTCCCCCGGCGAGGATCGTCTCATAGGCCATTGCATCCGCGCCGTGGCGAAACGCCTCGGCCTCCAGTTCGATCTGTGCCCGACGTTCGCTCACGCCGTCTGCAAGCCACGGGACAACGGCGGCGAACGCCGCCCGGGTTGCCCGCTCTGCGTGACGCATCCGCTCGATTTCAAGCGCGTCCTTGGGGCGGCGGATGGCGTCGAGTTCGAAGCGCGCCTCGCGAGTGCGCTCGAGGTCGAAGCCGGCCCCGTCGAGAGGGACGCCGAGCCAGGCGATCGCAGCGCTTGCGCGTGACCGCAGCCATTCGGCGAGCTCAGAGGTGGTCGGTCCCGTCGGCCCGTCGGGGGGAGTCCCGAGCCAGAGCCGTTCGCTCGCGCTGATCGGCGCCTCGAAGTGCAGCCACCCTTCGCCGGGGTCGAACGTGAGCACGCCACCGGGGCGGTCGGAGTCCGTCAGGTAGTAGTACTCGGGGTGCGCGCGAAACGGGTAGGTGAGGTCGCCGTGGCCGGGCATCGGGATGGGCTCCCCGGCGCCGATCAGCACCACCTGGCCGGCCGCGGTCCACGCAGCGCCGACGGTTGAGCGCCGCCGAGACAGCTGCTGTGCCACCTCCTCCCGCGTCACACGTCAGCTCGGTAGGCCAGATACACCACGCCGTTCTCGTACGACTCGCAGGCCGTGCGGGTCAGGGTCCCGGGCGCCGCTCGTTCAGGGAATAGTCGGGGACCGGTGCCGCGCGTCAGCGGATAGATGAACAGGTGCAGGCCGTCGATCAGGCCGTCGGCGAGCATCGCCCTGACCAGCGTGCTGCTGCCGCTCACATAGATGTCACCGGTGACCGCGTTCTTGAGCTTCCGGATCGTCTCAGCGTCATACGGGCCGACGATCTCCGAGTTGCGCCATGTCGGAGTCGTGAGCGTCGAGGAGACGACGTACTTGGTGGTGTCGTTAAAGAACGGCGCTCCGGGGTCGTCGTCGACGGTGCGCGATGACCACGCCGGCTCGAACATCTCGTATGTCGTGCGCCCCAGGAGGATGCTCCGACAGGATCCGACGAACCCGGCGATCGCCTCTCCCATCCGAGGATCAAAGCCGAAGTCCATCGTCCATGTCGGTGCGTCGATGATCCCGTCGAGGGTCATGAACTCGTGTACCTGTATCGCTCCCATCCCTGCCTCCCCTCGTGGGCTCAGAGCACCAGCACGTCCGAGACCGTGGCCGGCGTTGCGGTGAGGTCGGTGCTGGCGGGGTCACCCGCTTCGTTGGACACCCTACACGCCCAGTTCGAACCGGCCTCCGGCGTAGATCGTCCGCCGGCTGCCGTCTCGGAGGACCGCCGTCACCTCCCGGTCGGTCGTCGACACGATGTCGGTGTGAACGACCGACTCGTTGAACCCCAATCGCTCCCAGTCCGAGGGCGAGAGCGCCTCCGGATCGCCGGCGTAGCACTGCGCCAGCGCCTTGCCGACGGCGATGTGGGTGTTGCCGAACGGACCGCCGGTGTTCTCGTCGAACAGCGTGTCGGCCATGAAGTGTGAGATCGGCGACAGGCGGGAGTCGGTGAGGGAGAACTCGCCGACGCGATCGGCGTTCTCGGTGGCCAGCATCTCCAGCAGGAGCTTTTCGTTCTCGGCGGCGGTCGCTCGTGTCAGCGAGCCATCGTGGAACGCGAGCTCGATCCCGGTGATGAGCGACCCGTATTCATAGAGCGGCTCGCTGAAGCGGATCCAGCCCTCGGTGCCGCGCCAGTCTGGGCTGGTGAAGATCTCAAAGCTCGGGATGTTGCGCCCACCGCCACCGATCCAGCGCCGGCGCTCGCCGAGCGTGATCCACAGGTCGGCGTCCCGGCCTCGCAGGTGCAACCGGTCGATGGGCAGGGCGTCGAGCGCGTCGGTATAGGTCTGCAGCTGCTTTACCACGCCTCGCCAGCTCGCCTTCGGGTCCGGCGTGTCGAGAAAACACGCGCGGATGATCTCCTCCCAATAGGCCTCGATCGACAGCCCGGCCTCGGCGGCCATCGCCTCGGTTCCGTACAGCCCGACCGTCCAGGTGAAGCGCCCGGCGTTCTCCTTGGCGGTCATCCACTCGGTCATCGGCTGCCGGGAGCGCTGATGCACGAGCAACTTCGCCGGGTCGACGTCAGCCAACGCGCGCGGATCGGCCAGGCAGCGAACGAAGATGACATGGTCGATCTCATCCATCAGCCCCCGGCTGTAGGCAGCGGGGAAGAAGGCGTGCTGCTCGGCGCCGGCGATCTCATAGAAATCTCGGCTCAAGTTGCCCTGCGCGTCGTCGTCGGGGAGGTAGTCGCCGAGCGCGTGGCCGCCGGCGCGCCAGACGGCGCGACACAGCTCCGCATACAGCGGCTTGGCGCTCTCCGGCGCGACCACACGCACGACGTCGCCTGCGGCAATCCCGGCGCCGCCCCCAAGCGCGAAGTTGACAAGCAGATCCGCGTATCGCTCGATGTAGTGGTGGGGCACTTCGTAGGCCACGCGGCGTCCTTTCTGTCTGGAGGGTGCAGTCCTCCGCGGAGGGGCCATGCTACGTCGGGGTCAAGGTTGCCGGCGATCTGACGATCACATGGGTGGATGACCCACACGGAATTCAGCCTCTGCATTGGCCTGCTGCTGGCCGCCTGCGGCCACCTGCTCATGCATGAGCTGCTGGGGGCCGCAGTCGTCTGGCGGCGCTTGGATGACTGTCTGCCGGCGGTCATGCGCACGCCGGAGTCGCTGGCCGGGGCTGCGCTGCTCTCGGCGGGGGCTGCGTGCGTGTTGACCGCCGTGCTGCTCTGAGCAGACGCCAGACGCCGGCCCCCGCCTACACGATGGCGCGCGCGTCGCGGGTTGCCGTGCGTTTGGCGCCTCGGGCCCTGGGTAGGCCTGACCTGAACCCGATTACGGAGGTGCACGATGCTGACGCTCAGCTCAGACGCAACCGAGGCAATCGAGCAGATCCTGGAGGCTCCCGAGGTGCCCGACGGTGGGGGGCTGCGCATTGCCCCCAGTGGGCCCTCGGCTGACGGTGACGGCCCCGCTGGTGGTGGACTTCAGCTCAGCGTTGCCGCCGAGCCCGACACCGGCGATGAGGTCATCGAAGACCAGGGCGCACGGGTGTTCGTGGACGGCGACGTGTCCCCGTTCCTGGACGACAAGCAGCTCGACGTGGCGGTCGACGGCGAGACGCTGCAGTTCCGGCTCGGCGACCAGGCCTGACCTGAGGTTGCTCCCGGCGGCGTGCGGACCACGTCGCCGGGTCAGGCGTCAGGCCCGCCAGCACGTGACGGGTCGCCGCTTCACGGCTGCGCTGAGCGTAAAACGGGTATCACCGCGCCATGGCCGACCTTGAGGGAACCCGCACGATCGAGATCGCCGCTCCGCGCGAGCGCTGCTTTGCCATCGCCGCCGATCTTGACCGCGTCACCGAGTGGCACGGAGCGATGACCGAGGTCGAGGTGCTCGAGCGTGACGGTGACGGCCGCGCGACGCTGGTCGAAAGCGAGATGGACGCCAGCGTGACCCGCGTGCGGATGCGGCTGCGCTTCAGCTACGACGCGCCGAGCGGGGTGCGCTGGACCCGTGAGGACGGGGATCTACGCTCACTCGACGGGTCATGGCGCTTCGAGGAGCGCGGCGACGGCCTGACGCTCGCCACCTACAAGCTGGAGATCGGCGTCGGCCGGCGCCTGGCGATGGTCGTGCGCACCGTGCGCGGTCCGGTGCGTGAGCGGGTGGAGTCGCTGCTGGCCGACCGCCCGGTCGAGGGCCTCAAGGCACGCGCCGAGGCGGCCTGACCAGCGCGGGCGCCGATGCCCACGGCGTATATCTGTGTCACCTGCGGCGTGCAGTACGCCCCCTCGGATGAGCCTCCCGACCGGTGCGCGATCTGTGACGAGCCGCGTCAGTACGTCGGTCGGGATGGGCAACAGTGGACGACGCTGCAGCGGCTGCGCGCCGACCATGGGGCCGACCTTCGTGAGGAGGAGCCGGGGCTGCTCGGGATCGGTGTCCGGCCGTCATTCGGGATCGGACAGCGGGCGCTGCTCGTCCAGGGGCCCGCGGGCAACGTCCTGTGGGACTGCGTCTCGCTCATCGACGACGAGATCGTCGCCGCCGTGCAACGAGCCGGCGGCGTAGCGGCGATCGCGATCTCACATCCGCACTACTACGCGTCGATGGTCGAGTGGGCACAGCGCTTCGACGCCCCGGTCCACCTGCACGAGGCCGACCGGAAGTGGGTCATGCGCCCGGATGAGCGCGTGCAATTCTGGAGCGGCGAGACGCTCGCACTGCGCCAGGGCGTCACCCTGCTGCGTCTCGGCGGTCATTTCCCGGGTGCCACCGTCGCCCATTGGGCCGCCGGGTGCGCGGGCCGCGGGGCATTGCTGTCGGGCGACACCGTGACGGTCGTGCAGGACCGTCGCTGGGTCGGCTTCATGCGCAGCTATCCGAACCTGATCCCGCTGCCGGCCGACGATGTCCGGCGGATCGCGGCGACCCTGGCGCCGCATGCGTTTGAGCGCATCTACGGCGCCTGGTACGGGCGGGTGGTCGCCGCCGACGGCGCGCAGGCGGTCGCGCGCTCGGCCGAGCGCTACGTCCGGGCGCTGGCCGGCGATTTTGGCGAGAGCTCGCGCTCGTAGTAGAGCATTCGGGTCTCGGGCCGTCCGGGCTTCTCCAGGTTCGTGAACCCCAGGCTCCGGTACAGGCCACGAGCGGCGGCGTCGTTCTCGGCGGTGGTGAGCTCGATGACCGTTGCCCCCTGCTCACGCGCGACGGAGAATGCGCTCTGGACGAGCGTCCGCCCGTGGCCCTCGCCGCGACGCTCGGGCACGACGTAGAGCTCCTCCAGGGTGCACACCGTCTCGCCGGTGATCATGTACTCGCGAAACCGCAGCTGGGCCACACCGACCTCCGCGGGCGCGGCGAGCAGAAAGACGCTCAGGTGCTGGGTGATGTGGCGGCGCACCCGTTGGACGAGCGCCGCCGCTCCTGGAGTGAAGGAGTCGAACTCGAGCTGGAAGCGATCAAGCAGGGCGGCGACCTCCTCGGCGTCCGCCGTGCCGGCGATCCGGCTGTGACCGGGGGATGACTCCATCACCGGTCCCGGTTGCCGAGCCGATCCCACGCGGACTCGATCGCCACCCGGGCTCCGTCGGCCAGATCGCGGGTGATCTGCACCGCAGAGCGGCCCTGAGCGAGCTGGTGCGTTTGCCCAGCCCACAGGTTGATGAGGTCGGGGTCGCCCACCCGGCGCCCGTGCGCGCGCAGCGGCGCGGTCAGATGATGGACCTCCGGATAGGCCTGCGGAGCTCCGGCGCCGTGCTCCTGGTGCCAGCGGTTGGTGATCCCGCGAGCCGTCCGGCCGCTGAACGCCCGGGTCAGCACGGTGGGCGCGTCACCCGCAGTCGCGGCCCGCTGGGCGTCGGAGGTCCCGGCCTCGGCGCTGCGCAGGTATGCCGTCCCAACCTGGCCGGCGGCCGCGCCGGCCACGAGGACGGCGCCGAGCGCTGCTCCTGTGGTGATCGAACCGGCCGCGACGAGCGGCAATGCGACGGCCGCCCGGACGAGGGCCAGGGCGGCGAGCAGGGTCAGATCGGACTGATCCGCGTCATCGGCGAACACCCCGCGGTGACCGCCTGCCTCGACCCCCTGGACGATCAGCGCGTCGGCGCCCATGGCGGCGGCGACACGCGCCTCGGCCGGCGACGTGACGGTCAGCCACACCTCGGCGCCGCCGGCATGCAGGGCGTCGATCACATCCTGCGGCGGAGCGCCGAAGGTAAATGACACCAGGGGGATGTCACGCTTGCGCACGAGCGCGACCTTGTCGGCGAACCCGTCGTCGTCATGGAGCGGCCGGCCGAGCGTCACTCCCGCCCGATCGGCGAGCGGGTCCAGGCGGGCGGCGTAGGCCGCGATCGGGCCGGGCTCGGCCGATCCGTCCCCCGCGACGAACACGTTGACCCCGAACGGCCGGTCGGTCAGCCTGCGGGTGGCGGCGATGTCCTCGTCGAGCCGGTCGGGGGTCAGGTACCCGGCGGCAAGGAAGCCGAGGCCGCCGGCCCGGTTGACCGCCGCGGCCAGCGCGGGCGTCGACGGGCCACCGGCCATCGGGGCCCCAATCACCGGCAGGCCCAGGGCCCGCAGAATCGGGGTGCTCGGAGCAGACGTGCTCATTCGGCCTCGGTACTCGGCGCCGACCCTAGCGCAGCCGGGTCCGCCTCACAGCGCGCGCAGCAGCGCGGTGACGACGGCGGCGGTGAGCACGCAGGCGGGAATCGAACGGGTGCGCCACATGACCAGAGCGGAGGCGAGAACCCCCGCCGTGACCGGTCCGACAGTGAGGCGGTGCCCGGAGGTCAGCGTGTGGGTGGCGACGAGCGCGGCGAGCAGCGCGGGGGCCAGCAGCCCGACGATCGATCCGAACCAGGCCGGCAGGGTCCGCCCGCCCAGTGCCACGGGTCCGGCGGCCTTGATCGCGAACGTCAGGACCGCGCAGCCGAGCACCAGCGCCCAGGAGGTGCTCATGCCGGGCGCCTACCGTGCAGGCCCCACAGGGCGGCGACGCTGGCCGCCAGGATCGGCACGCCCGCCGGGGTGAACGGAGTCAGCGCCAGCGCGATCGCGGCACCGGCCACCGCCACCACGCGACTGCGCGGATTGCGCGCCTCGGCCATCAGCAGCGCCAGAAAGAACGCCGGGAACACCGCGTCGAGTCCGAACCGGCTGGTGTCACCGATCACGCCCTGGGCGACGACGCCGGCCACCGTGCCGAGCGCCCAGGTCACGTACTGCGGGGCGGTCGCCCCGAACAGGAAGTGACGATCGAAGGTTCCGTCGGAGCGCAGCGCCATCGCCCAGGACGCGTCGACGACGGCCTGCGCCTGGGCGGCGCGGCGCAGCGCGTTGCCCGGCAACGAGGGGGCCAGCGCGACCCCCATGGCGAGAAACCGGCTGTTCATCAGGGCCGCGGCCAGCAGCGCCGCCTGCAGTGAGCCTCCGGCACCGATGATCGCCACGGCGGCGAACTGCGCCGACCCGGCGAACACGATCAGCGACATGGTGATCGCCGCCAGCTCTCCAAGCCCCGCCTGGCGCGCGACGACGCCGAAGGACGCCGACAGCAGCAGGCCGGCCGCGGCGAACGGGATCGCCGCCCGGGCGCCGGCGATGAAGCGGGCGCGGGGGCTCAGCTCGAGCGGCGTGTCCAGGGGCTCATCCACCGGGCCCGTCAGGCTACGCCACGCTAGCCCAGGGAGATCAGCACGATGCCGCCGAGTACGACGGCTGACCCGGCGAGCCGCTCGAGCGTCACCCGCTCGCGCCCCCACAGCGCCAGCACCGCGGTGGCCATGATCACGCTGGTCTCCCGCACCGCGGCCACCGATGCTGCCGGGGCGAGCCGCAGCGCGAACAGGGCGATCGCGTAGGAGCCGAAGAAGCCGATCCCGGCGAGCACCGGCCGCCACCTCACCGCGGCGCGGACCGCGGCCGGTCCGCGCGCCCGCAGGGTGCCGGCAAGATGCCCGGCCGCGGTCAGCGCGAACACGAGCTCCAGATACGACAGCGGGTCACCATGGGTGATGCCGTGCTTGTCGACCAGCGTGTAGCTGGCGATGCAGGCGCCGACCGACAGCGCCAACGTGAGGTCATCCACGGTGCCGGCGCTGCGCAATCCTCTCACCAGCACGATGCCCGCCGCGATGAGCACCACCCCGAACGCCGCCGCCGTCGATGCGCCGGCCCCCAACAGCACCACGCTGGCGATGAGTACGAGCACCGGCGCCGACCCGCGGGCGATGGGGTAGACGAAGCTCATCGCCGCCGTTGCATAGCCCCGGGCGAGCAGCATCAGATAGATGCCCTCCAGCGTGCCCGACACGGCGATGAAGGGGAGCGCGCTCACTTGCAGCCGCCAGGTCACGGCGACGACCGGCGCGAAGATCAGGACCCCGGAGACGACCGCCACCGTCGCGGCGGCCTGGGTATCGTCGGCGTCGGCGAGCAGCAGATTCCAGCTGGCGTGAACGGCCGCCGCGGCGAGCGACAGCAGAAGCGCGGTGAGGGGCATGTCAGCATGGTGCCCGGATGCTCGATGTTCAGCTGTTCACCGACCCCGCTTGTCCGTTCGCGTTCTCGGCCGAGCCGGTCCGCCAGCGCCTGTGTTGGCACTACGGCGACAGCCTGCACTGGACTGTCCGGATGATCGTCCTCACCCGGGAGCCGGGGGAGGCGGAGAAGCTCGCCCTGGGCGCCCCGGGTCTGCAGCGGCGCTTCGGCATGCCGATCGACCCACGCCCCCACGGCCGTCCGGCATCATCGGAGCCGGCCTGCCGTGCGGTGGTCGCGGCTCGCCTGTTCGCGCCGGGGCGCGCCGAGATGCTGCTGCGCCGTCTGCGTGTGTCGGTCATGCAGGGCGGCCTGCTCGACGACCCGCGACTGATCGCCGGCGCCGCGGCGCAGGCCGGCCTTGACCCCGGCGAGCTGGCCGCCTGGGCCGAGAGCACTGAGGTGGGGACGGCCCTCGAGGCCGACGCCGCGGCCGCGCGGCAGCCGTCGCCGGCCGCCCGGGCCCTTGACCACAAGCTCTCCGGGCCGCCGGGCGAGCGGCGCTACTCGGCTCCGAGCTATGTCATCGACGGCGCTGCCATCCCCGGCTTCAACCCTGTCGAGGTGTATGAGACGGTGATCGCCAACCACGCTCCCGGGCTACGGCGCCGGCCCGTCCCCGAGTCCGTGCGCACCGTGCTGGAATGGGCGGGTGAGCCCCTGGCCACCGCCGAGGTCGCGCTCGTCGCCCAGCTGGAGATCGAGCGGGCGCGGTCGGAGCTGCAGGCCGTCGCCGAGTTCAGCCCGGCCGGTGCCGACGGCTATTGGGCGCTACCGGGCGCGTGAGGACTCAGGTCGCCCGCTGGCTGGGCCCGCCTACTTGGCGGCCAGGATGTCGGCCGGGAGGATCTCCGGCGGCTGGGCGAGCAGCTCGTCGGCGTTGGCGGTCAGGGCAGCGGCGATCTCCCCGTTGATGTGGGCCTGACGGGCGTCCTCGGAGCCGAACGTGTCAAAGATCCAGAACGTCGTCGGCGATGTGCGTGCCGCGTACCAGTCGACGGTTCCCTCCTCTGCCTGAGCCAGCGGCAGCGCCCCGGTCAGCAGCTGGGCGACCTCCTCGGCGCGGTCGGGCTTGGCCTCGATCCGGGCAACGAACGCATAGGGCGTGCTCATGATCTGTCCTCCTGGGTTTGGGCAGTCTCATCCACACTACCCCGCGGTGACCCGCCCTCACCGTGGCGAGCGGCTACCCCTCGCTGACGGACGCCATCCGGCCCGCGAGTGGCGCCCGGTACTCTCAGGAGAGCGGACCGTGAGGATCCGCCATCGGCGACCGAGGAGCACGATCGATATGAGCAGGCGGTCAACCTTGAGGGCATCGGATGCCGACCGTGAGCACGTGGCCGAGCGGCTGCGGATTGCGGCGACGGAGGGAAGACTGCTCGCCGAGGAGCTCGACGAGCGGCTCGGTGTGGCGCTGTCGGCGCGGACCTACGGCGAACTCGACGCGGTCGTCGCCGACCTCCCCGTGCAGGTCAGCGTGCGGGACCGTTCCCGCCTGCCGGCGCGCCCCCGCCCCGCCGTGGTGCTCGGCCTCGTGGTGGTCACGCTGCTGATCGTGATGGCGGTGGCCTCCACTGTGTTTGGCAGCCATGGTCATCTCGCCCACCGGCCAGGACCCGGGTTCGGAGCGGCGCCTCCGCTGATGTGGCTGATCGCAATGGCCGTCGGCTGGCGCTACATGATGCGCCGCCGCCACCGCTCCGGCTGAGCCGCTTGCCCGGCCGAGCGGCTGAGTGGCTGAGCGGCTGAGTGGCTGAGTGGCTGAGCGGATCAGCGGATCAGCGGATCGTCACCGGCTGGTAGCTGACCCCGCCGTCGGCGGTGTGGAAAAGTCGCGTGTGTGCGGAGGAGCCGACTGTGCCCAGCGCGACGCCGTTGAGCGCGTCGGTGAAGCCGAGGTAGCGCCACGCGCCAATCCCCGACAGGCCGCTGACGCGCTGGAAGGAGGCGCCGCCGT